>CAMARA010000004.1 GCA_945860585.1 Francisella tularensis subsp. holarctica | reverse complement strand
GATGGCGCTTTAATCTTCTGTCGAATCAGAGGGTATCTCTCCTCCTGTCGTAAACATGGCGTCAATATGACCCAGGCCCTAACCCTCTTGTTTCAAGGGAAAATGCCTGACTTTGTTTACGACTCAATCTAATTTGGTGAATCGTTACGCGAATTCTACGTTTATGCGAGATTGCAAAGAAATTAATCGTCGTTTGGGTATTCTGGAAAAAGATAAGCCATTAAGTAATACGCTGAATAATTTAGAAAAAGAACTAGTATCAATTGAAACAAGAATGCGGGTTATAGAAATAGCAGCAAGTACTGGAGACAAAACTACTGATGCTATAAAAAGTACGCTTGCAGTAAATGGAGATTACCAAGCGCTTAAAGCAAAGGCTGAGTTTGTCAGAGGTCATCAGAAGAGTGTGTATGATGTTGTTGTATGTCAAAGCCAGCCGCGCGAGTTTCCCCAAATTACTCCTGTAGTAAAACAAAAAGTGGGTGGTTGGCTGATTCAAATGTGTAATGCGATAAAGAGCTTTTTTACTCGAGGATTTAAGAGTGCTTGTGAACAAAAAACGTCGGCTGTTCAAACCAAAAGTACGCCGTTTTTGAATATGATGTCACGGGCAGGATCCGATCATCAGCCTACGCCAGTAGTTCCAGGCGCTTAAATACGCAATATCACGCAAGCACCGTCTTAGCGCCTTCGCCTGCTGTCTCGCGGGCGAGGCGGGGTACGAGGTAGCCTGGTAGATGTTGACGCATTTGCTGAATTAATGCTTCTGCTGTGACAAGATCAACTTCAAAGTGGGCGGTGCCTTTGCTGTGATCCAGCAAATGTAAATAATAAGGCAGGACGCCGTATTCAAAGAGCTTGTGCTGTAAATCTAGTTGGGTTTGTAGCGTGTCATTAATACCTTTCAGTAAAACGGATTGATTCAGCAGGGTAAATCCAGCCTGCTTTAATGCAGTGCAGGCTTTTAAGACACTGGTATCCAGCTCTTGGGTGTGATTGCAGTGCAGGACCATTATTTTTTGTTGGGGTACTTTTTCGAAGAGGGCTAAAAAATCTGCGTCAATGCGCTCAGGCAGGACAATCGGTACGCGGGAATGAAAGCGGATGGTTTTGAGATGCGGGGTCTGCTGTACATAAGCCAGCAGGCCTTTGAGGCTGTGATCCGTTAAGGTGAGTGGGTCTCCTCCACTTAAAATCACTTCATGAATACTCGGGTCTGCAGCAATATAATCAAACGCCTGGCGCCAGCCTTTTTGGCCTGGGTTTTGATCCTCATAGGCGAAATTACGGCGGAAACAATAGCGGCATTGTACGGCGCAATGACCATTGGTAATCAGTAATACACGACCATGATATTTGTGCAACAGGCCTGGTACGGGATTCGCTACTTGTTCGCCTAGTGGGTCCGTGACAAAACCTGGCACTTCTAGAGTTTCTAAACCCAAGGGTAGGACTTGTAATAATAAGGGATCTTGCGCATTTCCTTTTTGCATACGTGCTACAAAACCATGGGGTACACGCAGGGTAAATAGATTTGTCGCTTGACGCATTTCGGTTAAATGATCAGCGGGTAAATTGAGTAGCTGCAATAATTCAGCCGGATCCGTCACGGCATCGCGTAAAAGTGTTTTCCAGTTCATGGGGGAAGTATACCTTTTTCGTCCTTGCATCTCAAGAAATAAGGGCATAGAATAAAGAAAAACGAGGGAGAATTATCATGAAAAAATATAAGCACCTTTTACTCGCTATTGATATTTACGAAAACGATCAGTTTTTGCTGGAAGAAGCCCTTAAATTAGCCGAACATCATCATGGCAAATTGACGGTGGTGCATGTGGCACCGCAATTGGTGTCGTCTGTTCCCTATGCCTATGATTTTCAAAATGCCGTGATTGAGCATGCGCAGAAAGAGCTGGCTGCCCTTACTGCCAAATACAAGTTCAAAGAAGATCAAGTCGTGATGCGTGAGGGTCGTGCCAGTGATGAAGTGGTGAAACTTGCAGCGGAAATGAAAGCAGATGTGATTATCTGCGGCAGTCATGGTAAGCATGGTTTCGGCTTGTTGCTGGGCTCGACGGCAAATGGCATCCTGCATCAATCCCCAGTGGATGTGTTAACGATTCGGGTCGATAAAACCGGCAAACGTCTCAAAGCCCTGCCGTATCAGGATATTGTAGTCGCCATTGAATTTCATGAAGATAATCAAGCGATCCTGGATGTGGCCACGGATTTAGCTGACTATTTCAAAGCGCAGTTACATGTGATTCATGTGGTCGGTGATGTGAGTGCCTTGGGTTATTATCCTGCGATTGAAATTGATTTAAAAAGCACGGCAGAGGCCGAGCTTAATGCGATCATGCAAAAGCAGCATGTGAACGTGATGCCGAAACATGTGCATGTGAAAGTAGGCTTCCCCAAACAGGAGATCCTTGATTTAGCGACGCAGGTGAAGGCAGGCTTAGTCGTGTTGGGCAGTCATGGTCGCAAAGCCTTGGCTTCTGCGATTTTAGGTTCTACTGCCAATGCAGTTTTGCATGGCGCGCAGTCTGATGTGATGGTCGTGCGGATTTAAAATCCAATCTGCATGCCTACGCCATAGCGATTCAGCACTTGATTACTCAAGAGTTGTGAGGGGCTCCTCACCCAGGCACTGAAACTACTAATGGTCGAGGCGCTGGAGTCCGTGTTATTCGTAGATTCCAAGGGTCCTGGATTCGTAAACTGGGTCACATACAATTGCGTATTAGTATTCTGTTCATGCGGCGTAAATTGTTGCGCCAGCGGATTGGTCTCCAGCGGAACGGCGGGTGTAAGTGTACTTTCTGCAAAAATAGCAGTGGGCAGACCGAGTATCATCATCAGGCACAGTAAATGACGGAGCTTCATAGCGTCTCTCTTTATGGATGGGTTGGCCTCTATTTATATGCTAAACCAGGCTTTTTGGCAAGCGCAGGTTTTCTCAATAAATTAATTATTTGCATATTTTTATTAAGATGGTATAATTAATAAAATTATATAATATGGAAGATTTGATGGAGAATGAGAGAAGTCCGAGTACTAGAACAGTCTTGGGGCGGGTGTTTGTTAGAAGAGAAAATGCTGCTCCTGCTCCTGCTCCTGCTCCTGCTCCACCTCCCACAGCAACACGCGGTCAGGTTGCACAGAATTACCTTCAGCACTTAAAACAACTGCGTCGTCCTATAGAGCCTGCTTCTGAACCACAGAAGAAGAATATCCAGAAAGAAGCACGCAGCCTGGCAGATCAGCTGGCGAAAGCGGTAGGAAAGGGGGCCTTAGATCTGCCAAATTTAAGCAATCTATGTAAACGGCTGCTTGCGAATCTGAGTGAAGCAGTGATCTTGGATCTAACGCAGACTGAGTTTAAGGATGCGATTCTCAGCCTGCAGCCTCAGCTTAATAAAATTCAGAGGGCATTAATGGCGATGGAAGCTATACAAGAGAATGATGCAGGTATGAACTTATTGGCGCTGGTCGGCTTAGTTCGAGGGCATCTACAGGTTTTGTCAGCTCCGATGGATGAAGAGCTTACCAGTCATGGTGCGGCAGAGGGGATCGTGATGAGCGTGAATCCTATGCATACGCAAGGTTCACTACCGTTTTCTTTAAGTTTTCCTCAACTTGAATCTGACGCATCGACATTAATTAGCCCAGCAACATTACCTGCCATAGTCTGTCGCCTCTATCCGCAGGCGGGGGGCGCAGAAGTGGACCCAGCCAGATTGCTCCGCGCTATTTTGACAGAAGCGGCTGTGCTGAAAGCAAAGCGAAAAAAAATGATCAAAGCAGGACCTGCAGTGGCGGGAGTTGTAGTTGGGGGTACGGTTTTAACAGGTGCTGTTTTTTTAGTGCGGCATTTTACTGCAGGTTCACATGCAGAGATTTTGACACCGGCTACAACGGTCAGTATTTCTATTTCACCGAGCTTGACGCTCACGCTGACTCCCAGCGCTACAGGAACGGTCACGGCTTCATTTAGCTGCTCAAGATCTGCTTCTCCGACTGCCGCCTATCGTTTAAGCCGCAGTACGACAGGAAGCTGGACGGCCACGCCGACTGTTTCAGCCTCGTCATCATCCTCGCCTTTACCAAGTACCTCCCCGACGCTGAGTATCTCTCCTACCGGCACGCTATCTGTGTCTACCACTGCAACTGCCACCGCCCCAGCTACGACTACGGCAGTGGCCTCACTCAGTCCCAGCAGCAGTCGTTCCAGCACGCCGCTAGTGACACCGAGCCCGAAGACCAGCTATACAATCACACCGCCCCCCTCCCCCAGCGCTACAGTGACGAGCACACCCAGCCGCACGGTTAGTCTTTCTGTTTCCCCTACTGTGACGGCTACTTTAAGCCTGAGTCGTTCTGGATCCGTGACCATTTCTGTGACGCAATCCCTGAGTGGGTCTGGTTCTGACAGTCGGACCAGCACGTATAGCGCGAGTTATAGTGCTACAAAAAGTTGGAGTGTCAAGCCGACTGTTTCAGCGTCGTCCTCATCTTCGCCCTCGCCTTCCCCGACGCTGAGCATTTCTCCCAACGGCACGCTATCTATGTCGATGACCCCGACTGCACCAGCGACGGCCATAGCTTCTCTCAGTTTGAGTCCGAGCACCAGCAGTTCTAGAACGCCGACATTAAGCGTGACACCTAGTCCGACGGTCACCAGTACAGTGACGCCGACGGGAACAGGCACAGGCACAGGCACAGGCACAGGCACAGGCACACCCACACCCACACCCATGCCTAGCCCAAGTCCAGCACCGCTGATCTGTGGATTCTCACTTGATGCTGCTCCGGTTGCGGATGGCCGACTTTTATCTGGCGTGCATGCGCCGAGTGTTTGGCCTGGTGCCGCCCAGTTTCATTTTTTCCTTGATGGAGTAGACGCTGCAGTTTCAATCTTATCGGCTAATTGTGGTGAAGGCGAAGGCGGGGTGATTGATTGTGAGGTGGCGACACCCCCCGAATTAAATACTACACAAATTGTGACCGATCTTGCGAGTGCGGCACGTATATCCGTGAGTGTTCCTGCCCTAGGTTGCACAGGTACTTTTCCAGATCCTGTCCCTATTGCAGAGGGTACCCATGCCCGTGCTTTGGTCGTTTATACACCCAAGTCCGATCCATCCCTGCCTGAAACAATTGGATCCTATGTGCCAAGTGGAGGCATAGTTTCCAGCGCGCTGGCCTGTGGTTTTGTGAGTTATTTCACCAAAGGCTTGGCTGATCGATATGCGGCACCTCATTCGGCCACGCATAAACTCCTGCAGCTTTTGATCAATGGTACCGTCGGTCTTGGCGTGATGTATGGAGTGGGTCAACTCCAGAATCCAGCCTCGCTTGCTTTGATGCTGATTAATCAATTACTGGGGTTGATAGAGGGCGGACCCAGATGGAAAACAGGGATCCCCACCCTTGCCCTGGCTGCTTTAGAAATCATGAACCTCAGCACATCCAGCGAACGCTGTGTGGCGGCTGCGAAATTTTGCAGTCAATTGGCCATTACCACGGCGTCTACCACCGTAGGTCAAAGACTCGCAGGATGGGTCAGCTCCTGGAGACAGTCCCCTCCTTTGGAAGAGAAGACCCAGGATTATCCTTGAAAAGCAGTGGGCATTCCTAATCAGGAGCAGGGCCGGATCGGTCTGATTCTATAGCTGCCTCAGCGCTTGCTTCTTTATATTTGCCAAGATTATGCCACAGTTCTGCAATAGCGCTTGCACCAATTCGTACATAAGCAATATCGTCGAAGATTTTATCAGAATAGCCTAAGCCTGAAAATACCTTATGTGCATCGCTTCCTGGCCATTTTGCTTGAAGCAGCCCGAGCTGGACTTGAAAGAGCTGGCCTGGGAAAGCGGCATCCGTGACGATACATACTTGCGTGTCAGGTGATATGGTGCAGTGCTTTTGCAGATATAATCCAGCGAAATAGGCCGTGCGCGTGGTATCTGGACGCGTTGCACCGGGTGCGGCATCGGCATCGATTAAAACTCGGCACCATTCAGGAGGTAACAGCTGCTCGCCCAGCATAAACATGGCACCAGCCTCAGTCGGCCATTCCCGCCCTTCATGCATCATATGCGATTTTTTTAAACTGTCTTCAGCCTGTTGTTTCGAGAGCAGCCCTCCTTTTTCAGACATTTCTTGCGTAAAGTCACCGGAGTGATAAGCCCCCGCATTATCTTTCTTGGAGGGAATCAATGGACGCTGACCACTTAAAAGCACGATGGTGGTTCGCTCTGGATCTAACTTTGGCAAAACATGATCGATGGCAAATTGAATCCGGCGCCGCATATTGGGCACCGTCGATCCTAAAATGAATACAAAGCGCACGCCTTCCAATGCTGCGCTGCTGGGAATGCGCTCCCGATGCAGACCCAATACACGGAGCGCCTGCGCTGCTTTTTCTTGACGCGTGCTGCTGACCTCCCCTGTAGTAATATGAAAGCGTTCTTGCGTACTGCCCAATATATTCTTGGGTCCATTCCGGAACAAATAGGCTTGGAAAATCTTGTCCAGTTCTGTGAAAATTTTGGATTCAGTAAGATCCGGTGCATCAGCAAGGCTTTTGACCAGATCGGCACAATTCATGGCCTCACAGAGTTCCAGAAACGCTGCATATTGAGTCGTACTCCAGTGAAAATGCTTTTGAATCACCGCTTGAAATTCGACGCTTGGCGAAGGCGCGCTTGCTGCTGCAGCAAAGAAAGTGAGTCTGGCGCTTGCTGGCCGCCACAAAGGATGTTTACCGGATGGTTGTTTCGCTCTATCGGCGCTGACTATACTTGAAAATATCGAGCCCGCCATGGCACCGACCGCTCCCCTCAGCGCTCTCGTAAACATGCTTGATCCACCCATAATAAATATAAAAGAAAAAAATTATAGTTAAAATACAATATTAAATCAAGTCAAAAAGGCACAGGACAGCAACGTGATATTGAGAATAGAAAACAAAAACATCTTACGGGCCCAGCGGCGATCGTCCTGGGTTTTAAAGCCCTTGAGGCCAAGACCAAGCCAGATCAGGCCGAGCAGCAGTGCAATGCTAAAATAAGTCCAGCCAATGTAGCCAAACAGCGTTGGCAGAATCGCCACGATCGTGAAGGCAATGATATACAGGAGGATGCAGATCTTGGTGTAGGGAATGCTTTTTTTGAGCGGTAAAATGGGAATGCCCGCTGCGGCGAAGTCTTTAAGGCGATAAATGGAAATGGCGTAAAAATGCGGCATCTGCCAGAAAAATAAAATCAAAAATAAAATGACCGCGGCACTATTAAATTGCTGGGTGGCGGCACAATAGCCGACGACGGGCGGGACGGCTCCGGCAATGCCGCCGATGGTGGTGCCAAGGGTGGAGCGGCGTTTCCAGAAGAGGCTATACACGATGACATACACAAAGAGGCCGATCGCGGCCACACTTAAGGCGAGAAGATTGGTGCCGAAATAAAAAATAGCAAATCCAGCGACGCCTAAAATCAAGGCATAGGCAAAGGCAATGGGGAGCGCAATTTTTTTCTGAACTAGAGCGCGGTGTTTGGTGCGGTCCATCAAAGGGTCGATATCACGATCAATGATATTGTTGAGGACACAGCCGCAGGCGACAACCAGGGACATTCCCAGCAAGGTGCATAGAAACAGCCAGACATTGAAATGATGAAGTGAGCCTAAAAAAAATCCGCCTGATACGGTTACAACATTTCCAAAAATAATCCCAGGCTTCGTGACCTCAAAAAACTTCACTAATGGCTCACCATATTGTAATTCAGATTGTACATAATCCACAGGGACCCGGACACCACCAGACAGATAATGAAAATCGTGAAGAAAAACGCCACAAGATTCCATTTATCATCACTGCTTTTGGCATTCAAACGCAAGAAACACACGGACTGCACAAACAAGAGTGCCAGCGCGAAGACTGCAATCGAAGTATAGAGATCCAGACTGGAAAAATGAGGATGCATCACCAGATTAAAGCTGAGCAAAGTTAATATCACGGAGACCACAAAGCCAGTCAGATAGACGAATAAACCCGTTCCTGTATTTTTAGCCATCTTACACTGCTCCCATTAAATAAACGATACTAAAGATAAACACCCAGATAATGCTTAAGAAGTTGACAAACATATTCAAACAGATGACGCGTGTCTGCATCATGGAGGAGAGTTTTTGCATGGAAAGCTGGATGAGGAGAATCAGACTCCACAATAAGACCACGCAAATATGAATACAGAACAGGCCCAGCGTCGTGAAATAGGAAGACATAAAGGCATTGCTTTGCCAATTGTAACCCATTTTAAACACGCAATCGAATTCATGATATTGCATAGCTAGAAAAACCAGCCCGATCAGGCTGCTGACAACCAGCCAGAGCTGGGTACCACCGACTGATTTATTGCGCATGGCCACCATACTGAAGCCTGAAAAAAGGACCATCACCAGTAAAACAAGGCTGCGCGCCAGTACATCATGCAAATTAGAAATGAGCGTAATGCCCGGTCCGCCAAAGGTATTGTTGCGCAAGACGATGTACGTCGCGAACAAGGCAGCAAACATCATACAATCGGTCATGATATACAGCCAGAATCCGAAAGTGGCTTTGGCGTCCGGGCCCTCGTGATGACCGTGATGGCCATGATCGCTAACCGAATGTGTCATGCTTGTGCTCCTTTTAAATATGCGGCTTCTATTTTTTCAACTTCAGCAGCTTTTACATAATAATCAGTGTGGAAGTTAAACATGCGCGCGATAATACAGGCGACCATTGCGACACCGGTCACAGTTGCCGGAATTGGCATCTCCCAGACCATCGCAAACCCGAATAGGCCTGCCAGGATCCCGATGATAAAGCCCATCGCCGTGTTCTTAGGCATGTGAATATCTTCATACGGACGGGCATCGACGGTTTTGCCAGCCTGTTTGGTATGCCAGAAATCATCACGATGATGAACATGAGGTTCGTGCGCAAAGTTGTAGAAAGGCGGAGGTGATGGAATCGACCATTCCAAAGTGCGGCCATCCCAGGGATCAGCGCCGACTTTGTTTTTCTGTTGATTCTTGATCGCATGCCCTAATTGCACCAGTTGCAAAATAATCCCAGCCATAATCACAAAAGCGCCTAAGCAAGCACAGACCAGGAAGGGATGGAATCCGGAAGCGACCGAGTAGTGATTGATGCGTCGTGTCATTCCCATCAGACCCAATGCATATAAAGGCATAAAGGCCAGCAGGAAGCCGAGGAACCAGCACCAGAATGCATATTTGCCTAAGGTTTCACTCAGCTTGATGCCGGTGGCTTTGGGGAACCAGTAAGTGTATCCTGCAAATAAACCAAACAGCACTCCGCCGATAATCGTATTATGGAAATGCGCGATCAAAAAGACGCTATTATGCATTTGGAAATCGACGCCCGGAACGGACATCAAGACGCCTGTCATGCCACCAATCGAGAAGGTGATCAAGAAGGCCACGGCCCACATCATCGGGGTTGAAAAAGTAATCCGCCCGCGATACATGGTGGCCATCCAGTTAAAGATTTTAACACCGGTGGGAACGGAAATAATCATCGTCGCAATCCCGAACACGGCATTGACATCTGCACCCGCACCCATGGTAAAGAAGTGATGCACCCACACCGTAAAGGAAAGGAAGGTAATCACAAACGTCGCCCAGACCATCGCCGCATAACCAAAGATGGTTTTTTTGGAGAAGGTGGAAATGACTTCAGAAAAAATACCAAATGCAGGCAGAACCAAAATATATACTTCAGGATGGCCCCAAGTCCAAATCAAATTGATATACATCATGGGATTGCCGCCAAAGCCGGAGGTAAAGAAGTGCATGCCAAAGAAGCGGTCAAAGAAGAGCATTCCCAGTGTGATATTCAAGATCGGGAAAGCGATTACAATCAGAATCATGGAGCATAAGACCGACCAAGTGAATAAAGGCATTTTCATCAGGGTCATACCAGGGCAGCGCATTTTGATAATTGTCACCAGAATGTTGATGCCACCAATCAGGGTGCCGAATCCAGAAACAGTTAGGGCCCACAGATAATAATCCACGCCGACGCCAGGGCTGTATTGGAGTTCAGAAAGCGGAGGATACGCCAACCAGCCGGTTGCCGCAAAATCACCGATTAAAAGCGACACCATCAGCAGCATCGCGCCCATGGCAGACAGCCAGAAGCTGAGAGAGTTCAGATAAGGATAAGCCACATCGCGTGCGCCGATTTGTAAAGGCACCACAAGATTAGTCAGTCCAAATACAAAAGACATGGCCACAAAGAAAATCATCACCACACCATGCGCAGTAAAAATCTGGTCATAGTGTGAGGCCGGTAAATAGCCCATAGAGTTGCCCACTGCCAGGGCCTGTTGCGTCCGCATCATGATCGCATCGGCAAATCCGCGCAGCAGCATTAAAAAAGCGAGAATAATATACATGATCCCGATTTTCTTGTGATCGACGGAGGTCAGCCATTCTTTCCATAGCCAGGTCCATCTTTTAAAATAGAACAGAGAGCCGATGACTAAAAAAGCCACCAAGCCCATCATGCCGCCGCCTGCACCCATAATAATCGGATTTTTATAGGGGATCGCGTCGAGAGTGAGTTTGCCAAAAATGAGATGTTCAAGCATGTTATTTCCTTGTCATTAGCGAGAATGCAGTTAGGACCCAGAGGTCATTTTCATATTAGCCGGCATATCTGGGCCCATATAGCTCATGATAATATCATTGAACAAATCAGGTGCCACAGCAGAATACAGTTGGACACTATGATCCTGCGAGGGCAAGGCCAATTGTTTGTAAGCCGGTAAGCTCAAAACATTATTGCCTTTTTTCACCGATTGTACCCAGGTATTAAAATCTGCCTGCGGCACGACGTGCGCAGTGAATGTCATATCTGTGAAACCTGGACCGCTGAAATTAACGGAGCGGCCTTCATAATCTCCGGTTTGATTGGCGATCAAGTGCAGTTCTGTTTTCATGCCGTTCATGGCATAAATTTGGCCGGCTAATTGGCGAATCTGGAAAGAGTTCATGGGCGCATCAGAGGTCACGCTGAAGCTGATCGGCGTATCCACTGGAAATTCCACAAAATCAAGGGTAGCAATGTTTTGTTCCGGATAAATAAACAGCCAGCGCCATTGTAAAGAAACAACCTGAATATTCAGGGCGGGCACTTTGGTTTCGATCGGTTTGTAGGGATCGAGCGAATGCGTCGTGCGCCAGGTAAGCGTGCCCAAGACCGCGATAATAAGGATCGGCAGCACCCACCAGCCGGCTTCCAGCAATGTGCCATGCCCCCAGTTAGGGCTGTATTTAGCCTTGGTGTTCGAGGCGCGATAACGACGGGCGATGACAAGGGTTAAAATAATGACGGGAATGATGATAATCAGCATGAGGCAGAGCGCATCAATCAGTAATTGTTTTTCATCGGCTGCAATGATGCCTTTAGGATTTAGTACTTCCATTTTGCTGCAGCCCGCTAAGAATAAAAAGGCGCCTAGGCTGAATATTCTCAAGAAAAAACCACGTCGTTTTGGCATAGTGTGTGACTCCCGTTTCAATGAAGCTGTCAGAAAATTAGGGCTTATGGTATCATAGCCATCTTTATTTGCAACGCTTTACATAAATATAATGACACAAAACGAAAAAAAAACCACTTTATCCCTCGCCAGCATCTATGCTTTTCGCATGTTGGGTCTGTTTATGATCCTGCCGGTTTTTAGTCTCTATATCGATGATTTTAAAGGGGCAACCCCCGCTTTAATGGGCCTGGCTTTGGGTGTGTATGGTTTGACGCAGGGCCTGTTACAAATTCCTTTTGGTTTATGTTCCGATCGCTTAGGCAGAAAACCTGTGATTATTTTTGGCCTGATTTTGTTTATCATTGGTAGCATGGTAGCGGCGCGGGCCACCAGTATTGAGATGTTGATCTACGGGCGCGCAATTCAAGGGGCCGGAGCGATCGGCAGCACACTGACTGCTTTGCTGGCGGATAATACGCGTGAAGAAAATCGTCTTAAAGCGATGTCAGTCTTGGGGATGACGATTGGCCTTTCTTTTATTCTGGCTTTAATTATTGGTCCGATTTTAGATAGCTGGGTGGGGCTGTCTGGGATTTTCTGGTTTACCGCGTTGCTGGCCTGTATTGGTATTCTGGTCTTGATCTTTATTGTGCCCACGCCTAGCCGTTTATTTATTCAACGGGATAATCAAGCTGTCTTGAGTCAGTTTAAAGCGATTTTGTGTACGCCTGAATTATTGCGTCTGGATCTCGGGATTTTCTGCCTGCATGCGATTCTCACGGCCTTATTTGTGGCCGTGCCGATTATTATGGTGGACCATTTAGATCTTGCCAATAGTCATCAGTGGATGATTTATCTCCCCGTCTTGTTGATTTCATTCGCGCTGATGTTGCCCTTCATCATCATTGCGGAAAAAAAGCGTAAAATGAAGCCCATTTTTGTGGGGGCGATTGCCCTGCTCACGCTTTCAGAAATACTTTTGGGCCTGTTTCATCAAAATCTGATCGTAATGAGTTTGATCCTGATCTTATTTTTTGCGGCCTTTACCTTTTTAGAATCCAGTCTGCCCTCCCTGATCGCAAAAATTGCGCCTGCGGGCAGTAAGGGCACGGCGATGGGCATTTATTCCAGTGCGCAATTTTTAGGGATTTTAGTCGGCGGGAGTTTGTCCGGCCTGGTGTTTAGTCGTTATGGTTTTGGCAGTATTTTTATTCTGTGTGCGGGCTTAGGGCTGCTGTGGCTTTGCGTGGCATTGACCATGAAAAAACCGCAGCATTTAAGTTCCAAAATCATTGCGATTGAAATTGAGGACAACGCAGAGGCAGTGCGCGCATTACAAGCTAAATTGCTCGCGACACCCGGTGTTTTTGATGCCATGGTCTGTCCTGCAGAACGCGTGGCCTATCTCAAAATCGACAAGAATTTGTTTAATCCAGATTGCAATCCTGCTTGCGACGGGGAGACAACAAAGCCCACAGCGCCAACGCACTCAGAACCCACTGCATAAACAAAGTATACCAGTCTAAAGTATGGTTAAATTTGGGCAGATAAAACAAGAGTGCGCAATACCAAGCTACGGCTAAAACCCCATACGCCCATTTCGCGCAGCAGGAACCGCGATGGATCAGCATGGCCAACACAATCATCACGAGGTACACCCCAATATCCACGCCAACGAGGGGCGTGTAATGCCCCGTAATACTTCCCGATGAGTAGAGATCCAGAAAGCCGATTAAACTGACAGCATACAGCAAATAAGCCGCATAGCTGTTTCTGCATTTTTTCTTCCCAGCACTTTGGCATCCAGCTTTAGACATCTTTTGTTCTCCATAGTTTTAAACTTGATAAATCCATGGTAAATCCTATAAATGAAATAATCAAGCCTTGCTATGCATTGAAAGAGGCTAGCGCATTTCTACTAGTTTTCCAGTAAAATATTTATGCAAAATACTAGACAGTAAGGTTTGATAAGGAAGTCCATCTTCCAAGGCCCGAGATTGTGCGTAAAGAAAATCTTGTTCGGTGAGGCGAATATTCACTCTTTTGTTTTTGTTATGCTTTTCAGTCAGGTACTTTTTAATCCTGGAGAGTTCCTCTTTTTGATGAGCTAGAGGTTTCAGTTTTCCTGACTCAAAGTCATTGAGAATGCTTTGTTCTTCAGCATCTAAAATTTGATTTTTGATGTTCATTCTATGCTCCTAAAGTATTTTTTTGTTGCTTTGCGGCTATAAAAAGCGGTTTTTAAAAAGATTTCTTCTTCTGTTTCCACGTAAGGCACCATTAATGCATATTCATTCCAATCAATGACAAAAATTTTTTGATGACCATACTGTATTGTATTCGAGTGATCAATTACTTCAATTACTTTGTCGTTTAAGATAGCCGTTTCAATCTCTTCAAAACTCACGCCTCGCTCAGCTCGGAGTTTTGCGTTTTTTTCAATGCTCCAAAGAATCGGTTTAACAATATTCATTTCTTTCATTTTAGGTCTTATGTGTGCATTATAGCATAAAAAATCTTGCATTCAAATGCCCATTTAGTTTGTTGACAAGAACATACAAAAAGATTAGAGTTCAGGGATGATCAGACTTGAGCCTCAGCAGTGCGCGCTTTTGAAAAAAAGCATTCTCTCCTTGCTGCCGGATGCGGCGGTTTATCTATTTGGGTCGCAGGTAGACCCGATGCGTAAGGGTGGGGATATTGATATTCTGGTGTTGGCGGAGCGTCGATTGACTTGGGTTGAGGTGGCGCAGATTCGCTTTGAGTTTGAGTCTCATTTTGGCGAGCAGAAATTAGATATCGTGAGTATGCGTGTTCAAGATGAAGATCCTTTTAAAACATCGATATTGGATAAGGCCGTTTTATTATAATCTTACCTCAACGCAATACAGCCTTTAAAAAAGCTGCTATGCACCGGAAAGACATCATTTCCCGGGCATGCATCTTGAATAAAACGGGGATCTTGCGCAATCAGGGCATCAATTGTTTGGATATCAGTGCGCCCTTCCGGATTGACGTGATAAAAATCGAAGTGATTCTGCTGTGCCATGTGATAGAGATTGGTTCTGGCAATGTTGAGATCGCGGGAGGACAGCTCTTTGACATAGCGTTTTAGCAGGCCCATTAATTCTTCTAAATCATTGATATTGCTTGATCCAGTTGCCGATTTTGGGGAATATTCCACCGCAATCGGCAGGCTTAAAGAATAGTAAAGCGGTTGGCCGGGTTTGAAAAGCGTGGGTTCCATAATCACCGGGATGTATTCTTTCAATCCATATTCATTGAGATAGACGTCTTGAATCATTTTCCGGGGCAGGCAGCGTTCATCCGTGGCGGGCTGAAAAGCGGGAAAAGTCCCCGAAGCCACGGCAAATAAGTGTTTGGCCGTATCCAGTAAATGCGCGGATTGCTTGAGATTGCGCAGGCATTCAATGCGTGAAAACGTCACCTGCCAGCTAAATAAATTACGCCAGTATCCAAAAAATTGGCGATTGACTTCGAGGAAGTAGTTTTTTAATTCACGACAGCTGCTGTCTTGAAGTTGTTCAATCAATTTGCGCGGAAAAAAAATCGCCTCAAACGCCCAGTCGCAATTGCGCTTGCGGGCGATCTCACTAAAGACCGACCAGTGCTCGCTATAATGTTCGGGTTTTTTGGCCTCAAGATGATAGGCCTTTTTGATTTTATTGAAAGAGAGCATGTCTGAAATTTTGGGGAGCATGAATACACTGCGGGCACCGGAGGTAATTTCCCACAAATTAAAATCATTGAAACGTTCCTGACCAGTTAAATCATCCAGAACAGAAGTCAATCCCAATGCGGAGCCTGGGCCATACACCGAAAAAGGCACGATGCGATTCTCGAGGCTTACGAATTGCTCCATGGTATTCTCGGTCACGATCCCTGCAGGATTGCCGTGTTGATTGTAATTGAGATCAGAGCGAATCGGCTCGGGCATGTCTTCAATCGCGATCACTTCATAGTGTTCACCAGGCAGATAAAAAACACCCTGCTTTAAAAGGGGCACGCCATAAGGATAGCGTGCGGTATAAAATCGATAGCTGTCATCGAGGGCCAGTGCCTCGATGAGGGTCGCCAGATGAGGATTGAGCGCGGCGATTTTTGCCTTGACGCTGTGCCAATTGCCAGTGCTCAGGGTCATAGTTTTTCAAATAATCTAGCCAGAACGCCGATGACTACGAGAATCAAAATGACTTTACCACTGATTCCAATGACATCGAGTTTGCGCCAGATTATTTTGAACGGACTCGGTTTTTTCTGAGGGAGTGCTTTTTTAACGGGTTTCTTGGTCACTGTTTTTTTTGCAGTGGGCTTTTTTTCTTCTGCCATCTGGAGCTCCTTGCTTTTGGACTGTTAAAAAACTATCATTATTCTAAACTAATTGCTAGGACAATTCAAATGGACAAGATAATTTGTGCAGGGAAAAACTATCTCGATCATGCGGCGGAGATGCAGGAAGGAGTACCGACTCGTCCAGTTTTATTCCTGAAGCCTCCGAGTGTGCTAAAAATATGCCCGCACTGGGATGACATCCTAACGCTACAGCTGCCCAATCTGCAGGATGAATTTCATTATGAGTGTGAATTAGTTTTTCAGATTCAAAATCAGCAGCTTGCCGCAGTGACATTGGGCTTGGATATGACCAATCGTACCCTGCAAAAACAAGCAAAATTAGCAGGAGGGCCCTGGACGCTGGGTAAGGTTTTTCCTGATGCGGCCTGCATCGGCCCTTGGATCTCCCTGCCAACAGATCTAGCAGATTTGCAGTTTGAGTTTTACTTGAATGGCGTGCTCAAGCAAAAAGCCGCTGCGATGGATATGCGCATGCGTCCTGCAGAATTATGTGCTTACGCGGCAGAGTATTTCCCACTTTGTGATGGCGATCTGCTGTTTACTGGAACCCCAGCTGGCGTGGGACCCGTGCAAGCGGGAGATCAAGCAGTGCTGTGTTTAAATGCGCAGCGTTATCAGGTTTATTTCGCAAAATAATATTGAAGCGTCGGATAGTCAAAATCAAACCCCGCTTCGAGCAAGCGCAGTGGCACCACTTTTTGACTGCCGAGAAGCAAGCTCTCCCCCATTTCGCCAAACAGGATCTTGACCAGAAATGGCGGAAAGCGGAGCCAGAGCGGGCGTCGCAAATAGCGCGCATAGGCTTTGGAAAAACCTTGTTGGGTCACCGGCTCTTTTGCGACCAGATTGATGATGCCGGTAAGCTCAGGATGGTCGCTTAAAAAGAGGATCGCTTTGATCAGATCCGCACGGCTGATCCAGCTTAAAAACTGCGTGCCCCGACCAAACACCGTGCCCAGACCATATTTAAAAAGCGGAAAGAGTTGTTCCAGCATGCCTCCATTGGGATGCAAGACTACGCCAAAGCGCATGATCAACAGCGGAATGCCATCGGTGTTGGCCTCGGAAGCCGCATTTTCAACCTGATGGGCAAGCGTGCTTAAAAAATCCTGATCTTGCGGCAGTGGTGAATTTTCATCATACACCCGATCCCCCCGAATGCCATAAATTCCAATGCCACTGGCTTGAAACAGGCGTGGGCTTTGGTGGGTTTCTTCTTGCTGACGTTTGCAAAAAGCAATCAGGCGTTTGATCGCGGCTAAACGACTATTCAGTAATTTCTCTTTTTTATTTTTGCTCCACCAGCCGCCGATATTTTCTCCGGCCAGATTGACGATCAGATCAATGGGTTCTGCATGCGTTTCGAGATCAATCCACGTCCAGAAACGGATCGGCTCTTTAAAAATAAAATGGATCTTCGCCTTGGAGCGCCCGAGTACAATGACCTCATCTCCACGTGAAATAAATGCACGCACCAAGGCCTTACCAATAAAGCCGGTTGCTCCTGCAATTAAAACTTTCACGCCTGATGCTGCTCCTTCATAAGATGCTTTCATTTAATCGGAAATAGGTTCGAAACTCAAGCAGTGTATTCATCATGAAGCAGCAGCGCTAATTCAGTTTGCCAGGGTTGCTGCTCAATTCCAAAAATACGTTTAATTTTAGCGCAATTTAATGCAGAGTTCAGGGGACGCTTCGCTTTAAGTGGATATTCAGCACTGGTGATGGGAAGAATTTCACATTGCTGTGGATCGACAAAATGCTTGGCAAAAGCATACCAATTGGTGAGCGGCGTATCGCTATAGTGATAGATGCCCCAATGATGGTGAAGCCGCGGATGCTGGAGCATCGTTAAAATAGCCTGGGCAATATGCGTAGCGCCAGTAGGCGAGCCGATCTGATCCATGACGATTTTAAGCTGTGGACGTTCTTGGGATAGGCGCAGAATAGTTTTGACAAAATTATGGCTAAAGCGGCTGAACACCCAACTCACGCGCAAGATAATATGCTGCTCCCAGATCCGCTGTAAGGCTTCCTCGCCTTTGAGTTTAGAGAGGCCGTAGACATTTTGTGGATGAGGTAGGTCTGTTTCCACATACGCCTCTGTTTTGGCCCCGTCAAAAACATAATCGGTTGAAATATGAATCATAGAGACGCGCTGTTTTTTGCAAAGCTGGGCTAAATTTTCAACCCCGCGTGCATTGATGGCAAACGCCTTTTCCGGCTCGTCTTCTGCTTTGTCGACTGCGGTATATGCTGCGCAATTGATCAAAGCATCTACGCCTTCTAGATCAAGCTGCAGGTCTTGAGTGATATCACATTCCCGTGAAGAATAGGCCTGAACCTCAAGGCCTGCCGCCCTTGCTTGCGTAACGAAGACTGAACCTAATTGACCCCCCGCACCCGTTACCACAATTTTCATATATGGAGATCTTTTAATTTTGGCAGGACCTGATCTTTAGGTGAAACAATGGGTGTAAGATCGGGAAAGAGCGGCCAGTCAATCTGCAGATCAGGATCACTCCATAAAATACCGGTTTCAAACTGAGGATCATAATAATCACTGCATTTGTAGCAGAAATCGGTCTGGTCTTCCATCACATAAAAACCATGTGCAAAGCCTTTAGGCACAAACAGTTGCCAGTGATTTTGATCATTGAGAATCACCCCATAGGAGCGGCCAAACGTGGGGGAACCTGGACGAAGATCCACTGCCACATCAAACACCTGCCCGCGGGAGACCATCACCAATTTATCCTGCGCGCATTGCGTTTGAAAATGCAGGCCGCGCAAGACGCCTTTTTGCGAGCGCGAAATATTATCCTGAACAAACGGCGTGGCAATGCCGGCTTCCTGATAGCGTTTGACCTGATAGGATTCCATAAAATAGCCGCGCGTATCGCCAAATACTTTAGGTTTAATCAGAAGCAGCCCCGCGATTCCTGTATCGACAATTTCCATTTATTTTTCCAGTAGACTGAGTAAATACTTTCCATAGCCGCTTTTTGACAGCGCCAGACCCTGTGCCTTTAATTGTGCCGCATCGATAAAGCCTTTGTCAAAAGCAATTTCTTCCGGTGCGCCGATATAATGCCCCTGCCGCTCTTGAATCACACGGATAAACTCTGATGCTTCCAGCAGCGACTCATGTGTGCCCGTATCCAGCCAGGCAAAGCCACGGCCCAACGTCGCCACTTCTAGCTCGCCCCGCTCCAGGTAGACTTGATTAAGATCAGAAATTTCAATCTCCCCGCGCGCAGAAGGCTTGATTTGCTTGGCAAATTCAGACACCCGTCCATCATAAAAATACAAACCCGTCACTGCATAATTCGATTTCGGCTGCTTGGGTTTTTCCGCAATACTGAGGGCTTTCCCCTCTGCATCAAAATCCACCACGCCGTAACGCTCTGGGTCTTTTACCTCATAGGCAAACACTTTCGCCCCATGCTGAAGCTGTGCTGCTGTTTCCAGTAATTGTGAAAATCCCTGACCAAAAAATAAATTATCTCCCAAAATCATGGCCACCGGCTTTTGATCAATAAATTTCTCAGCGACAATAAACGCATCCGCCAACCCGCGTGGCTGTTCTTGAATCGCATAGTGCAGGGAGATGCCCCACTTTGTCCCATCACCCAGTAAATTTTGGAACTGTGGCAAATCCCGCGGCGTGGAGATGATCAGGATCTCGCGAATCCCCGCCAGCATCAGCACGGATAAAGGATAGTAGATCATGGGTTTGTCGTAGATCGGTAGGAGTTGTTTGCTGATTGCGAGAGTGGCTGGGTGGAGGCGTGTGCCTGAGCCGCCTGCGAGGATGATGCCTTTCATATCATATTCACCTATCGATTAATACGGATATGATAAAGCAAAATCGCTCGGATTGAAATAAAGGCATTGCTTGGGTAGAATGACTTTTTCAATCTTAAGATTAGCGTGAATGAAGTCAAACAAAAGTATCTGGGTGTGGTTGATTGTCTTTGCGCTGATCGTGTCTATTCCCATTCTACATGCGGGGTTTTTTGGTGGAGATGATCCTTTAGAGAGTTCAGCACTCGGTGCAGTAAAAGCGCTGCATCTGAATATTTGGCAATATACCCTTGCCAGGGATCTGGGTGTCTGCTTTTTTCAGGGCAGAGTGTCCTTGATGTATTTCACGACGTTGCCCCTTTTTTATTACTTTCCTCAGCCTCTGGCTTGCCAAATTGTTCGGCTCGTCTTGATCTGGGCCAGCTTGATCAGCGCCGCTTGGTTGGTGCAGCTTTTAACCAAAAATATCAGAAACAGCCTGATGTTTATTTTGTTATGTCCAGTGTTGTGGTCGATTCGTAATTTTGGTGATCCCTTGGTCAGTTATGGCGCGCAATTATCTGGTTTAGCGTTGTTTATGATGCTGTCGTTAGGATGCTTTGTCAAATTTGCAGAAACACAAAAGCGCGGGTGGCTGGCCTGCTCACTTTTAGCGTATCTTCCTGCCCTGCTGATTTACGAGCCGGGCATTGCAACTTTCTTCTGTATTGTAATTCTGGGATGGATGAAGCGTAATTCGGTGCGGCAGTTTTTCGGGCAGATGATTCCCTATGCTTTGTTGACGCTGATGTATGGCATTTTATGCTTGATCGTTCGTCACCATGCCGTTCTCTACAATGGGGTTGCGGTGGGACATTTTGATGCAAAAGTATTGCTGACGTTTCTGTATCAGTTTACTGCACCCTTCCCCTTAGACTATGGCATTTTATCGGGACATTTTTTTAAGCCGATTGTGTTTGTACAGTTTTTTACGCATCCTGTTTCAGTCCTCTGCCTGATTATTTTGGCCTGGGTATCCTATCAGCTGTTTAAAACCCTGCAGCCTCAGATCAGTTTGACAGAAAGGTCATGCCGATTGCTGACAATGGTGGCTTTGCCTCTGTGCATTATTCCCGCGTTGCTGATTGCGGTCACGGAAAAATATCGGGATGTATTGGCTTGGGGTTTGGCGTATCTGCCGATTTATATTGAGTATATTGGTTTTACGCTCTTGTTATTAGTTTGTTTAAGTAAAATCAAGCATACGCAAAAAAAGTGGCCGCCAGCCCTGTTTAGCTTATTGATCTGCCTGTCGTTTATTTTTAATACCTATAGTGTGAATCGTGAAAATGATCATTTTAAATATCCGCGGATGCTTGAGACAGAGGCTTTTCAACAGGGTTTATTGCAAAATATCCCACCAAATACACTGGTGCTGAGTAAGAATTTTTGGGTCAGCCCAAACTTCTTTTTGCAAAATGCAAATGTGACGGTGCAGACTTTTAATCTGACGATGCAAGCCGGTCAAGTCAGTTTGCAGAGTCAGCCTGTTTTTTTTATGTGGACCCAGCACATTCCTTTTAGCGTCAATGGGACAGTGACTCTTGGGCGTGTCATGGCTTTAGATTATGTTTCGATTGATCATCAGGATAAGGTGTCTGGAATCACAATGCAGGATGTGCGGGTTTTTTCGGCATCTGGGCCTGTTAAAAAAATAATTGTATCGCCTGGGGTGCAGCATGTAGTGGTGTCGTGGCAATGTATGCCGCACTGGGATGTGCCGTGTTTTAGCAGTGCTTCTAATAAGGACCTATAATGTTTGATTTTTTGCTTAAAAAGCGTGGCACAGGTGTTTTGTTCTGTCTTAGCTTGTTTCTAACCGCTCTTTGCCTTTCTTTTATCTGGCCGCATGACTTTTCATGGATGGGATATAGCAATGTTTTAAATTCAGGTGATACAGCACAGCATGTATCAGGATGGTATGCCTTTGTAAATGCGCCTTGGCAGTTCCCATTGCTCAAGACAACTCTTTTTGATTACCCTGTTGGAACAAACATTTCTTTGACGGATAGTATTCCGCTGTTTGCACTGATTTTTAAGATGATTCGCGTCCTTCTACCTTCGGGCTTTAATTACTTTTCTGTGTTTTTTATCTTTTGTTATGTGACGCAGGCCTTGGCGGCAGTGACTCTGGCCTTGAGTCTTAAACAAAAAAATATCTTGGCAGTGGCTACTTTCACCTTGTTTGCAATAACCATGCCGATTTTAAATACGCAGATTGGGGCTGAGGATTCTTTGGCCTGTCAGGCCTTTATTTTATTTGCTTTAGCGCTTTATTTTTTGAATCATGAGGGGCGACTTTCTCTGCGGCAGGTTCATATTTATTTTTGCTTAATCATTGGGCTAAGTTTGTTAGTGCATCCCTATCTCACAGCGATGTGCTATCCATTTTATCTTGGGGTTATTTTTGAGTATCACAAGCGCTGCCGATCCGGTAAAGTAATTTTAAAATACAGTCTCGGTATGCATGGGGTCATTTTGCTTGAGTTCTTGTTTTTTGGATTAGGCGCTGGCACACAGGGTGTAGATGGTTTTGGCTGGTTAGCAATGAATTTACTTTCTCCATTTTATGGAGGAATTTTATTGCATGATCAAAGTGTTCCTATTCGTGCCGGGCAGGCCGATGTTTTTTGTTATCTTGGGTTAGGGTTGGTTTTTGCTATTGTTTTTGGGCTTTGCTTATTGAAAGCAAATTTCCAAAAAACGTTGAAGCAATATCTTCCTCTTTGCGTGATAGGAGTCTTATTCTTTGTGTATAGCATCTATGGTGCAATTTATTTTGGCACTTTTAAGATAGCTGAATTTGGCGTGCCTCATTTCTTTCTCACTTATGCATTTAGATCTCAAGGACGTTTTTTTTGGCCGTGCTCATACATTCTGCTTGCTTTTGCGCTGGCAATTTTGTTGAAGAAAATGCCTAAAGTTTCCTGTTTTTTATTGCCAGTATTGTTTGGAGTTCAAATTTTTGATGTATCTGGTTATTTACTTGCCACCAAGCAAACATTAGAAGCCAATATGCAGGCTGCACCACATAATAAAGATTTGATTGTAAAAATGATTTCAAAAAGTAAAATTGTGATTGTATATCCAGAAATGGCTTGCCCGGGATTTGGTGGAGATAACTGGATTGCAAAGGTTCAACTCCTAAGCGCACAATCTGGCGTCCCAATTAATACCGCCTACACCGCCCATTATGAAAGTGGGGTTAATTGTCAGGATCAGGGCTCTCAATTTAAGGCCTTACGTCCAGCTTTATTAGTATCACCCGTGGATATGGCGTCCCCCACTATTCAGAATATTTTAAAAGTGGATCCAGCGCGTTGTCAGGTTGTGGATCAGGCTTATTATTGTGAGGAGTTGTGAGATGAAAAACATTCTCGTCACAGGTGGCCTAGGTTACATCGGCTCACACACCGTTATCGCATTGCTCGAGGCGGGCTATCACCCCATCATCATCGATAATCTCTCCGGCTCACGCCCAGATATTTTGGAAAAAATCAAAGCCATCAGCGGCCAGGATGTGCCCTTTTATCCAGTTGATATTCGGGATGAGTCTACCCTAACCGACATTCTCAAATCAGAAAAAATAGAGGCCGTCATTCACTTCGCAGCACTCAAAGCGGTTGGTGAATCTACAGAGCAACCCGCGCGCTATTTTGATAATAATATCAGTGGCAGTATCAGCCTCATGAATGCCATGGATAATGCTGGCGTGCAGCAGGTTGTCTTCAGCTCCTCGGCGACGGTTTATGGGATGCCGGAGACCTTGCCGATCTCAGAGACTGCGCCGATTCAAGCCATCAACCCGTATGGTACCACCAAGGTGGTGGTCGAAAATCTGCTGCAGGATATGGCCACATTTAGGCAGTGGCAGGTGATTAACTTGCGCTATTTTAATCCCGTTGGCGCCCATCCCTCCGGCTTGATCGGGGAGCGCGTGGTTGGCAAGCCGAATAATCTGCTGCCGTTTTTATGTCAGGTGGCGAAAGGTGAGCGAGCGCAATTGTCTATTTTTGGCAATGATTATGCGACACCGGATGGTACCTGCATTCGTGATTATATCCATGTGGTTGATGTCGCAAAAGCCCATGTGGCCGCTTTGCAAAAAATCAGTACCTTGACGCATGCGAAAGCGTATAATCTAGGAACGGGACGAGGCTATTCTGTCTTCGAATTGATCCAGACGTTTATGGATGAAACGGGTGTCGATGTGCCGTATGCTTTTGCGCCACGTCGGCCAGGCGATGCGCCCGCTTGTTATGCCGATCCCGCGCTTGCTAAAGCAGAGTTGGGCTGGTCGGCTGAGCGTGATTTGGCGACGATGATGCGTGATGCCTGGCGCTGGGAGTGTGTTATATTAAATCAAATCAAGTAGCCGCGGTAGCTCACTGATCATGTACAAAGGCACAGACAAAAGGCCATTGGTAAAGGACAGGGGCAACGGCGAAATGCGTACTGAAAGCGCATCAGGATGTTCCAGCTGATATTGCTGTAAGGACCTTAGTTTTCCTGCTTTCCCTGACTTCACTTCAATGGGATAGATGCGGCCATTATGAACGATGATATAGTCTACCTCTGCCAGACCCGTGCCTGCGCGTGTCCAGAAATACAGCTTTGCTTTTTCGTAGGGAGGTGCATAGGCGAGAAGTTCCTGACCTACAAACTGTTCTGCCAGCGCGCCTTGATTTAAGAGCATCATATCTTCGCCTAATAATAATGCAGCATCCAGTTGATTGAAGCGTTTGACCAGTCCCACATCGATAAAATTAAGTTTAAATTGTTTTTCATTTAATGTGGCATCCAGCGGTAATCCTTGGGCGCTGGTGGCGTGAATGCGTTGGAGAATAGCGGCATCTTCTAAGGCAAAAAGTGCCCGTTTTAATTCGCGAGAGCGGGAGTCTTGATCAATTTTATTATATTTGATCTGCTGGCCAATCAGGAGGGGCGCCTGGCGAAAGCAATGCCGTAGATGAATGGGATCAGCAATATTACTGTAATGTCCGAAATCTTTTTCATAGGTCTCAATAATGCTGGTTTGAATGGCTTGCATGCCTTGCAGATTTTGGTTTTCTTTATAATCGTGGAGTACTTCGGGCATTCCCCCCAGCCACAGATAGCGCTTGAGTTGCTGCAAAAGATGTTCATGAACGACCTCAGGCACAGACTCGTGAGGCGTCGCCTTTTCAATGTAGGATAGGGATTGAGGGCTATAGGCCCATAAAAATTCTTTAAACGATAAGGGGTATAGATATAAAAAAGAGACGCGTCCGACAGGCATACGATATTCGGCCTGATTGAGCGTGAGTTCTAACAGAGAGCCCGCGCCAATCACATGCAGTTCCGGCATGATTTCCTTAAAATAACGCAGTGCTTGGATTGCTTCTGGACAATCCTGAATTTCATCCAAAAAGAGCAGCGTCTCCTGGGGGATAATGGGTTGCCCAGAGAGAAGGCTGAGTGCATCGCAGATCTCTTTCGGGTGTAAACTTTGAAAACATTTTTTAAATGCAGGAGAAAGTTCAAAGTTGATCGTGAGGAGATTTGTGAATTTTTCCGCCCCAAATGCCTCGATGAGTGAGGACTTGCCAACCTGCCGCGCTCCTCGGATTAGCAAAGGCTTGCGCTGCTTTTGAGTTCGCCATGTTTCCAGGTCTTTTTTAAGTTGTCTTTCCAGCATTTCCCCGCTCTTTTGGATATTTTAACCGGGTTATTATAACCTATTTTGGCTAAAATAGGGGGGTTATTTTATTAAAGTTCTTGCTGATTCACTGATTGAATGCATTCAGATACCACAAAAAACGGTCGTCCCTGCGTCTCTGATGAAGATGATTTCAAGTATCAGATTTTTTGGGATTTTAAATCATTTAAGCGCTTCGCCAGATGCGGAATGGTCTGTGCCTCGTTGTAGATGGGGAGAATTAGAGATAAATCAATGGAAGGCGGCATGGTCTGTTTGAGTTTTGATTGGGGGTATAGTAACATAGCGCAATTGAATTATCATCCCCAGGTGCTGAATGCGGGCTAATCTCAAGTTACTGTTTATCAATGCAATTATATTCTAACGAAGAGGCATCATGATTAAAAATCTTATTAAGAAAACAGTTCCTCCCGCGTTCTGGCCCTGGATTCGTAACATGATTCGTTATAAAGCAAAATTGCGCTCTCGCTGGGGATATACAAAATGGATCAAGCATTATGATCCCGTTACAGGAATACGCGAGCCTCTCCACCCAGATTTTGTGGCAATGGGCGCTGATGCAGTGACTATGCGTCCGGATGCATTTTATCAGATCAATCAATATCTCAAGGCTCATCCTGATGTGGACCTGATTTATTTTGATCATGATGTGATAGATGCTGTGGGAAAGCGCAAGGATCCTTATTTTAAACCATACTGGGATCCGTATTTGCTTATGTCGCAGGATTATGTAGGTCCGTTTTTTGTGGTGCGTCAAAGCTTATTTTCACCAGAAGCAAGCTTTGCTGATTTGGCTAAGAAAACGCAAAAAATAGGTCATCTGTCTAAAATTATGTATCATGTTTCGAAGCATGATTTTTTAGCCCCTAAACCGCTTATCTTTGACTTGCCTGCGGTTGTGCCATTGATATCTATTTTGATTCCCACTAAAGATGGCTTAGAGATGTTGAGGCCATGTATAGAGAGTATCTTTGCAAAAACACATATTCCCTTTGAAATTATTATTGTGAATAATAATAGCGTCAAAGCAGAGACGCTGGCTTATTTTGATGAGTTGAAGAAGCGAGAACAAGTGCGGGTTTTGGATTATCCCCACCCTTTTAATTATTCTGCAATTAATAACTTTGCGGCAGAGCAAGCGAAAGGTGAGGTTTTATTGCTTTTGAATAATGATACGGAAATTTTGAAAGATGCTTCTGTTGAAGCCATGTTAAGCCTGATTTTGCGGGAGGATGTCGGGGCGGTCGGAGCGAAGTTGTTGTTTCCGGATGGTAAGCTGCAGCATGTTGGTATGATTTTAGGTCTGGGTGGGCTGGTTGGTCATGCCGAATTGGGTTGTGCAAGTGAAGGAGCTGGGTATTTTAATTTGCGCAATATAACACGCACTGTCAGTGCCGTGACTGCAGCCTGTTTAATGATTAAAAAACTAGTTTATCAGCGGGTTCAAGGCTTGGATGAGGAGCACTTCTCTGTGGCTTATAATGACACAGATTTATGTTTGAAAGTGGGTGCTTTGGGGTATCACGTTTTGTATACGCCACAAGCTGTTTTGTGTCATAAGGAATCTGCGACACGAGGCTATGATACTACGCCGGAGAAACAGGCCCGTGCTGATCGTGAGGCGGCTTATTTTCAGCAGAAGTGGGGGCGGCATATTCAGGATGATCCTCATTATAGTCCTAATTTGAGTTTGCGGGCGTTTGAGGAGTATAGTCTGAAAAATTAAAGGATGCTGCCATAACGTAGCCACATTAATAGAAAGTCAGGGGTCCACTTTTTAATGATTAAGCGTATTCGTACTTTAAGGCTAGAGTCATTAAAAGCATCTTTGCACTCGAGTGGGTATTTTTTCTTTAATTTTTTTTGTAAGAAATAAATTTTGTGGTCTCCACTGTGCCACTGTGCAATTTTTTTTCTTGATTTGTTTGTTTGGGTACAGGTGGTGTTAGAGCCATCAGATCTAAACCTATACTCTACCAGCGGGATATCAAGTTTTGAAAAATCAAATGAGTAATGTAGGAGTAATTGAAGTAAAAAAACGTAATCTTCAAAAGTGCTAAGTGTTTCATCAAACACTAAATGACTGGGGTCGATGCGGGTGCGATCAAGGACATAAGAATGAACGGGTATACTATTAAAATAAGATAAAGAATATGGGCTAATAGGCCTCTCGAGAAAGGACCGTTTACTCGAGCAAACCCATTGCCCATGAACAAGATCATACTGAGCTTTAATGCACCCTCCTGCTGCTAAAACCGGCAGAGTCTTTGCTTGCTGGAGTTGAGCAATTAAAATAGAATACGCTTCTGGATAAACGATATCATCATCATCTAAAAAAGCAATGTAGTTACCTCTTGCTTGTTTTAAACCTTTATTGAGTAAAGCAGAACGCCCATCTGTTTCAGGTTCAATTTGAATCTGCAACAGATCAATTAGTGTGATGGCATGCCTGTCTAAAATATCTTGAATTTGTGTCAACATCGCCGCGCTGGGGTTTTGCAAACATAAGATAATTTCGTAATTTGGATAGTTTTGATTTTTAACTGAAAGTAAAGCCTCTTCTAACAAAGGCAATCTGTGCAAATCATGAAAGCGCATAATGATTGATAGTTTACCCATGTACTGGCCTTTTAGAATGCATAAAATTTTTGTAGAGCTTCGATGAAATAAGTTTCCCCATGTTGTTTTTCTAGAAGGGTCACGGCTGCCTGCCATTTTGTCTCAGCATTAGATGGATCATTATAGATCATCTTGATGGCTTTGGCATAGGCATCTGAATCTTGATAATTTGCGATGAGGTACCCTGTACTTTCATGGATAACTTCCTTTATTCCCCCAATATCTGGTGCAATCACTGTCAGTCCATTGGCAATGGCCTCTAATATGACATTGGGAATGCCATCATATTTGGAGGTGTACACAAAGCACAGAAAGCGCCTTCTGTCTAATAAGCTACTAAAGCCATTGTATGCACCATGCACTACTACATTATTTTGTTTAGATAATGTGTGGATTGCTTTTTTTGAAAGTGGATCATGTGTCCCATACACATGAAAAGTGAAATGATGCATTTTTTTTGCAAGATCGAGCAGCACATCAAGACACTTGGATGATGTCAAGCGGCTCGCCCAAAGAATATCTGTGCTTTTTTGACCTTGATATTTTTTTGTTTGAAGATTAGTAGGTGTGTAAATAACCTCGCATTTTTCCTGGGAAAAATTCATAGTTGCAGACCAGTAATCAAGCATAGTTTGGTTGTCACTGGTTGTTTTAGTGAGCATGGGGTGTTTTTTTGGGAGATACCATTGGGCGTATCCCCAACGGTTGCCCTGCTTATCGATTTCATCAGCATAGAGAGAAGCATAAAACTGATACTTGCCTGTACCGTTTACAAACTCCCAACCTAGTCTGGAATTCATTATGTGTACTTTAGGGATTTTTAGTTCTTGAATTAAGAATGAAAGCATTTGTGTTTGAGTGCCTAAACTGTATAGGCTCCAAAGTTTTCCTAATTCTATAAAACAAACTTGTTTTGCGAGTTGGCTTTTCCAAATTGAGTTCGTATTTTCTGTGCTGAGGACTAAGATGGTTTTGTTGAGTTTTTCGGCCAAAGTGTTGATAAAATGAATTGCAACTAAGTCTGCGCCTCCTTGAATTAACCAAGGCACTAGAATAGCTACGTCATATTTCCTTCCCTCGCATTGAGTATAGACATTCAGATAAGGTGATTTTCTTCTGCAGGCATAGATGAGCCAGGTGATGCATTTTTCGATGGCTTTGCCTATGGATGTGGGGCTGTGCTTTAAAAGTTTTTGATATATTCTGGTGAAAAGTTTTTTCATTGTTGTGGTATTTGAGTTTTTGATCCCGATTATTCTCATTGTACACTAAGGTGTTTTGTGTGAGAACCTATCTTTTGCATTTTCAGGCAAAGTTAGAGGAGGTCATAATCTGCGGAATTTTCAAAATCTTATGCTCTTAAGTTTAGCTAAAATTCTGTGCAGTATGGGTATTCTATATATTATTAGCCAAGATATTTTATTTTTAAGTGGAATTTTTACTTTATTGCGCTGTGTGTAGAATATTTTTCGTTGTGCAAGAGAAATATTTCGGTTTCTTATCGTGTTTAGTAAAATGAATAGCTGTTTTTTGTGAATTACATCATGATATTCTTGATGTGTATGATTATCCAAGTCAGTGAGTGAAAGAATGAGTTGGCTATTTAGTTTAATTTGTCGATCATGGCTTTGCATGCTTACAGTCCATGAGCCTGGTGTATGTAGTTGATAGACTGACATGACGTCTGGTAGATAAAGAGCGCCTCCTTTCAGCGAGCCAAGTATTTGCATAAAATAATCACCAACAGGCGCCTTGTAAAACCAATCTGGAATAGAGTCACAGATTTCTCGTTTAAACACTAATGAAGCAGTTGGCATAAACTCGCCTCCACCTAAAATCACTTCTTCAGGTGTGAATATTTTATTTTGAGCGGCATGTTGTGCGATAATTTCACTGGTGCCGGTTTTGAGATTATCCATTCTTGCCGGGTGAAAACTGATATCAGATTTGGGATGTTGCAACATGGCTGTAATTTGTTTTTGAATTTTATAAGGATCAATCCAATAGTCATCTCCCTCACATATTGCAACAAATTCGCCTTTTGCTTTTTTTAAACAGCGTAGAAAGTTTTGCATCATTCCTGTGTTTTTTGGATTTGGAAAAAAATCAAATATTTTAGGATGTTTTACCAAATACTCTTGGAGAATATCCTGTGTGGCATCTGTTGAAGAATCATCCCCTAAAATGACCTCAAATTCAAAGTTTGTTTTTTGCATTAGTAACGAATCGATACACTTTCTTATATATTTTTCATGATTATAAGTTGTAACAATAATGCTCACTTTTTTCATCTGCTATCTCTTTTTTTTAAAAAGGCTGCCTACTTTATTTTCAATAGGGGTGTTTAAAAACTTATCGTAATTCTCAAGAATTCCAGCTTGATTCCGATCTTTGATTCGCCTATTCCCAATGTATACCCCCCAAGGCTCTAGATTCCTTGTAACCACTGAGTTTGCACCTACAGCTGCTCCCTCTCCAATTGTTACACCAGGAAGAATGACAGTGTTAGCCCCAATGATAGAGAACTTTTCTAGCGTTACCTTTTGGCTTTTAAGATTGCGAAACTCATCGTCTATGGTTGAGTTACCAAAGCCAAAATTTGTATAATCATCAGAGGTCGAAAAAATCTTTACGCCAGAAGAGAGTGTGGAGTAGTCCATTAGTTCTACATCTGAGCAAATATATGAAAAACATCCAATGTGAACAAAGTTCCCGATGATAATTTGTTTTTTTGCATAGAGCATAACAAAATCATCAATAATAATATGATTCCCAAATTTTATTTTTTCTATCCCAACTATTTTAGCGGTGTCAAATATTTTTATAGTGTTCATAAGATTGCCTTTTTTAGTACTTCTAGTCTTTGCTCAATTTGGACGTCAGTGTTAAATAGTTTTTTAGCTTTTTTTTGCCCGAGGGTGCCAATTTGTAAAAGCTCAGAGTGGTTTGCCATATAGTGAATAACTTTTTCATATATTTCATTGACGTCTTTTGTGGCCAGGATAATGTCTACTCCATTTTCAAAATAAATGTTTTGATTGAGTTCGTCAGTACATAGGACGGGAACCTGATTTAGCATTGCTTCAACACAGCATCCCGTTGGAAATCCATCAAAAGCTCCATCAATTTTGACGCCTGGATTGGGTGAAATAATCAAGTCTTTATCTTGATAAAATTCAGAAAAAAAATGACTTTCTTTTTTGTCATAAAATGAAATTTGATTGTTCAAAGGGGATATATCTATTTCAGAGCCATCAAAGCCTCCAAGAACATGAAAATAAATATTTTTATGTGTTTCTGCTAATTTCTTACATACCTCAATAAAAACATCGTAGCCTTTGTCAGTGCCTGTTGGTGAGTATTTTATTGCAACAAAGCAAATGTCAAAGCGGCCATTTTTTTCATGGGGCAATATTTTGTTGTATGCCTTCAGGGGCGCTGGAGCGAATACCCCATAGATTAGATTTATTTTATCTTTTGGGCAAAGATTTTTTGAAATTAAATAATCAAAAGTGATTTTTTGAGTGACAATAACCCCTTTAAAATAAGGTGAAGCGCAAGCGTTTCTGATTTTATTATCAGATAAGTTGTTGTTCATAATGAATCCGCCACCAGGGTATAGAGTAAAAACGAACGGGATTTTATTCTTCTCAAATGTGGGTAGTATCCATGATATATTGTTAATAAAAATGCAGTAGCCTATTTTGGCATTAAGTTTTTGATTATGAAATTTTTTAATGATGTTGATGTGAGGCGGGAATTCATTTTCAAATTCTGCAATAAGTGTCTGGATTGTTTTTTTTTCAAAAACATGCGCTGCATAAGTTTTGGTAGAAATTAAAAGATTGGTTTTTTCAAAATGTTTAAAATATTCTAAAAATTCTATATAACGAAAGGCTGAAAGTTTTCCCGGGAAAAAATCATCGTAAATAAGTAGATCTAGCTTTGGTGTATTGTGTAGAAAGCGCTTAAAAATTTTTGTTATTTTCATGGTTTATACTCCAAGACACTACAGATAATATTGCAAATGAGATCAACATCCGTATTTTTTAATGTTGGATAAAGTGGAAGGCACAAAACTGTTTTGGCAATTTTTTCGCTGATGGGCATATTTACAGGCTCAACGTAGGGAAGTGTGTTGAGAGATGGATAAAAATAGCGTCTGGGCATAATTTGATGCTTGTGCAATGCTTTAGTAACCATGAGTAGTTGTCTTTCTGATTTGAGTATAATGGGAAAGTAGGCATAATTGGCAGTGGCACTTTTATTAATTTGTAATGTTTGTATTGTTTTAGGTAAGCGCTCTCGATAGCGAGAGTCAATTTTTTGGCGCGTTTCCAGAATGTTAGACATGTCTTCTAAAACGCATAGTCCCATTGCTGCGTGGAATTCGCTCATTTTTGCATTGATGCCCAGTCCGACAATGTCACCATTGCCCTGAGTGTCAAAACCAAAGTTCATTAACTCTTTTGCCTTATTAAAAATTGCATCATCTGGAATAATCAACGCCCCGCCTTCCACGGTATGAAACAGCTTGGTCGCATGAAAGCTGAGCAGTGAAATATCGCCATAATTTAAAATGCTCTCCCCTTTATATTTGACTCCAAAAGCATGCGCCGCATCATAAATCACTTTCAACTTATTCTTTTTGGCTATGGTTTGTATCATCTCAACTTCGCATGCGTTGCCATACACATGAACGGGCAAAATAGCAGATGTTTTAGATGTAATAGCCGCTTCAATATTATGTGGGTTCAGGCAAAAAGTCTCTGGATCAATATCAGCAAAGCGCGGAATTAAGCCCTCCCAGACCAAAGAGCTCGTTGTTGCTACAAAACTAAAAGGTGTTGTGATAACCTCTCCAGTGAGGCCAAGAGCGCGATAAGCAATTTGTAATCCGAGCGTTGCATTCGTAACAAGTAAAAGATTCTTGACTCCCAAATAGGCTTCAAGCTTTTTGGTAAGTTCTTGGACACATTGCCCATTATTAGTTAACCAGCCAGAGTCATATATTTTTTTAAGATATTGATCGTATTTTTCTTTAGGCGGTAAATAGCTCTTGGTAACGTGAATAGTCATGATTGTCTTACTGCTGAATATTCCGCAAGAATCTCATCACTAGGCCCGATCGTTTTAATCGCTCCATGCTCCAACCAAAGCACCTTATTACAAAACTCCTTCATAATATTAATATCATGCGTCGACAACACCAAAATATCCGACTGATGAATCAACCCATGCAACCGTTTCTTCGCCTTCTCCATAAAATTCGCATCGCCGACATTCACTACCTCATCAATCAACAAGATCTCCGCAGGCAGACTGGTAATAATCCCAAAGGCCAGGCGTACTTTCATGCCGGCAGAATAGGTCTTAATCGGCATTTTGATGAAATCGCCGAGATCCGCAAACTCTTCAATGCTGGGAATGGTTTTCTTCACTTCACTGCGCGTCATGCCTAGGATCAGGCCGCGCAGCATGATGTTTTCATAGCCGCTGGATTCAATATCCATGCCCATCATGATGTCAAATAAGCAATTGGAATGGCCCTGGACGGAGATCTTGCCTGCTGTGGGTTCAAAAATCTGCGCCAGAACTTTGAGGAGCGTCGTTTTGCCGGCGCCATTATGGCCGACTAAACCGAGGCGATCGCCGCTTTGTAGATTTAAATTGATGTTGTGGAGGGCTTCAACCGTAATGCTGCTGTGGCTTTTGGCCAGACGTCCGCCGGTGGCAACATTAAAAATGCCGCTTTTAAACGAGCGTCCGTTTGCCCCGAATACGGGATAACTTAAAGAAACATCGTCGAGAATGATATGTGACATCATTTATCCTTTGAAAAAGTAGTGCCATCTTACTAAACTGATCCAGGTAAATCAAACAAGATATTGCTTTTAAGTCATGTTGCTATTTGGTGATTCACCAAATGGTGCTATCAAATCAAACAGCTGCATCGGACTAATCAAGTCTATTTTAGCATTGGGATAAGTATTCAGGAAAATCTGCGGCGGAGCAAAGCGTCGCGGTGCCTGCCACTTGAATTCGAAGCCACGTAAGGCGCCATCTTTTTCTTCAAGATAATCAATTTCCTGTTGATCATGCGTGCGCCAAAAATAGGCGTTGATACGCTCGTTTTGGTTGTGCCAGAATTTGATGCGCTCCATCACGCAAAAATTTTCCCAGAGAGCGCCTACATCTGTCCGGGCTTCCAGGGGGCTGAAATGATTCAAGAGACTGTTGCGGATGCCGACATCGCAAAAGTAATATTTTGCTTTTTTAGATAACTCTTTGCGGAGGTTGCGACTGAAGCTGCCGATTTTGACAATGATAAACATTTTTTGGAGCACATCTAGAAAACGCTCGACGGTGGCCCTGCTAATTCCTAGCTGGACGGCTAATTCATGAATTGATACTTCGGAACTGATTTGTAAGGCCAGTAGTTTTAAGAGGCGGTGAATTTTTTCAGAATTTTGCAGGCTTTCAAACATCAGCAGGTCTTTATACAAGTATTGCTCAGTGAGATTGTTGAGGAGCATCCGTTGCTCCGTCAAGGGCAGGCCCAAAAAGCCAGGGTAGGAGCCATACACGAGAAAATGCGCCAGTCCGGCCTTGATCTCCATGCGATTATAGTGAGGCTCCAATTCCTGGAGTGACAAAGGATAGAGCATAAATTGCAGGGCGCGACCCGTTAGGGGTTCATTGAGTTTATTGGCTAAATCAAAGCTGGCTGAGCCTGTTGCGATGATTTGTAAATCAGGAAAGGTGTCATGTAATAGTTTAAGAATCTGGCCAATATTTTCAACCGTCTGTGCTTCATCTAAGATGACCATTTTGGCATCACCAAAAAACTGCTTGATGCGCTCAGGATTGGCTGTTTGCAGGATTTCACGCACTTCCAGGCGTTCACACAGATAGTAATCCTGAGGGCGGCCATGTTTTTCAAGTAAGGCCTTGGAGAGGGTGGTTTTGCCAACCTGACGCGCGCCATAGAGTACGATCACTTTTTGGCGAAACAACCAGGGTTCAATATGAAAAAAGACAGTTCTGTTCATTAAGTTAACCAAAAACTGCTAGACAATTAGCAATTTTAAGCTAAAAATTGCTAATTGTCTAGCAGTTTTAATGTCAATTATTTCATGGCAGGCACTAAGGACTCACTAATCCCCCAAACGAACCAGCGGTACCACCACTTCACCAAACAGCGCATTGGCATTGAGGGCATAATTGCCGGCACATTGACTGCTGTTGAAGCCTGTCACGGCGCTGGCTGTCCCATTATTCACTTTGAGAATACACGCTGCGTTCGTGTGATAAAGATTGTTGAAGGTGCCCACCACATATTGATTATCACCAATGTTCACCGCATTGCTCACGATTTGACTGGGGACATTTACCCCGCCGGTATTATCTGTACGCTGCGCATTTGGCCAATTATTGGGTAGATTAATGGTGCTCGTTAGGGGGAGCGAGGCCTGCGTAGTGCCGACTAAAAACAGATTGCTGCCGCTTGGGTCCAAGCCCGTTAAAGTGGCGCGGTTGAGGGAGCTTGCAAGCGCTGTTGTCTCACAACTACCGCTTCCCAGGGGCAGCGGGCAGCGGGCAATATAATCAATGCTCGTCGTGCCTGCATCATTCACCAGGGTGTAGTATGAATACAGTGTATTGCCAATTTGCACTAAACTATTGCCGATCTGTTTTAGCCCGGTATGCACAAAAGGATCAAATGCAGTCCAGGTCACGGAATTGGCTGTGGCGGGTTGATCAGCATACCACAACAGCGGCCGCGCGCTGCCTTGACTTAGATTCACGCCCCCGGATAAATACAAGCGATTACTGCCTGCATCATAGATCAGCGCATCACTAATCGCGCTGGCATCCTTGCTGCTGGCAATCACAGACCATTGCGACTGATTCAAAGCATGGCGATAGATCAGATTGCCGCCCGCAGTAGAGGTCACATTATTAAAAAAGAGGGTTTGATCTTGCGCATCAAAGGCTAAGAGATTGACATGTGCATAGCGCGTAATGCCAATGGGTTTATAAAAACTGCTATTGACCGCGGGGCCTGCAACCAGGCTATCACTTGCAGCACAATGAGCCACATTGCTGCCCGTATTGGCACCCAAATTATCCCAGCTGGTACCATCCCACGCGGCGACATAGGATGCGCAGGCCTGGGTATCACTGCCGCCTAAATTCATACCGGCAAAACCACCGGCGACATAGAGGCGACCATCCGGCCCTAGCTGCATATCCCGCAAAATAGGATCAGACAAGGCGCCACTATACACACTGAATGCTGCATTCCCTACCTGATACCAATGACTGCCATCAAAACGGGCGAGATTATTACAGCTGCCCGACCCCGTGGGCTGACCGTTTCCATCCATCGCAGCATAACAGGGGGTGGTATTAGCCAAAGAAAAATGTCCTGCCAGATAAAGATTGGTGCTGACAATCAAATTGACGGCTTCCACCGCAGGATTGCTCTGATAAACATAATGCAATTGCACACCTTGATCACTCAAGCCTAAATCACTGCCGCTTTGAGCTTGAATCCACACGGTGCAGTCCGTGTTACTCGCAAGCGTACCGGTGCAGGTGTCGGGGTGCAGGGTATCATTTAAAATACGCACTAAGTCCGGCGAGGATGTGCGCTTGGAAGACTGGGCGGCATCGGTAATGGAAACCGACTGAATCGTCGTTGGTAAATGATTTTGTACCTGCAGTTCTAACAGAGACAGTGCGCGCGCAGCAGGGTTTTCGCTGCTGGGATCGATCGCTGTTACAATCACGCCATTGCCTGTGGTTAAAGGCAGCTTCGCAGTGGGCATATTGCTTCCGGTCACAAAAATTGCCGTATCGGGGTTGGCGGTAGAGGGGGTATCTGCATGAATCGTCATGCTGCAGCTTGCGTTTGGTGCCAGGCTGGACACGCAATTGTTGCTCGTCACGCTCAAGCTCGCAGGCGCATCAAACAAGCCGGCGCTGATATTTTGCAGCGTAAAGGCGCCGGTATTTTGAATTACGATTGCTTGAGACGTACCCGAATCGATATAAAAGTTCTCATTCATCGGGCTGGTTTCCCCATTTAAAAAGCGGGTAGAAGGAGGCATCACATTCATACTGATCTGATGACCGGCATAATTTCCGCCATTAAATTGAAGCTGGGCAGTGCCGGCACTATCCTGGGTTGCCAGAATGGTCAGCGCACAGGAGGCGCCGGGAGCAAGACTGGTGCCGCATGCCGTGGGATCACTGAGGCTGAGATTGGAGCTTCCGGCGTCTAGACCAATGCTATCGAAAGTGACTGGGCCTATCCCCGCATTGGTCAAAGTCAGGATATTATTTCCCGCCATGCTAATATTGTCGCCGCTGACAGATAAATTAGGCGTGGCAATGATCACGGGAATATTGACAGAGGCTCCGGCGCTGCTACTTGCAGTGAGGATTCCTTGTTGATCGGGAACCCCAGGCGCAGCACTAAGATTTAACGTACAACTGCTGCCTGCAGCCACATTGGCACACTGCGTCGAACTCAATTCTAGTTCTGGCAGTGCGCCGCTCGTTACTGCAACCGTCAAAGTCGTAGAATTTTGGCTGTTATTGGTCAGGGTTAGATTCTCATTTTGACCCGGCATCAACGCAAATTCTGTAGGGGATGCCACCACTGTACTGCCATCCGGTGCAGGTGTATTGCTGCTTCCAGCAGGCGTATTCGTGTCATGACAGCCATTTAAAGCCAATGCAATCACGAGTGCACAACATAGCTTGATACCTTTCATATCCTGATTTCCCCGGGGTTGTAGCTTAATTGGGCATCATTATATGAAAACGCGAGCATAAAGTAAATATTTATTTTGCATAATAATATTTTTTATAATTTACTTTTTTATGATGCTATGCTACCATCAATAAAAATATTTAAGTAAACAACATAATGCTTGGCCTGCTGTATCCTTTTAATCTTGATCTGAAAATAGATGACACGGAATATTCTGTAAAAATATTTATTTCTGGAGAAGGCGCTATTATTTTAGATGCGCACGATCAAAACCGGGATGAAATCCTGTTTGCATTCATTGAAAACTGGTCCAGAATCCTGCAGAAATTTATACGTTCTGAACGTATTTTGAAGGAAAGGATCATCGATGCACCAGTGGGCAGAGCGGCGCTTCAGCGTGCACAGGCGCCTTTCGATCGCTATCTCCTAGCCTTACATGGCAAGGACACGCTGCCTGCGTGGGTCTGGCAGGCTTTGTCCCGGACTTTCAATTTCGCGATGATGACGAGTGGTTTGATGATGCCGTATCTACGTGAGTGGCCGGCGGTTAAAATTGGCGCCTTAAGTCTGGGCTGTCTTGCTGCTTGCGTGCCTTATTCATGGCGTCGTACGCAGACTGCCTTGACCAGCATGGCTTTGATGAGTACGGTTTTTGGTGCCTCCACTACTTTTTTAATGACACTGATGTCTCTGGGGGCCAAAGCGCTTTCCCTTAGTGAGTCTTTTGCTACACAAAAAACGATTCTGGAATGGGTTGCCATTAGTATAGCAGGGCTGCTTGCCGGCCTTGCCAACTTTCAACCGTCCAGTAAAATGCTCATTGGGCAGTTTGTAGGGGTAGCTGCTGATTTTAAGCAATTAACGGAACAAGAAAAATACGTTCTTTCTTCCCCTGAGCTCCGGCAATATTTAGCTAAATTGGACGCGAGTTCTTTTGCTCGGACAGGTCGTGCGATTGTATTGAAAAAAGGCCCACAGTACCGCGATGATGCAGAGTATGCACCGCATGTAGTAGTTCCTCCCAAACTCAGCACTGCGATCATGCGTATAGCCAGTCAGGCGGCCAGCATCGCCAGTAAATCCGAACCATTGGGGGTTCCGGTCAGCACCGTGATGGGTGCAATTGCCGTAGCGACTGTCTTTTCATTTCTGCATTATTTAGTTGATGTACGCTTGGATTTCTTTGGTAACTCTGTCCCGTCGCTTGCAGAAAAAGCACCCTGTTGCGCCTGGATCATGAAGGCCCTTTCTGAAGCTACCGAATTGCTTTTAGCCGGAACGAGTGCGGCGCTGAATATGGGTATGATTGGGGAGGCCCTGCTTTCTGTCTGTGGCGTCTCTGTGTTTTCACTGGCGGCAGGCGTTCCGGTTGCAGCGGTTTCCGGTCTTTTCGGGATGGGCGTGATGCTTATGGTGGCTTATTTAAGAGGGCAATACAGCATCAATCCATTTGGGGCCGGTACGCAAGGGGCAATGCAGGAAGCAACGCACCAGGCTCAGCGTTCAGCAACGGGCACCTTTCTGGCCCGCGCGGCGGCAGAAGTATTGCCTGCAATATCCAGCCCAGACCTGCATTAACTTAAAATTGCCTGACAGGTCGGCACATCTTTGTTCAACTGCACCACGAGATTGAGGGTGGTAAAATGCTGCCCCTGCGCTTTTCCACTATAACTCGGCACACATTGAGTGACGACGTTTTTGCCGGAACCGTCATTTTTGATGATCGCATAATTGATCATGTACTGCGGGGTGAGATTGATTTGACGATCAGGTGTACATCCAAACCAGGTTAAGCCACTTCCGCCTGACAGCCAATATTGTTGGGACATAAAGGCGTACTTCATGCCGGTGTCCTGACACAGATTGGTGATATTGCTGGTGACGCTGGCGGAGCCTAGAAAGTATCCTTGATTTTGGCCGGTTCCATAGGGGCTGCTTGAACAAGCGGTCAGGCCCAGGCAGGCGAGTAAAAGTAGTTTTTTCATTGTGTGCTCCATTGCTGATAACGGTCTTTGAGATTGTGCCTGTTTTGCGTATAATAGGCAAGTCTGTTTTGCACAAATTGAGGTGAGCGTGGAAAGAAAGAAAAATCAGCTGGATTTAAGCGATGAATTATGGAATGTGAATGATACCGAAAACTTCAATAACGAAATCTACCATCAAATGCTCATGGGGCAGTATGAGGTTTATGTTGAAATGGCGGATCGCGTCAATGCTCGGCGGGGTTTAGCGCATACTTTTTTCATGACTTTTCACGCGATTGTGTTGGGGGTGCTGGGTTTAACGCTCAGCCATGAACAAACCGTGCACCGCGTCGGCTTTCTTTTATTTCCGCTCTTAGGATTGTTGGTAATGTGCTATGGCTGGTGGTCCCTGGTGCAATATTTTAGACGCATGATGCGCGCCAAAACGCTCGTGATTGCGGAGCTGGAAAAACGGCTACCCTGCAGTCCTTCCTGGCAGGCGGAACATAAAGCCATGGGCCGCGAGAATCCCTATGGCCCCCTCAAACGCATGGAAGTCGTATTGCCGATTATTTTTGCTTTGCTGTATATTTTCTCGTTTATTTATGCCGCACATTTAGCGTAATGTATGCGTTGGATTAACTATTCTGTCAGCCTGGGACTGGGCCTGGCTTTTTTTGCAAGTCTGCATGCGGACCCTGATAGCCCGCAGGATGTCGCAACAATGCTAGGTTGGGTCAGCGCGAGTGATCTCAAACAATGTCCTAAACAAAACGCCTGCACCAATTGCGATGGCTATTATGATGAGAGCAAACTTCCCGCGCCCAGCAATATTGGCTTTAAAGATGCGCAGGTAGTGATTCATGCGCCGCCGCCAATCCATTATCAATTGAACGGCAGTGCGGAATTTACCAATGGCGTCAGCATCAGTCAACCGGGGCGCGCTTTATACGCAGATCAGGCCACGATTACCCCCGATTTAAAAACCGGCAAGTTACAGTCGGTGACGGCCAGCGGCAATGTCCACTTAGAGCAGCCGGGCCAAATGATCATTGCGGATTCCCTCAGCGCCAACCTTATTGATCATCAAGCAGAAATGACAGATGTACATTATCTGCTGAAAGTCGGCGCGAACAATCCGCGGCAAACCGCAGGCGATGCCACCAATCCTAATTTTACCGGTTATGCCCATGGCGACTCCGCAACGGTCAAACAATTGAATGAAGATCAATACACACTGGAGCACGCCAGCTACAGCACTTGTTCCCCTTTAACGCGCACCTGGGAATTGGATGCCAAGCAAATTGATCTCAATCAAAGCACTGGTGAAGGGCAGGCGATTGATACTTTTCTCAAAATTAACGGCGTGCCGATTTTTTACTTCCCCTATTTGAATTTTCCGATCAACAGTCAGCGTAAATCTGGATTTTTATATGGTGGGATAGGGCAAACGGGCAGCAGCGGCGTTTCGCTTTCCACGCCTTATTATTTTAATCTCGCCCCCAATTATGATGATACCCTGACCCCCACGCTGTATACCAAACGCGGGCTTTTACTGGATAATAATTTTCGCTATTTGACCACCACCAGTCAGGGGAATATCGAAGCGGAGATGGATCCCTATGATCCAGAAAACAACGGTCAATTCCGCTATGGCTATACTTTAAACGACACTACCAATCTTGGGGATTGGCAAAGTAATTTAAGCTATAATCAAATCGGCGATGATAATTTTCTGAATGATTTTAATGTGATGGCGGCGAATCAAGTTTTGTTAAACCGCTCCTTCTCGGTTGCAAGTCAAAGTGAACACTGGAATTTTAGCGGCTTATTGCAATCTTACCAGGTTATTAATTCGCAATTAACTACGGCCAATACGCCGTATACCGAATTACCGAGTTTGAATCTGGGTGCTGAATATCCGAATGTCCTCGGCCCTTTAAGCTTTTCCATGGCCTCGAGTGCTGTTAATTTCAGCAAGGCGAATAACACTTTTGGGGTGCCCTCACCTGTGCAAGGCCAGCGTTTAAATGTCACCCCCCAAGTGAGCCTGCCGCTGACCGCTGCCTATGGGTATTTTACGCCAAGCGTCAGCTTCGATAGCACTAATTATAATTTGCAGAACTACAATGAAAACGGTTTTTCAGAAAAAAATCCAACCATTGATCTCCCGATTTTAAATGTGGATACCAGCGCCTATTTTGATCGCAATCTTTCCTGGGGCTTGGGACAGGATACGCAAACCCTGCAGCCGCGTCTGTTTTATTTATATGTCCCCTATGAAAATCAAAATAATGTGCCCGTCTTTGATACGACCATTGTGCCGTTTACCTATAGCCAACTGTTTAGCACCAATCGTTTCAGCGGCCTGGATCGCATGGGCGACGCCAATCAGCTGAGTTATGCGCTTTCCAGTACCATCAATAATCAGGATGGCCAACAACTTTTAAGCGGCGGTCTCGGGCAAATCTGGTATTTTGAAAATCGTCAGGTTTCGCTTTGTCAGGATCAACCGGGGCAGCCTCCCTGTATCCAGACTGAAAACCCCACCTATGATACAGAATTTTCTGATGTGGCTGCGTATTTTTCGTATAATTTTAATCCGGTCTGGTCTTTTACCGCCAATGCGACGTATGATCCCAACTACACGGAAATGGATCTCCAGGAGTACACCGTTTCTTACGCGCCGCACAATAATTTGTTTAATTTGAGCTATCAAAGTAACCGTCAAAACTATGGTCTTTTGAGTACGCAGCAGATTTTGGAAGGCTCTGAACCTCCCGCATCTTCACTCGTAAACGGCTCCTTTGTCTGGAATTTGAATGACAAGTGGGCAGTGCTCGGTAGTTTGAATTATTCTTTGGAAAACAATGGTACGGTCTCAGAATTTGGCGGTCTGCAGTATAGTTCCTGCTGCTGGGCTTTGCGCTTGCTGGCGTATAAATATGTCGTCAATAATGATCCAAACACACCGAATGTGATGACGGGTCCCATGACTACCGCTTTTATGTTACAATTCCTCCTCAAAGGATTGGGCAATCTCAGTACCAGCGGGCAGGCCGCTACGCAATTACTGGCAACCATTCCCGGTTATAATGGACAATTAGGATTTTAATTTATGATTTTGAAACAAACTTGGCTCGCGATTTTTACACTCATACTGATGTTGTGGGGTCCCTCTCTTTTTGCAGATATGACCCCTCCCTTTAACGGCGTCGTTGCGATCGTGAATGCCGATGTCATTACGACGGAGGAGCTCAATACCGCTACGACCCAGGCCATCAATCAAGCTCAGGCGCAGGGCCTCAGCATTCCGCCCACGATTATTGTCGAGCGTCAGGTGTTACAGGGTTTGATCATGCAAAAAATTGCGCTTCAACTCGCCCAGCTTAACAATATTCAAATCAGTGATGCCCAGATGGATACGGCGATCGGCAATATTGCCGCTCAGAACCACCTCACAGCGGATCAACTCTACGCTAAACTGGCCACTCAAGGCGTAGATCAAGCCGCCTATCAAAAAACCATTCGCACGCAATTGATTGTGCAGCAACTCGAACAGCAGGCGGTGGCTGGTGCGATCATCATCACCCCCAGCCAGATTGATAATTATCTTGCCACGCAGGCCCGCCTCAATAATGCGACGACAGAGTATGATGTCGGCCACATCCTGATTGCCCTCCCGCAAAATCCCAGTGCCGATGATTATGTGCTTTTAAAAGACAAAGCCAATATGGTCATGCAAAAAATCAAAGCCGGCCTCCCCTTCAGTCAAGCTGCAATGACCTATTCTAATGCCAGCGATGCCCTCACTGGCGGGGATCTCGGCTATGAAACCCTCAGCCAGTTGCCGACTATTTTTGTGCAACCGGTCAGCACCATGAAAGTAGGCGATGTCGTCGGCCCGATTGTGTCAGACAGCGGTTATAATATTATCACGCTGCTGAATAAAAAAGGCGGCAGCACTAATGATACAGCGACACACTATGTCACCGAGTTTCATGTGGAAGCGATCCTTATGAAGTCCAGCCCGATCATGAGTGATGATGCCGTTCAATCGCAGATGTCGCGTTTAAAAACCGCGATTGAAAATGGGGTGCCTTTTGCCAAAATTGCTGAGGCCAATTCGCAGGATTATTTCACCAATAAAAATGGCGGTGATATGGGCTGGGTCAATCCCGTGAAACTCGATCCGGTCTTAGCTTCCCGCATTGCCAATACGCCGCTCAATACCCTGAATGGTCCTTTCCAAACCTCAAAAGGCTGGTATCTGATTGAAGTGCTTGCAAAACGCCAGGTTAATGATACCGAAGCCTATGAGCGTGAGCGCGCTCAGCAGGCCTTATTTATGCAGAAAGCCAATGAGGCCCTGCTTGCCTGGCAGGCGCAGATCAAAGGCGCATCCTATATCAATATTCTAGACCCCAATTTAGCATTGCCGAATAATGACGCATCAGGCTCGTAAACGCTTCGGCCAGAATTTTCTCCAGGATGCGCGCGTCATTGGGCAGATCATGCAGGCGATTCGCCCCGAAACACGCGCGCACATTGTTGAGATCGGCCCCGGTCAGGCGGCCCTCACCACACCTTTAATTGCCCAGTCAAAAAAACTCACCGTGATCGAAATTGACAGGGATCTCGCCGCCAGACTGCAAGCGCGCGAAACCCCAGCCTTCAAAGTCCTGGTCGGTGATGCGCTGCAACTGGATTTCAGCAGTCTTTCGCAAGGCGAAAAGCTCACCCTCGTCGGCAATCTTCCCTACAATATCAGCACCCCCATTTTGTTTCACCTGATGCAATATCAAAGCCAGATCGATGATCTTTTTTTCATGCTCCAAAAAGAAGTTGTCGAACGCATGGCCGCCGCCCCCCGTGATTCCGAATATGGCCGCCTGTCTGTCATGATCCAGTATTTCTGCGAAGTCACGCCTTTGTTTCAAGTGAGCCCCCAGGCGTTTTCACCCGCGCCCAAAGTCGACTCCATGGTGGTGCATCTTTCCCCTTGGAAAACGTCACCCTATCCACCACTCCATAATTTTCAACGCTTTAGCCTGATCGTGCAGCATGCCTTTTCGCAGCGGCGCAAGACCTTGCGCAATGCCCTTTCGCAACTTGATTTGGAAGTGCCAGCAGAGTATAGCCAAAAGCGCGCCGAGGAATTGAGTGTGGCTGATTTTATTGGCCTGGCTAATTTATAACGTCATTTCATCGTGTCATCCTCGCGAACGCGGGGAACCAGTCTAATCATGCTACGGCATGTCTTTGATCATGCGCAGCATTCATCAGGACTTGGGACTGCATCCGAGACACGGGGCACAGCTCCAGCTCCAGCTCCAGCAAGTACTCCAGCAGTTGCTGCCCATACCGTTGGCCCGCCGGCTCCTGAAACAGTAGCCGCCTCAGCAGGCAGCTCTGGAGCAGGTATGAGGCCTTGTGCGCGCAAAGCCACAGCAATATTATTCCGCTTTTCAATCATGCTTGCGCTCACTGCATTCCCTTTATTATCCAGAATCGACAAAGCCCAATCAACCACAGAGTTTCCTCCGGAGGGGCTTTTTTCATTCATGAGGGCGTGCAGTCTCGTTGGCGGATAATTACGAGATATCTGCGCTTTCAACAGCTGTAAAAATAATACATCTTCTCCGCGATGGGCGTAGTTTCTGAATGTCACGCCTAGTCCAGGTGAAGAATACCCGGTACGGATGATACAGGTATCCGGGGTTGCCTCATCAAAGAGATAGTTATTCTCACTGTCATACAGGGCCTGCAGATGCGCAGCAAATTCAGTTGCTGGAATAATTTTCCCATCCCACCCATCCACCACCAGCGCTGAGCAGCACGCGCGATAATCTTTAGCTAAAAAAGACTGTACTTGCGTAGTGCTTGCTCCCAGTAAAACCACTTCATGAATCGTAATCACTGGATTAGTAGAGTCGAGTATTTGAATATGCGTCACAGGCGTTTCGCAAAAATTGGCTTCCATATACGCAACTGCCACCCGCGTAAAATCGCCACAAACGCCACGCCCACCATATTTTTTGGATAATTCCAGCGCTGATGCAACATGTTTTTTGCGAAAGTCGGGATTGTTCTCTAAAAAATGTCTCCACGCTTCATTAGTTGAATACTTCCAACGCTGATCACGAAACATCGCCTCTATATTGGACATTGCTCTATCCATGGCCTTCGCATATTTTTGTTGCCCTGATATATCATAATGCGTCACCTTTAGTGCCTATCTTGTTAATAGTGCCACCTGTAAAAATCGAATCAAGGTGGGTCATTAATTGTTTTGCTATAGAAGATATCTCTTTTTCCCTTGCTGATCCAGCACCGCCTGACATGGTATTCCTTATGCTAATGAATATAAATTTATGCCATTATACGGCATGGCTATATATTTCCAATGGCGCAGTCATGCTCAACGGGGTGGTTCCATGACGCTTTAGATTTGCCCTCGATTCCAGATTAAGATAAGATAAGAGACATCGCGTTTCTGGATCATGGCATGAAATATATCTCAATTAAAATGAAGCACTTATTTTTGATTTCGATCTTGATCCTGATTATTGAGACTCTGCTCTTTCTGACTTACAATTTCATCTATTTGCGCATGGGGCCCAATGTGCCTTTGAATGCGCATACCGGGCAGGTGGATATTATTGTTTTCTCCACAAATTTGTGCTTTCTGTTGATCATTTGGATTTTATTTTTGCTTTACTATCGCTATTCTCTGCCGCAAGAGATTTTGAATATGATTATCGGCAATGAAAAAAGCCCCTCTACGGATCGCACCGTGCAAAAACTACAGCAGGACATCAAGAATTATTACGAGCAAAAAAATATTATGATTACGGCCCTGGCGCATGATATCAAAACTCCGCTCACTGAGGCTCTGTTGCGACTCTCATTGCTTGAGGAGCAGAAAGAGGCCGATCAGGTCGCCATCAAGCTTGAGGAAATTAATCAAATCATCAACAGCTCGCTCGAGTATGCCCGCGAGCCAGAGCGGATTCGGCGTGCCCATGCGGACGTGGTTTCCTTAATTGAAAGCATCGCTGAAAACTACAATAAAGATAGCTTTGTTGTAAAATTTTACTCGCGCACTTTCTCCTTTACCATGGATATTGAGTTACAGCTGTTTAAAAGAATGATTTCCAATATTATTGAAAACTCAAGAAAATACGCCAGTACCTGTGAAATCACGATTACGCAACCGCTCAAAAATCATTTGGAAATCACCTGCATTGATAATGGCCCCGGCGTTCCGGAAAAATATTTACATCTCTTATCCATCCCGTATTTTCGAGTTGATCAATCCCGCTCCAGCGAAACAGGCGGCACGGGCCTGGGCCTCGCCATTGTTAAAAAAATTGCTGAAATTCACCATGCGAAAGTAGAATTCTCCAATCGACCGGGAGGCGGCTTTATGGTTAAAATTAATCTAGAAAGAAAGCTTGCCGAAAAACATCAAAATAAGGTTAAAAAATAATGCGCCAAACTCCCCTCATCTGTCCCTCGATTTTATCTGCTGATTTTGCCCGCCTCGGCGAAGAAGTCCAAGCCGTCTTGGCTGCAGGAGCCGATCGCATCCATCTGGATGTCATGGACCAACACTATGTCCCGAACTTGACCTTTGGTCCTATGATCTGCAGCGCCTTGCGTAACTACGGCATCACCGCACCCTTCGATGTGCATTTGATGGTGGAGCCCGTTGATGATTTAATTGCCTCTTTTGCCAAAGCTGGCGCCAATTGTATTGTCTTTCACCCCGAGGCCAGCCGCCACGTAGACCGCTCTCTCGCCCTGATCAAAAGCCTCGGTTGTGAAGCTGGCCTAGCCTTGAACCCTGCCAGCCCACTGCATCTACTCGATCACGTTCTCGACAAACTAGACCGCGTTTTAGTGATGTCCGTCAACCCCGGTTTTGGCGGCCAAAGCTTCATCCCCTCCAGCTTAGAAAAAATCGCCCGCATCCGCGAAAAAATAGACGCATCGGGCCATATCATTCGCCTCGAAATGGACGGCGGCATCAATGCAGAAACCATCCGCGCCACCTACCTCGCCGGTGCCGACACCTTTGTTGCTGGTTCCGCTATTTTTAACGCGCCTGATCATAACTACCAACACGCCATCTCTGCGCTACGTGCTCAGCTGGATTTCCCCTCCTTCCTTGCGGAGGAGGGCCAGGGTGGAGGGGTTTTGATCTAAAATGGCACCTAGTGAAAAAAATCATTCAGATTCACAACCCCACTGATCAGCTCATCCGCATAGAAATTGTTTTTTAATCCACCACTTGTAATCATTGCCAAAAATAACTGTTTTTTAGTCCGGGTGCGATTCTTGAAAACCTCTATTTTTCGCTTTAATACTTCCACATACTCTTTAGTTAGAATGAACGGCTCCTCACTAAATTTAATTTCACACAAAGTGATTGCATCATCTGGCCGATCAAATAGGAGATCAATTTGAGCCCCCCGCTCTACCTCGCCTTTTCTGGGGACATAGCGCCAGGAATCAGCAAGCGCTCCCGGCACAATACGCAACGCCTTTTTAATCGTTGAAATATGTTTATAACAGACAGATTCAAAAGCCAGCCCCAGCCAACTATTCCAAGCCGGATTATTTTGCATTACAGTCCAGTTATTCCGATCTAAATCTTTTCTTTGAATCCGTGTTTTAATCGGCTCAATCCATTTCAGATAGAACAAGGAGTATTCATCAATGAGCCGATAATAAATCCCCTGGCGTTTATGCTGATAAGGCATAAAGCTCATAATAAACCCGGTTTCCTCTAATTCATTTAGGCGTTTTAAACCAACCGAGCCCATTGCTGATGGCCCCAAAATAGTTAAAAGTTCAGATTGACTGATTCCATATCGAGCGCTCGCAACCGCTCGGATAATCTTTATGTATTCCTCGGAATGTTCAAAAAGAGAGGCAAATAGATTATTAAACTCTTCAAGCAGAACCCCTGTTTTTGTAAATGCAAGATCCTCGATAATTTGTATAGCAGATAGCCCTTTTTTAATATGGGACAAATAATACGGCACACCACCTGTTACCATATACAGTAACAGAATTTGCTGATTCTTAAGCTTCACGCCTTGGCCTTCCAGGTATTGCTTTGTTTCATTAAGCGTAAAGGGGTCAAGAGGCATTTTTTGTGTGATGCGATTGTGCAGTCCTCCTTTATTATTAATTACTTTTTGAATAATCCAGGATGCACTAGAGCCACACACTATCAACTTGATACGCGCATCATTAGACCAATATTGATTCCAATAATACTCAAGCGTTTCCAGGAGCCGTGCTTTTTTGGTGGCCATCCAGGGAAGCTCATCAAAAAACAAAATGATTTTCTTATTTTTAGGCTGACTTTCTATGGCTTTTGTAAGTATTTTAAATGCCTCACTCCAATTAACGGGAGCCGAGACGGGTATACCGTTATAAAATACTTCCCCCAGCTTTTCAATAAAGTGAGCGATTTGTTCTTTGCGAGCTCCACCCTGAGTGCCTGTCACATTAAAGAAAATAGCATTTTTTTGATTGAAAGCTTGCCGAATAAGATAGGTTTTCCCCACTCGCCTCCTTCCATACAGGGCAATAAACTCTGGCCGTTTAGACTGAGAAATTTTTTTTAATATTTCAAGTTCTTGCTCTCTTCCAAAAAATTTTTGCATTGTATTTTCTGCTCTAGTGTTCGTCTTATCATATTATTATAAAAAGAATAGTAAGTCAATTTTTTATTTTAGTATTCTAATTATCATTTATTGATAGAGCGAATAGCAAGGCCAATTTGCGTATCGATTTGGAGTGATATTCTAGCCCTGGATTAGCATGGATCGACGCTCAAGCAATGATGGTATAATCAACTGCATTATGTTAGAATGATCGGCATTCGTTTATTGGAGATACAAAAATGGCAAGAGTAACGGTTGAAGACTGTCTGGAAAAAATTCCGAATCGCTTTGATATGATTTTAACGGCGAGCAAGCGGGCGCGTAAATTATTGGCCTCGGGTGAAGAGCCGCTGGTGGAATGGGATAATGATAAAGTCACTGTGGTGGCGTTGCGTGAAATTGCGGCTGGTTTAGTGGATACCTCTATTTTGCAGGATGACGAATAACGAGCCCCCCGTGTTTACTTTTTATGAGTTGCAAAAAAAGCTTGCAGTCTATTTAACGGAACAACAAATTGCCCCGATTGTGAGGGCATTTTTGTTCGCAGCAGATGCCCATGAAGAACAGTTCCGCTCATCAGGTGAGCCTTATGTTACCCATACGGTAGCAGCTGCATGTATTCTCGCGGATATGCATCTGGATGCCGAGACCATCATGGCGGCGTTGATGCATGATGTGATTGAAGATACGCCCTATACTTTTGAGGATATTCGCACACAGTTTGGCCAGAAAATTGCAGAACTGGTGAATGGCGTCAGCAAGCTTACGCAGATTAAGTTTGAGTCGAAGGCAGAAGCACAGGCAGAAAACTTCCGCAAAATGATGCTGGCGATGACCGAAGATATTCGCGTGATCCTGATCAAGATGGCGGATCGTCTGCATAATATGAGCACGCTGGACAGCTTGACGCCGCAAAAACGCTATCGAATCGCCCTGGAAACCATGGAGATTTATGTCCCGATTGCGCATCGCCTGGGGATGAATCAGTTTAAAGTGCAGCTGGAAGATTATGGGCTTAAGGCCATGCATCCCTGGCGTTACGCGGTTTTAGAGGCCCATGTCAATCAGGCCCGTGGCCATCGTAAGCATTTACTGGAAAAAATCGAACAAACGCTGATTAAAAGTCTGGCGAAGTTTAATATTGGCCCCGCGCAAATTATCGGGCGGAAAAAATCACTCACCAGTATTTATCGCAAAATGCGGGATCGCGGCGTGCCTTTTGCGGATATCATGGATATTTTTGGCTTTCGCATTATTGCGAACTCCGTCTTTGATTGCTACCATACTTTGGGGGCGATTCACAGTGTGTTTAAGCCGATTCCGGGTAAATTTAAAGACTATATTGCCATTCCCAAAGCCAATGGCTATCAGTCTTTGCATACACTTTTGTTTGGGCCGTATGGCGTACCGATTGAAATACAGATTCGCACGCGCGAGATGGATCAGGTGGCGGAAAATGGCATTGCATCTCACTGGTTATACAAAACTCAAAATTATTATGCTAATCTGCAGTCAAAAACCACAGCCTGGCTTAAAAATGTGGCGAGCATCGAGGGGAGTAGCGCAGATTCACTGGACTTTATTCATGATATCAAAACGGATTTATTTCCAGATGAAGTCTATGTGTTCACACCAAAAGGCGAGATTTTGAGTTTGCCGCGGGGTGCGACGGCGCTGGATTTTGCCTATGCAGTGCATACAGAGGTAGGAGATCATTGCCGGCAGGTGATCGTGAATCGGCGGCCGGTCCCGCTGTCTTATCCTTTATTGAATGGTCAGTCGGTGGAGGTCGTGACCTCTGCAAAAGCTACACCTAAATCGTCCTGGCTGGGCTTTGTTGTCTCCGGACGCGCAAAAGCGGGGATCCGTCATGCGATAAAGCGGGCAGAAGAATTGCACGCCATGAAAACTAAAAAACCCTTGCTGCGCCTCAAAAAGCAAAAGCCTTTGGTGGTGATTCATTCCAGCAAAGGGATGAATCTTAGTTTTGCGCATTGCTGCTATCCCTTGCCCGGTGATAGTATCAAAGGGTTTTACAATGCAGCGCATAAAATCAATGTGCATGTCAGTCATTGCGTGCATTTGGAATCCCTGATCCGGCAGAAAAATCACGGCGCCTGGGTGGAGGTGCGTTGGTCGTCGGAGATTCATGGGTTTTTCCCGGCACGTATCACTATCATCGCCCAAAATAATGTCGGCGTGATTGCCGGTATCACCCGCGAAATTGCTGAGCTGGGAGGCAATATTCGCGAATTCAATATGCATGAAACCGCAGACCTTAAAGTACATGTTGAGGCTGTGGTCGAGGTGCAAGATCGTACGCATTTAGCTAAAATGATGCGCAGTATTAAACACTTAACATATGTCATGAGCGTCCATCGTGGCGCTGCGGACAAGGAGTAAACTTTTAAAATGGAAAAGAAAACAGCCATACATTCACCCCAGGCGCCTTCAGCAATTGGATGTTATTCTCAAGGCATTCAATGCGGAAATCTCGTCTTTTTGTCAGGACAAATTCCGCTGGATGCTGCCAGTATGCAAATGGTTGATGGGCCCATTGAAATTAAAATCGCCAAAGTATTAGATAATCTGAAAGCGGTGGCAGAGGCCGCAGGCGGAAGCTTGAATGATTTGGTGAAAGTAACGGTTTATCTCACCGATCTTGCGCATTTTCAGGCGGTGAATAATGCCATGGCGGGTTATTTTGAAAAACCCTATCCTGCCCGCGCTGTGATTGGCGTGGCCTCATTACCAAAAGGAGCAGATGTGGAAATCGAAGCTGTGATGGTGCGCGCATGAAAAAGAATCAATATCAAGCGGCGAAAGACCCTAATCTATCGCGCGAAGCTGAAAAATATGAACGCCCCGTCCCCAGTCGGGAATATATCCAGCAAGTACTAGTGGATGCAAAAGCCGAGCTCTTTCTAGAAGATTTCCTAGATCTGTTCGTGATTGACGATGATTCCGGCAAAGAGGGCGTACGCCGCCGTTTACGTGCGATGGTGCGGGATGGTCAACTGGTCTGTAATCCACAAGGCGCTTATCGTCCTTTTGTTGAAGGCAAAGACAAGGCGCCGCCTCCTTATGTCATGCGGCCGCGTCAGGATGATGTTGTCACCCAGGATGTGGCGATTCGTGCCGCGATCAAGCACTATAATCTGCCGCATGAGTGGAGCGAAGAAGTCGAGGCGGAAATCAAAAAATTCACCACGACCATTCCGGCTGCTGAAATCAAAAAGCGCCGCGATTGTCGGGATCTGCCTTTTGTTACGATTGACGGTGAAGATGCGCGTGATTTTGATGATGCCGTCTATTGCGAAGCCTTGCCAGATGGCGAGTTCAAATTAATGGTCGCAATTGCAGATGTCTCGTTTTATGTGCGTCCGGGTACGCATTTAGATAACGAGGCTTACACGCGAGGGACTTCCATCTATTTCCCAGGGCGGGTCATCCCGATGTTGCCGGAGATTCTCTCCAATGAACTCTGCTCCCTGAAACCCAATGTGGACCGTCTGGCCATGATTGCAGAAATGCGGATCAGTGCGCAGGGTCATTTGAGCGCCTATGAATTTTATCCCGGGGTGATTCGTTCCCAGGCGCGCTTGACCTATCAATTGGTTGCGCAGGTGCTCGGCAATCATGCGCTGATCAAAGAAGCCCCTTATCAAGAGTTTGCAAACATCTGGGCTCCTGTTTTTGTACTGCAGGATTTGTATAAAGTTTTATATATTGCCCGTCAGGAACGCGGTGCTTTAGATTTTGATACCGTGGAAGGCGTGTTGGTTCTGGATGAACAGGGCCAATTGGCAGAAATCAAATCCGCCCCGCGGAATGATGCGCATCGCTTGATTGAGGAGATGATGCTGATGGCGAATGTGGCTGCGGCTGATTTTTTCCTGCGTCATGAATGTACCGGTATTTATCGGATTCATGAAGGCGTGCGGGTTGAGAAGTTTGAAGGCCTGCGTGATTTCTTAAAAGTGCGGAGTATTCCGCTGGGCAAAACCGTTCCCAAAGTGAAAGAACTGAATGCTGTGTTGACGGCTGCTCAAAAGCGTGAAGATTATCCGATCATTCAAACCGTGGTTTTGCGCTCGCTGAATCAGGCTTTGTATAGTGCGCATAATGTCGGGCATTATGGCCTGGCTTATGAAGGCTATACCCATTTTACCTCACCGATTCGGCGTTATCCGGATCTGCTCGTGCATCGTTTGATTCGTGCGATTCTGAGTCATCAGGATCACAGTGGCGCCCAATATGGCGCAGAGGATTTGCAGGCGATGTGCGTGCATACGTCCCATACCGAACGTCAAGCCGATGAAGCCAGCCGCGAAGTGAGTTCGGCCCTCAAGTGTGGCTTAATTAAGAAACATCTAGGCGGAACGTTTACCGGTCTGATCAGTGCGGTGACGGGTTTTGGTATGTTTGTGACCCTCGATGATTTACTGATTGATGGCCTGATTCATATCAGCACGCTCCCCAGTGATTTTTATCAATTTGATGCCACACATCACCGCTTAGTTGGTGAACGGAGCGGCAAAATCTTTCAACTGGGTCAAGCCGTGAAAATTCGCGTAGTCAAGGTCAATGTCTGGGAGCGGAAAGTCGACTTCGTTTTGGTCGATTGATCTTTCAGTTTAATCGTCGTATGATGTGTTGGTTTTTAATTTAACTTACAAGGATAAATGTGAATAAATTAGCAAAAGTTTTAATCGGGTTGGCCGTGGCAGCTTCGAGTACGGCACTGTGCGCAGCTGTGAGTGCAGAAACGCCCGCTGCAAAGTTAGTCAATAAAGTAATTGGTGCGCAGGGACATGTAGTGGAAAGCTTTCCGGCTGTCGATGGCTTGACAGGTTTTGTGATTCAAGCTAATCAAGGCAGCGGTAGCAGCGGGATATTGTATGCGGATGTAAAAGGGCAGTATTTATTTGCAGGTTCGATTATTAATGCCCAGGGCCAGGACCTGACGCAGCAATATACCAATCAATATATCAATAGCAAAATTGCTGGACCCGCCTATGCGCAAGCGCTGGGCTTGAATTATTTTACCTCTGGAAGCGATACAGCACCTCATAAAGCGATTATTATTATCGATCCAAACTGTATTTTCTGCCACAATTTGTATCAGGAATTAGAGCCTTTGATTGATGCAGGTCAATTGCAGGTGCGTTGGTTGCCGGTTGCGTTCCGGGATCCTAGCAGTCCGGGCAAGGCCGCTGCAATGTTGAATGCAGGTTCGGATGCCGCAGCAGACAAACTGCTGGCTGAAAACGAAGCCAATTTTGACACGCAAACGGAGTCCGGCAGTTTGACACCTTTGCAGCCCGATAGTAAAAATGCCGCTGTGACTATCGCTTTTGGTAAAGTGACCCAAAACACGCAATTCTTCAGTCAGTCTGGCTTTAACGGCACGCCAACGATTTTGTATAAAGAAGCAAATGGCAATATTAATATGGTCCCCGGCCTGCCTCAAGGCAAAGCCTTTGATGCCATGATCGATAGCATGGGCAGTAGCTGGTAATGGAAAAAGCAATCTTAAAAACATTAAAAAGTCGGGCGCATAATTTGAAGCCGGTGATCTGGTTAGGTCAGCAGGGCTTGACGGATGCGGTATTGAATGAAATCGATATCGCTTTGAATGCGCATGAACTGATTAAAGTGAAAATCCCCGGCGATGATCGGGAGGCACGCAAGCAGTTGATTCTTGCAATTCAAGAAAAAATGCAAACAGAGCTGATTCAGCTGGTTGGCAAAATTGTGACTTTTTACCGGAAGAAAAACGATGTTCCCACAGTTAAGGCTAAGAAGGCTGCGCCAAAGCGCGGCGCTAAGAAAGCTAGTCCAAGAAAATCATCTCCGCGTCGATGATCTGATTTATCCGATTTTTATTGTACCCGGGCAGAACGTGTATCGCGAGATTCAATCCATGCCGGGGCAATATCAATATTCGGTGGATCAGCTGGAGCGCTTGATTCCGGCTTTAAAACAATTCGGTATTTTGGCCGTTTTATTATTTGGTCAAACCGATGCTAAAAATCCTACCGGATCGAGCGCTAGCAGTCAGAGCGCCGTCGTGCCCTTCGCCATTAAAGCCTTAAAAAAAGCCTTGCCGCAGCTTCTTATCATGACAGATGTCTGCCTTTGTAGTTATACCGATCACGGCCACTGCGGCCCGCTCACGCAGGAACAGGTCCATAATGACGAGACCCTGACACTGATCAGCAACATGGCTGTACAGCATGCCCAAGCCGGCGCGGATTTCGTCGCACCGAGTGGCATGATGGATGGCATGGTCGGTGCGATTCGCGAGGCTCTGGATCAGGCCAATTTGATTCAAACCGGTATTCTCGCATATTCCGTCAAATATGCCTCGAGTTTTTATGGGCCGTTTCGTGAAGCTGCCAATTCTTCTCCGCAAACAGGAGACCGCAAAACCTATCAGATGAATCCCGCCAATAGTCTGGAAGCCTTGCGCGAAGCGGATTTAGATGTCGCAGAGGGTGCGGATTTGCTGATGGTTAAACCGGGTCTGCCTTATCTCGACATCATCAGCAAACTCAAAGCCCAGTTTGATATTCCAATCATCGCTTATCAAGTCAGTGGTGAATACAGCATGATCAAAGCCGCCGCCGCCCAAGGCTGGATCAACGAGCAAGGCATTGTGCTGGAGTCCCTCCTCAGCTTCAAACGAGCCGGTGCCACCGCGATCATCAGTTATTTTGCCCTCGATGTGGCTGCTTGGATGACACCTCTGGCGTAACCATTACAATAAATTTTTTCTTGCAATATATGTCTCCAGGTGATACACTTATCGCATTACAATTATTTACATGCGAATTAAGAAAGTGCGCATTTTTAAAACTAAATTATTCGACCAATGGGCACAAAAATTTGATCTCGCCGATGTCACTCTATGCAAAGCAGTACGGGGTATAGAGGTGGGTCAGTATGAAGCAAGTCTGGGCGGATATTTATATAAAAAACGTATTGCCATTCCAGGAAAAGGAAAAAGCGGTGGTTTACGTACTATTCTGGCATTTAGAAAAAAAGAAAAGGCATTTTTTTTGTATGGTTTTGCCAAAAACAAACTAGACAATATTAGTCAGGATGAATTAGCCGTTTATAAAGAATTCGCCAAACTCTTGCTTGCTTTGAATGATGCAGAAATAACCCAGGCTTTGCACTCAAAAGCCATAACGGAGATTATAGAAAATGGATAAAAGTTTACTTAGCGTTGCACACGAAACAATACAAGACCTGCACACTGCAGGGGTCGTTAATAAAGTGACCATGCGCCATTTTGACGCTTTGTGCCTGCCTGTCGTTCAAAATTTAAGCTCAGAGGATATTAAAACACTGCGCGCACGTGAAAAAATTAGCCAGCCTATTTTAGCGCGTGCTCTGAATGTGAGCCCTTCCACCGTTAAACATTGGGAAATTGGCGACAAGCGTCCTAGTGGTGCAGCGCTTAAATTGCTGAATTTGATTTTTAAAAAAGGCCTTGCTGTTGTTGTTTAATACTGAATCCATTACAATACACCCTTTCAAATTAAACTCAAGGCGATTCCATGCAATACGTAATGACCATGAACCGCGTCGGCAAGGTTGTGCCACCGAAACGCGAAATTTTAAAAGATATTTTTCTCTCTTTTTATGATGGGGCTAAGATCGGAATTTTGGGCCTGAATGGCTCCGGAAAATCGACCCTATTGCGGATTATGGCGCGCGAAGATCAAGACTATATTGGTGAAATCACCTGGGCTAAAAATTTAAAAATTGGCTATCTGGCCCAGGAGCCTCAGCTCGATCTCACTAAAAATGTCAAAGAAAATGTAGAAGAAGCGGTCGCAGAAACCAAAGCCATGCTCACGCGTTTTGATGAAATCAGCATGAAGTTTTGTGAACCGATGTCTGATGATGAAATGAATGCGCTGCTCGAAGAACAAGGTAATCTCCAAAATAAAATCGATGCGGCCGGCGCTTGGGAACTAGATCGTAAACTTGAAATTGCCGCCGATGCACTGCGCCTTCCACCCTGGGATGCGGATGTAAGTAAACTTTCCGGCGGTGAAAAGCGGCGCGTTGCTTTGTGCCGCCTTCTGCTGTCGAACCCTGATATGCTTTTACTCGATGAGCCAACCAACCATTTGGATGCCGAAAGCGTCGCTTGGCTGGAGCGTTTCTTGCAGGAATTCAAGGGAACGGTCATTGCGGTCACCCATGATCGCTACTTCCTGGATAATGTCGCCGGCTGGATTCTGGAATTGGATCGCGGCGAGGGCATTCCGTTTGAAGGCAATTATACCCGCTGGCTGGAGCAAAAAAGTGAGCGTCTGCGCGTAGAAGCCAAGCAGGAAACCGCCCGCCAAAAGTCTATGCAGGAAGAATTGGAATGGTCCCGTCAGGGCGCGAAAGGCCGCCATGCCAAAGGCAAAGCCCGTCTGCAGCGCTTCCAGGATCTCATGCAGGACGATTATCAAGAACGCAATGAAACCCGCGAACTCTATATTCCACCGGGGCCCCGTCTCGGTGATAAAGTGATGGTCATTGATCATCTCAAAAAAGGCTTTGGCGATCGCCTCCTGATCGATGATCTCAGCTTTAGCGTACCCCCGGGCGCAGTCGTGGGGATTATCGGCCCCAACGGTGCGGGTAAAACCACGCTCTTTAGAATGCTGGCCGGCTTAGAAACACCGGATTCCGGTCAGGTCGAATTTGGGGAAACCGTTGAACTCGCGTATGTCGATCAAAGCCGTGACCATTTGGATGCCAGCAAAAATGTCTGGGAAGAAATCTCTGACGGCCTGGACATCATCACCGTCGGACGTTACACCACGCCCTCCCGCGCCTATGTCGGGCGTTTTAATTTTAAAGGCGATCAGCAGCAAAAACGCGTCGGCGATTTATCTGGCGGTGAACGCAATCGTGTACATTTGGCCAAGCTGTTGCGCTCAGGCGGCAATGTCTTGCTCCTCGATGAACCAACGAATGATCTGGACGTCGAAACCCTCCGCGCCTTAGAAATCGCCATCGGCAATTTCCCAGGAGATGTGTTTGTGATCTCACATGATCGCTGGTTCCTCGATCGCATTGCCACGCATATTCTCGCATTTGAAGGGGATAGCAAGGTCACCTGGTTTGAAGGCAACTTCGCTGATTATCTTGAAGACAAAAAACGTCGTCTCGGAGAAGACGCTGTTTTTGAGCCGCATCGTATCAAGTTTAAGAAGCTTGGCTAGTTCCTGGGCCAGGCTTCTTCAAATTTTCATTGAGCCATGCGTTAAAAAATGCTAAAATACCACAAAAAGCAAATAATGAGTATGCTATGGATTTTGATAAGCCATTTGATTGGAGTGCAGAAAAAAATCAAAAGCTGATTGAAGAACGGGGGCTTAGTTTTGAAGATATCGTTCTTGCAATTAACGCTGGGAAAGTACTAGATATTAAGCCTCACCCCAAATTATTACATCAAAAAATTTTAGTGCTAGATTTGGAAGACTATATACTTGAGAGTCCCGAGTTCAAACATCAAGCTTATTTGTGCGCCTAAGCTGCAAGCCTGATCCCCTCAGCCCTGCCGAAATCGATTTTATCGAAGAGGAATTTCTTGAAGTTTGCAGGGCAA
>CAMARA010000003.1 GCA_945860585.1 Francisella tularensis subsp. holarctica | reverse complement strand
GCTGACCTCCTTAGGTTAATTCGTTCTAGACAAACAAATTATACCACAAAGTCAGCAATTATGCCGCATTCAGCCCTCTTTTTTTGATTATTTTTATCTTCTCTGAATTAATAAATTCGCTCACTTGCTGAATATTGCAAGAGGCTCAGCTTTGGATTTTAAAAAAAATCACCCTAACGAATCACCTGAATCTCAACCCCTACATCCAAATTCTGCCAGACTTTATCGGCAGTGAGTACGGGTTTTTTGAGCTGATGCGCCAGGGCTAAGCAGGCTCTGTCTCCCAAGGAGAGGCCGTAGGCTTTGGTGAGGGGCCTTAATCGGGCACTGAATGCCGCCTGCTCCACGTCAAAATCCACGAGCTTTACTAATGGAAAAAGCGCTGCCTCTGCGGCTTTTTGATCCACACCACGATAAATCAAGGTGCTCAACACCTCCGTATAGTTTACGGTAGACAAGTAGGCTGAATCCAGATAGGGCCGCACTATGTCAGCCCCTGGCTCTTCGTTTAAAAATGCCAGCAATGCAGATGCATCCAGAACCACTTTACTCATGCTGATTCTCCTCATCCCGCATCGCTTTTAGGTCGGCAACTAAACTATGCCCGGCACAGTGCTTCTTCACTAAGTCTTGGGCTTTTTTTGCTGCCAACTCAATAGACGAAAGCACTAAGCGACCATTCTCAAGCTTTAAGAAAACACGGGATCCTTCCTGCAAATGCAACGCCTTACGATACGTCGCTGGCAACAATATTCTGCCATTACTTCCCATTTTGACAACTTTTTCCATCATGCACATCCACATTTTTTGACAACTCCTGCCATTATGACACAAATTTATTTAAAGCACTACTGGCAATTAAAACCTTGCAAGGCTAACACGCCGGCAAAATTACCTTGGGTGAGCGACAATTCATAGGTGGCAGAGGCGTCTCCTTTGGTGAAGGTCAGGGCAAAATGGCTTGAATCAATCGTGCTGACACTGGCGGAATTGAAGAGTTGAATCAGACCCCAGGTGCCAGAGTAGGTGTCGGTCTGCACCTGACCGTTCAAATCCACAAATTTCACGACCACATCACCGGCAGCAGCAGGCCAATTCCAGAGCGTGGCAAAGCGCGGGCCATTTTGATAAAACAAACTTTGCGCGCCATATTGAATGCTAAAGTCGGCGAGGTTTTTACTCAAGACCATCGGCGTTAAACTGATGCTCAAACTCGGCGTATTGCTATGATGAAAAAATGCATCGTGAATCAACAAGAGGCGCACAATATCCTGCTGCAAAAATTCCGGCAGGACAAAAGGCACGCCATAGGCAGAACGCTCCTGCAATTGACCGCTTTGGATATTCACGAGGGACGCCACGCGCTCACCCAGAAAACGGCCGCCCGTCCCACTCGGACTGAAAAAATGACTGAAGTCGGTGAGGTCTGGATTGGGATTCTGAATCACCTGGAGACAAGATCCAGCCAGCTGCGCCTGCCAATTTTGCACCATCCCCCTTTCCGTTTCCGCAAAAACAGTGCGCGTGACTGCCTGGACGATCTTCTTCAAGATCTCTTGCACAGGCTGGGGAGCCGCTGCACTCAAAGCCTCCAATTGATTCAAGGGCGCACATTGACCCTTTAAAATTTGAATGGATAAATTGAGCGCAGCCTCACTGCCATGCACCTGCGCCAAGGCGGCACTCGCTGCCTGCAAAGCGGACTGAATCGCCGTCTGCGTGGCAGGATCAGCAAAAGACTGCTGACTCGCCGCGCTGAGCCAGGAAGACGCAGCAGCGATACTCGCAAACGCGGGGACATTCAGGCCGGTTTGGGTTTGCCGGACCACCGCAGGCGCAGATACGACTGGCAAGGATGCACTGTCTTGCCGCTCCATTGCCTCTTTTTTTAACAGACTGAAACAGCCGATACTCCATAGCAGTAGCATGCCCACCAACACCGCGACGGCGATTTTTTTATGCTGCGTTTCGACATACTCACACAGCGCGCTCCAGGGCTTGAAGGCCTGCGCCTCTTTTGCCAGTACCTCGGTCTCAATCTGCTTGAGGGAATCGGCGCTGGCAAAATACACGCCCCGCACTAAAGGCAAAGGCTTAACTGCGGTGATCAGAGGCGGATAGATTTTTGCCAAGGCTTGCGGGAAAAACAAGATGTCTGCATTTTCATGCGCTTGCGCGGCCTCCCAGCTTAAATGCGCGAGGACTTTGGTGCTCAAACGCTGCTGCAGACTTGTACATTCGGCTTCTATACTGAACGCGGCCAAAGATTGGGACTTTTGAAGTAACGTGTCATCCTCGCGAACGCGGGGATCCAGTCCAATATCTTCAAAGCCTTGGTCTTGTTGGATTAGACTGGATCCCCGCGTTCGCGAGGATGACACAGAAACCTCAATTTGTGACCGTGCACAGTATAAATCAGCCTGTTTAGAGGGAAAAGTAAAACCCAAAATCTGCTGCTTCTGCTCAGATTTGAGCGCCTTAAAATAAGCATCAAAACCAGAGACCGACTCTACCCCGGAGATCATCACATAGATCGGCCGAGGCTTCCAATGCCGGCGCCCTTCACGCAGAGCCTGCTCCAGCGCCTGATTAAACGCAGCCAGGCGCTCTGGATCTTGTAGCAATGCGATTGAATATCCCACGATCACCGCCTCCGGCGCATGCCAGGGTTGCGCACATCGCCATTGCCGCTGAAAACTCTGCCATTTGGATTCTCGCAGCGCAGTCGGCTGATCCTGCCAAATTGCGGCTTCGGGCGCGATAAATACGCCATGATCCTGCACTGAAACATGTCCTTCTGTTGCAAACAGGCTCTCACCTAAAACCCAATACCAGGGACGCTGATCCCAACGCAGGCTTCGTTTTAATTGGGCAAATTGGGCCTCCCATTCCGGCAGGGCATGCTGATGCTGCTTTCGATCTTTCATCACAATGATTTTCAAAAGGTTCTCCTAAAAGTTACGGGGTAGGGTATAATCACGCAGCAGGCGCAAATCAAAGGGATTGTTCACACTATTGGCACTTAAACTAAAATGAATCGCCATGCCATCTTGCGATATCTCCACCTGATACTGACTGCTATATTTGGAACGCACTAAAGTTGAGGCCTGCAGCAAATGGAACAACGCCCAGGGCCCCATAAAATTCTTGACCTCATCCGGCATCAACAGGCGATCAAAGCTGATGTTGATCGAACCATCGGTATTTTGCGGCGGCCAGACCATATTGATGCCAGGATCGCTATCGCCATCAAACACGACTGCTTTGCCATCATAATTCAGCACCGCACGATGCGCATTATCAATGGCCGCGGGCGTAATCGTAAAATTAAGCGCCCCATTATTGCCGCCAAAAAAAGTATTGCGGATCACCGTCGCTGCCGTGATTTCCCGCGGGATAGCGGCATCGGCACTAAAGGGCAGATTATCCACACTCGCCCACTGCGCCTGACCAAAACTATCATAGGTCAAAAAGGGGCTCAGGTATTTTTTGACAAAACTATCTTCCACACCGCCGGGTTTAAAATAATTGCTAAAATCCTGCAGCGTTACTTCATTCTCAGAATCCGCAAAAGGAAAGCGCCCATCCAAAGTTTGCTGATAATAAGAGACCACTCCCGCCTGCCACTGATCCGCCAGATATTGATTGGCCGTGGCAAAAATAATCGCATAGGTATTGGCGACAATCTGATTCAGCCAACGTGAGAGCGGCATCGGCAGGGTCTGCGCTTCGCTGGTAATCGCCGTCAGGGAATGATCCGCCTGCCCGGCAAAAATCTGCGTCGCCGCGGTATACGCTGACAACTGCGGATTACTCGAATTGGCCAGGCTATTTAAATACTGCTGCAAGGCCGTCAAACTGGCCAGCACCCCTTGCATCCCCGCGCCTTGACTCTGCGTGAGCAAGGCTGTCAGCGGCAGATAATGCGTCGCCACCAAATTATTATTGATCAAGCCAGCGCTACTATTATCCGTCACGACCATGACCACGCTGATCAAGGGCGAATCTTTTTCTGTCAAAGTGGTGAGCAAATCAATTTCCTGCTGCAGACTGGTGAACTGCGCCATATTCAACTGCGCGAGGGCACTGTCCCAGGCATTCATATAATCCGTCCAATATAAATTATCCATCTGTGCGCGCGCCGCAGCTAAATCGGGCGGTGGGTTTTGCGCATGATATTGATCCCCCAACACCCAGGACTGATCCGCCACCGTCGTCAAGCTCTGATTGGCCTGTGCGGCATAAAACTGCGCATAGCCTGCTTTGCTAAATAAATAAGGGACGGACACGGCATTTAAATTACTGAATACTTCAGCACTATCTGCACTCATCGCGCCGGCCAATTGAAAGTTTTGCTGGTTTTGGGAGGCGGCCTCCAGCTTCAAGCGCAGATAGGCCTGCATGTACAAAGGACTATTCCACATCGCGGCGCGCGCTTTTTGAATGATATTTTGATCCAGCGTTGTGACAGGTGAAAAACCAAGCTGCAGCAGATCCGCCAGATTTTGTGAAAACTGCAGACTGGCCTTATTATCCAGCAACGCCTGCATCTGCCCGGGATTGAGCTGATTCAGCTGATTCAACATCAAGGTACAGGACAGCCAATTGTAGACATTTTCAATCGAATTCATATTGTTATTATTCGCCGTGGCGGTGGCAGCAGCCAGTCCTGTTTGCAAGGTCGTGATGAGTTGCGGCAAAAATTGCTTCTGTAATTGCTGCTGATATAAAGATGCAAGCGCTGTCTGCGGATTCTGATAGACATACAATCCCGTTGGCCAGATGTTTAAACCCGCGTGATACCATTGCGCCAGGGTCGACAGATCGGTCGCAGAGGTGACGGCTTCCAGGCGATTATTTTGATTCAGATGCTGGACCATATTACCCGTCCAGACTCCCACTGCGCCCAGCGTGGCGAGCAGCAACCCGCCCAACTTCAGGGCCTGCCACAGACTAAAACGCCACTCTGAACCCGCCTGCACGCCCACCAGTTCTGCTTCCGGCAAAATTGCCTGCTTGAACATCTCCTCACTAAAAAACCGCCGATTCCGCAAAGCACGCGGCCACGCGAGATTGCTTAAACAAGCCTCCCCCAAAATCACATCATATTGCTCAGCGCCCAGCCCGCCATTGCTGACAAAATACAGCCCGCGCCAACGGGTCGGCATAAAATTTTTGCGCGGATGAAACAAAAACTGCCCCAGACCCAGCAATTTCTCCCGCAGCGCTGCCATCTGCATGGGGAAATAATAACTCGCACTTTGATCCAAATCACGGCGCATGCGTTGGTTTAAGGCACGGATCAAGGCATCATAAGCCAACGGCAATTGCGCCAGCGCGGGAGAAGACTCCGCAAAGGTCAGGCCTAAAATACTGTGACGCTCTTCTTCACTAAAACGCAACACAAATTCCGCAAATCCCGGCAGCACATCGATATGCGTAAACACCAGATACACCGGAATCGACAGGCCGACTTTATCCTGCAACTCATGCAAACGCAGGCGCATGGACTCCAGCCAATCATCCAGCTTCTGATCCAACCAATCCCGCAGATTAATGGTTAAGATCAGGCCATTGATCGGACGACGGCTGCGGGCTTTTTTCAAATATTTCAAAAACATCAGCCAGGAAAATCGCTGTGCCTCCTCGCGCTGCCAACACAAAGCGGCCGGCACATCCATAAACAAGCCCTCCTCCGCCAACACCCACTGGAAGCTTTTGGTATGATGCCGGATGTGATTATAGGACTGATAACTCAGATTCAGCTCCGCCTCGCGCAGCAGACTGGTTTTACCCGCGCCCTGCTCTCCCATCACCAGATACCAAGGCAAATCGTAGGAACGCTGAGCCTTTAGCTTTTTAAAATCGCGACGCATCTGCCGTTTTTCCAGACGATACCCGGGATGAAAACGGGGCCACTCCAATTTAGCATGCACATTAAAAAAGCTGGCCACAGCGTGACTGCAAGCCACACGATAACGCATCAATACCAAGAGCAGCAGCATGCTTGCAATCAGAAGCAGACGCAGCGCCACGGATTGCAAGGGGCTACTGGAATAAATCGAAATCGCCGGGCCCACCCACCAAATAAATGCACACAGCAACAGGCAGAAAAATAATCCCCACCAGATCTTGTTCTTAAATACTGCTTTGCTTGCTTTAATCATGCTCATCTTGCCCTCACTCGCCTCATGCCGCCATTACTTTGTCATATACCGGCCCGCTTTCTATATTGACGAAGACCGTCAAACTCAGATAAGAAATCAGCATAAATCCCAGGCAGACGGCCACCAGCCAACGCCAGGAGGTCGCTTTTTTCAAAGTCGTTTTGCCCTGATAGCGCGAGGGCCCATGCGGAGATAATGGCGCATTGAGGTCACTACCCCTCACCCCCATGATCGCCTGATAACTCTCACGCTTCAGACTTTCCAGCTGTGTCTCTCCCTGCGCCAAAGTGCCGTATTGCCCTTTAAAACCGAGACATAGACAGACATAAATCATCTCTAATAAATCTGCATATTCATGGATATTCTCAACACAAAACTGGCGAATTTTAAACACCGTCGCGCCACCCCAAGTTTCGTTAAAAAACTGCGCCAGCAAGGTCCGCTGCCCCCAGGAAGATTCATGACCAAACTGCTGCATCACCGCTTCATCCATGAAGGTACAGAGAACATACTTCGCACTCTTAATGACCGTCTTTTGCACCCCACCCTGTTGTGCGCGTAATTCGAATTTCAGCAAGGCATCCTGCACCATGGCCCGCAGCGATTCCGCCTCCCGAAAATGGCCCTTCACAATTTGATAATGCAGCAGAAAGAGCTCTGTTGCATGCTCCATCAAGGGATTCAGGCCGGAACGGTAATCGACTTGCAAAGCCTGCAAACTCGGACTGACATTCCGCACTGCCGCCACCGCCGGCGCCTGCCCTTGGGAAATATTCGGCATAAAAACAGTTTTATCATCTGCTTCCAATGATCCATTCATTTTTTCGCTCTCCTTAAATGTTTGCTTTCAAAAAAGCATGATTGAGTCATCCTCGCCACGCCCTGTGTCATCCCCGCGTGCGCGAGGATGACACGGCGGGCAAATTCAACATTCTATCTTTTAACAATTTATTCAACATTCTATCTTTTAACAATTTATTCATCTTTTAATCGCCCACAAACGCAGTTCCACACCGGGGAAAGTACCGCCCAAATGCAGGGCCAGACCGGGCGAATTGCGTAGTTTTTCCCACAGCTCGCCCTGATTATCGAGCTCAAAATAAACCGTACCGCTGTGATAGGGAATCTGCCGTGGGGCCACGGGCAACGCTGTCACCGGAATACCGGGGATCTGCAGATTCACCAGATCGCGGATCATCTCAGTCGGGCCTAATTTGACATGGGTCGGGAACAAATGGCGCAGCTGCTCCAGGGGCATTTTTGCTGTGACTTCCAGCACCAGGCGTTGATAATCAAAATACATCTTGCCGAATTCCGCCAGATACAAATTATACTGATGCGCTTTGATGGGGATTAAAATCGCAGGCTCATCAAAGACATAATTAAACGCCTCGCGCAAATCCGCCATCAAGACGGCAAAACAAGCGCCCAAATCCTGATGCTGATAGGCCGGCGCGTTTGCATAACCCCGATCCTCACTCGTAAACGTCCGCAGCTCGCCCGCCAATTTTAAAAATAAAATATAGACGGTTTCGGGATGCAGCAGGCTCTGTTTTTCATAATGCTGTAAGAGGGGCTCGTAGCGATTGATCAGCTGCAGCAGCAGGAGTTCGTTGATCCCTGCCACACCATATTGATCACCCCCACCAATCCGCTCCAGCAGCTTCTGGCGCCGCACATTCAGGAGCGTCGCAATTTCCTTGATGATTTGATTGAGCTCCGCATGCGCACGCAGATTGAGCAAAGGCGGCACAAACTGTTCGTCCACGATCAGAACACCATTTTCACGCCGTTCAATCAGCTTCAGCAAAGGCAATGCGTGCTCTCCCACTGCCTCGCTGAGATCCTGCACCACGCGCAGTTTAAAATTGGGCTCCAGAATTTCCAACTCCAACATTTCCTGCTCGCCGATCAGCTCATCCGAGACTTGTTCCCGGCTGATAAAATAACGCTCTTCCCGCGCCGCGCTATAACTTGCTGCCACGCGCACGCCTTTAACCGTCTCAAGCGGCAGCGTCAAAATCAGCCAGGCATGATCAATCTGCTCCGGCAGCGCGCAGGCCAATTGCGCCTCCCGCCCCGTCAGATTAAACACCGTTCCATCCGGCATCACGCCTTCCAAACTTTGAATGCGGATCTCCCCGCGCTGCAGAGCCGCCTCTAAATATTTAAAATGACTGATTCCATACGCATACGGCCCCTGCTGCTGATAGAGTTCACGTGTGCGCTCCATCCAATAAAAATCCTGTTTCTGCAAATGTTGCGGGCGCATAAACAGGCCTTCTTTCCACAACACTCTTTTCATAAACTGCCCCCAGCCGATGTGGGATTGTTGGCAATATGGATGCCCTGATTATCGAGGCTGACAGTCACAGTCACGCCTTGCATCATACTCGGCGCCACGGGCACAAGCTGCCGCCATTGCGTGGCCGTCACATCTTGATACGCCGCCACATAGCCCACCGCCGTCACGCCTTTCACCACGGGTAAACTCAGTTTCTCGCTTGTACCCGGCACCAGCATGAGATTGCGCTCCAGCAACAAACTCGCTCCCAGTGTCACCGGCGCTTCGGTATACAAATGGATAAAATCAGCCGCCATAAACGCACTGGGGCTTGATAGTTCAAACACACTCACTGCGATGGGGGAAGGATTTCCATTCATATCGGGATTGATATCACTCGATGCTGACATCTCCGTATCCACACTGGCACAACCACCCAAAGCCAGGGCCGCTGCCAGGGCTATACTTTTTTTAAACATACGCATGCTCCTCTTATTTGATACTGTCCAACCATACTTCTAAAATCTGCTGCTGAAACTGCGCCTCGGACAGGCCAGCAAAAGCTTCTACCGGCAGTTGAAAGCGTTCCCGAAACAAATCCAGCAAGCCTTTTTTAACGCCCGCTGTCGGATAAAAATCCAGCGGCTCCGGCATAAAATCAAAGGCTTTCAGCGTATTCGTTTCAGGCAAAAACGGGGCGATCTGCTGCGATTTTTCTGCATACACCAGCGGCGTCAAAGTTGCGGATTCCGTCGCCGGCTCAGCCAGAAGATGCTCCAGCCCCGCCATTTTAAAGGACTCCAGCGCCTGCCCCTGACTGATGCGCATCACTTCAAACTGATATGGCCCAATCACATACACCTCGCCCAATTGCAGGGGCCGCTGCTCGCCTTTACGCAGCGCTTCTCCTGCCGCCGTCAAAATACCATTGACACTGATATCCAGCAAAAAATAGCGCCCCTGCGCAAAAATAATCCGCGCATGCTGGCTGGAAATCTGCCGGCTAGGATCATACAAGACCCAATCCGCGCGCTGATCCCGCCCAATCACCCCACCCGCATCATCAAAGATTTTACGCTTCTCAGTAGGATGATCAGGCCCCACCCCCGCTACCATCAACAATTCCAGCATCGCCTCACCCTATCTTTTAATAAACTGTTTAATTAATATGAGCATATAATACCAACTGTTTGCAAAAAAGCAAGACAATCCCACGCTTGATTGCAAATCTCAGCGCAAGATATTGAATAAAAAAGATTCTTAATAAAAAAATAAATACTTAATATATATCATTATTTACACTTATCAATTTTTATGTAAAATATTTTAAAAAAACCTCAACTTGACAGCGAAATAATAGATTGGCTATAATGATTAATATTTTTATATTTTCAAAAACCAGGAGCCCTCGCTATGCCAGTTCATTTCGAAGAAATAAATGCAAGACTTGACGCTTTAAAAAACGCAATTAAACAAGCGCTTCGCAGCCATCCCCATGATCCTGAAATTCAAGTGCTGTATAGCGAGCTTGCACAAGTTAAAATCAACACGGCGATACAAACAGAGCTGGATAATCTATTTAACACCTACCAGGAGCGCCTCATCTCCTGGGAAAGAGCACAGCAGGCCATTTCTGCCAAACAGGATCAAGCCCCGCAAACATTTACGCTCCCCGAAGACGAAAGCAAAGGTTCTCCCGATGTAGCAAAAAATTTCCAACAACAAGATGCAATGACCGTCGAAGAAAAACATATTCTAGCAACCATGATGGCATTGTTAGATGACGTCGCAACGCATATCAATAACTTAGATTCCCTTGTAGAAACAGGCAAAGCATTGCACAAACAATACTTAAACATCGGTGAAACATCCCATCCCGAACAGGCCGAGGAAAAAGCGATTCTCACAAAAGCAATCGTGACATTGCAGCACGAGCATACTAGCGTGCGTACTCAGGCACAGCGTCAGTATGATTTGTTTACCCAACAACAAGCCTTATTGCCAAAAAATATTTATCAGTCTGTTTTTAATACTGCCCTTAATGAGCGCTCCAGCATGATCGCAATGAAACTGCAACTGCTGCTTGCTTTAAGCCATCCCTTCTTGACCCTTCAAAAGCAAAGTCTTGAAGCTGAAGCCACACCATCACTGCGTTCATAAGTGTACAAAGCCATACGTATAGACGGACCAAACTCCCCCTTCACCATACCGCTTCTTTCGGAAAGAGGCACAGCGGGGAGTTCAGCAGGTGACATCGCCATTATCATCCCACCCAGATTAGCGGGAGTAGGTTTTTTTCCTACAGTAATGCTTTGCAAGATCGCAGAATTCTTTGAATTTGATGACCTGCTCAAGCTGCGTCTCACCAACAAAGAAATTCGGAATACAATCAAGAAACAAATTCTAGCGCTCCTCCCCACCGCTCGCCACGTTCTCATCAATCTCGGCACGGAAAAAACCACGATCGACTTACTGCAAAAGTGCCAAAACCGCATAGAGCCTCTTCCCTTTTTCAAAACAAGCATCGACAACGTGGCCACCCGCTGCAGGCAAGCAAGATTACGAGAGAATATCCTAACATATCTTACCCCCATCACCGCCTTAGCAGGCTTAGCCTCAATCCTCATCGGCTCATCCATCTATACTTCAGACAAAGGAATCGTCCCCAGCGTCGCCCATGCCGGCATTGGACTGCTCATCGCCGGCCCCCTACTTTGCGCTGCCGCCCTCTGCCTTCTTTACCAACACCACCGCGACAGAAAAATCCTCAACCACACCCCCCCCACCAACCCCAAACTCTTCGCCAGCGCAGACTTCAACCCCGCCCCCTAAGCCCACCAAAATTACAAATAAACACTAGACAAAAACCTAGATGTTGACATATTTTTTTTATTCATCTATAATTCAATTATGAATTCTGAAAACCAACAACTAAAAATAACATTTCAGAATTCTCATGCAAAAATTGTCAGTTAAAAAATGAGTGTATTTGTTTTAAAGCGCATGTTTCAATAGAGCAAAACAAGTTCATCATTTTGACGATTATAAGGGGAATGATTATGGCATACCAAGAGAGAGAAGCAGCATATCTGAAGGAAAAACATGATGATGGTGAGCTGACGCAACCTATCGTAGATACCAGAAAACACTCGAACAGCTTGACGACTGCAAAACTTTTATCTGATCCATTTCCAAGCGATAAAGACATACCAAGACTTCCGACGGAAAAACGCCGCAAAGAGAATGGATATTATAACACCCTAGTGAAATTAAAAAAAGCTGCTACTACAACTACAACAATAAAGCCCACACTGGCCGTCACTTCAAGTGGAGCAGCTTCTGGATCGACTGCTGATCCAACTGAAGCAGAACTGCAAGAAGCAAAACAGTCTATTCTGCAGCAAATTATACAGATTGTAAGACAAGAAGAAATTTGGGATCACCAGATGAAGATAGATGCACTAATCAAAGTAATGGCCTCACTTGATAGTCGCTTACACGGCAACAGGCGAAAGCTGTTCTTTGATTACAAAAGCAAGCTTGGGGCTGGAGAATCAATAAAGTCACTTACCACGACATCTGAAAAAGAGACGCTTGACGTACGCTCAGCTCCTCCTTTATGGGCAAATCTTCTTAAGAGTGCAAACGAGATTATGAATCTCGATAAAAATGCTCCGACATACGATACCGAACCGGTGCAAATGCATCGAGCCCGGAGTGGCAGCTGGTCTAGCGGAGTAACGATGTCAACAGATGGCGCGGCTCCCGTCACCGGTGCTCATTCCCCTCTAAATCTGATCCTATCTAACCCTTATGTAGATGGGCACAGATCTGCTACAGGTTCTCACCACCAAGCATCGGAGCAACCCTCTACAGACACCGGCAGCCCTACTCGAACCGCGGGATCTTCACATAGTAATATGGCAACAGCACCTCAGACGCCACCTAGCTCGGCCCAAAAAGCACCACACCATCGTGACGCCGCACTTAGAATAACGCAGCAAGCGGCAAGGAATCGAGTTGATGCAATGTCGACGCTGAACACACGCGGCCTTCAAACAAATAATAATGCTACAGCAGTGAATCAACCAAACAAACAGCCGTGGTATAAATTAATTGGCAGCGCTTTGAACGCAATTGGAAATACCATCTCAAAATTTGCAGCGCGACTGTTTAGCTCACCCAAGAAGATGGATGCACCTGCTCCTGAGCCCTCTTTAAATACTACAGTGCATGATACGTCCACAGTAAGAACTCCTACCACTCAAAGCAAACAAAGTCTTTTAGGAGATCCCTCGATCAACGGTAGGCAGGCCAAGCCCCACCAGCAAGTGGCTGCCCCCTTTTACGATGTACTAAAAAATGGACAATCTACTTCAGCCCCCACACTTACCCCCGGAGCCTAACCGAGGATAGAAAAAAGGGGCTTTACATTTTTTTTAAACCTCGTTATATTATACTTAGACTTTAATCAACGAGGTAAGGATCGTCATGTCAGAGAGAAAAATCGGTGTTGTTAAGTGGTTTAACAACAAGAAAGGGTTTGGGTTTATTGAGCAGGAAGGCGGGGAAGATATTTTTGCGCACTATAAAAGTATTCGGGGTGATGGGTTTCGGACGCTGAATCAGGGTGAACAGGTTGAGTTTATTGTGATTGATGGGCCGAAAGGCTTGCAGGCAGATGATATTACGGTGCTGGAATAGTTTTTTGGCGCGCTAGATAATGAAAGGGGGGATTGGACTGGACCCCCGCTTTCGCGAGGATGACACTCCTTGACGATTACACGCTCCCCCTGACTTCGCTTTCGATATCCATAACTAGAACACGTTCTGGTTTTTGTTCGGTGAGCGGGTGCAAGAAGCGTTTGACGATATCGAGATGCTCATGATGCGTGAGATAACGATCACGATCTTCTATGTTTTCAAAGACCATGCTCATGGCATGAGTGTACCCTTTATCTAAGAGTTCTGGGCTGCAATTTGCGCCGCAGTGGAAAGAATCAAATCTGAACACTCTGTGACGTAGGCGGATTTGCTCAAAAAAATGGCGAATCGGGAAGTCATATTTTGGACAATGTGAAAAATCAAATAGAACAATATGTTGAACCATAGCACACTCCTTGTTTTTAAAGCTAAACCTTAATATAAACGTGGGGTATTATCTACCAAACCCGGCTCCTTTAGCAAGAAAATTTTTAAAAATCTGCGCGCCTTCTTGCGTACAAATACTTTCGGGATGAAACTGCACGCCTTCAATCGGCAGAGTGCGATGGCGCAGGCCCATGATATAGTGGTCGTCGAGAGAACGCGCGCTGATGCTCAACTCCGCGGGGAAGGATGCCTCTTCAGCGATGAGGGAATGATAGCGGGTCACGGAAAGGGGCTGCGGCAGGCCGACAAAACAGCCCTGACCATCATGTTCGATTTGACTGATCTTGCCATGCATGCGGTGTTGCGCGGAGACGACATTCCCGCCAAACGCGAGGGCCATCGCTTGCATGCCTAAACAGACGCCTAGAATCGGCAGACTATTTTTAAAATGCTGAATCACCTCCACATAACCGCAATCACGCGGATGACCCGGCCCAGGGCCCAGGACAATGCTGGTATAAGCCGCGTCCTCAATCTGCTGAAAATCCAGCTGATCATGGCGAATCACGTCCACTTGTGCCCCCAAAGCCTGCAAATACTGATCGATCGTATACACAAAACTGTCATAAGCATCGACTAATAAAATTTTCATTTCGGCAACTCCTGTCCGGTGATGGCATGATAACTGGAGCCTAATTTGGATAACGTCTCGCGCCATTCCTGTGCGCCGATCGAGTCGACTACAATCCCCGCCGACGCCCGGATCAAATACGCGCCATGCTGATAGACGGCCGTGCGAATGCAGATCGCCATTTCAGTGTTGCCACGAAAGTCAATAAAGCCAAGACAGCCGCCGTAAATACCGCGCCTGGAGGTTTCCATGCTCTCAATGAGTTCCATCGCCCGAATTTTGGGGGCTCCAGTCAAGGTGCCTGCAGGAAAACTCGCCGCAATCACATCATAATGATCCAGCCCGGCCGCTAATTGGCCCATCACATTGGACACTAGATGAAACACATGGGAGTAGGCCTCGATCACCATGAGCTCCGTCACTTTCAAGGTGTTCACCTGACAGATCCGGCTGATATCATTGCGCGCCAGATCGACCAGCATAATATGCTCGGCCTGTTCTTTAGGATCATTGCGGAGTTTTTCCTGCAAGCGTACTTCTTCCTCTGGAGTTTTACCGCGATGAATCGTCCCTGCTAAAGGCCGGATCGTTACCTGCCCGGCGTGCTGATTCACACATAATTCAGGACTGGCGCCAATGATACGCAGCGACCCTATTTCTACAAAATACATATAGGGCGATGGATTATGCGCCCGCATACGCTGATAGACCACGAACGGATCAATCGGAGTATGAATCTGCAGTGTATGTCCCAGCTGAATTTGATAGATATCGCCCAGCGCAATATGATGCAAAGCCCGATCCACTAAACGCAGATATTCCGCCTCGGTCAGAGAATCTTCCACGCAATCAGGGAGGGGGACATCGGCAGCAGGCAGCGGCAAGACTGTGCTCGATCCCGCCTGCAATAATACCGTTTGCAGATCATGATCCGCCACGCCAGGAAAATGACTGTGAATCCAATACGAGGCCTGGGTTTTTAAGTCCACATACACAACAGATTGATAGAGCCGCAGCACGATATCCGGCAGATCTTCTCCCGCCGTGATGGTATGCTCCATTGCTTCGATATACTGCATGGCATCATAGCCAAAATAACCGAGGAAGCCAAAACGATAGTCAAAATCAAATCCCGCTTGATACTCCACCTCAAAACTCGCTTCAATCAAACGTAAGACGGCAAACAGATCGGTCAATGCGTGCAATTTCAGATCCTGCAGCAGCGGGGAGGCATCTAAGACCGACTGCACTGCAGCACATACTTGCGGATGCCCGGACAGACTGAGTTGCGGCCCCGACACACGCAGTGTCAACAGCGGTTGCACAGCCAGCAAGGCTTTGCGCACCGTACGCTCTGGGCCGGAGAGGGACTCCAGCAAAAATAAATCATCCACACCACGCTGCTGCTTTAAGCACACATACGCCTGAAATGCACTCAATGGCTGTGGAAAACGCTCCACCGTATTGCGAACCTTCACTCCATGCCTCTCATTTTTTTCAAGTTCTGTAATGATATAGCATTACAAAATAGGTGTCAAGCACACTATCTATTTCGGGTGGAGGGGAGAAGCCTCAATGCGCCAGCAGGCCTTTCAACGCATTCACCGCCCCGCCGACGACGGAGCCCACAGACTGCGTCACGGCGGAGCTCAGCGCTACACTTAAGTATTTCACGATCTGCGCTTGCACCAACGGCCACTCGACACCCTGCTGCATTTTATTGAGCGGACCGCTGAGCTTGTAGGGAATCACCAGGCCTTGAATTTTACCCGGGGCCACGAGTTTACTCACCAAAATATAATTGATCGTTTGCTGATTCAAGTCCACCTGCCCGGAACCATTGATATCCACCAGCGGACCTTTGATCTGCATCACCGGCGTGGTGAGGAGACCGTGATCAAGGACAATATTCGCCTTGAGGGTCCCGAGATCCGTCTGCTGACCATTGCCGGCATGAATGCCGCCTTGATTGGCCTGCAAGTTTTGCATCGACTGATTAATCTGCCCGGTCGCGGTCAAGACATTGCGCACATTGAGCAGATTCGTGACAATTTGATTGATCTGATTAATCAGCGCCTGCAAATCAAAACCCTGCAGCTGAATATCCTGCACACTCACATTCTGATTCACACTCAGACTTTGACCATGCGTTAAAGTGCCTGATACAGCCAGATTCTGCATCGGCAAACGCGCCCCCGCCAAATTCACAAAATCCGCTGCATCCAACTGATCCGCGCTTATACTTTCGCCAAGACGCAAAGGCTGGAATGAGGTCACATTCACCGCCGCTTGCATATGCGTCGGCCCAAAACTAAGCTTTATTGGATTCACACTTAATTTTTGCAGATTACCCTGCACATGCGCAGAGGCCTGTACCGCTTGCAATACCAGCTTATTCGGCAAAACTGGAAAATGCATGCCCAGACTGTTCGCAAGATCCGGCACAGAAAACGCATTCAAACTGAGATCCCCTGTATAATTCAAGGCCCCCCAATTTTTTACCTGTACATTAAAATTGCCATTGACAATTTGGTCGAGATCAAAACTCATGCCCGTCAGCGCCAGAGTTTGCTTCTCTAAATCAGCGACCACATCACCAGAGAGTTGCGTACTGAAATTGATTGTCTGACTCGCATTATTCAAATAACTGAGATTACTCTGCACGGCTAATTGACTTAAATACAAAATGCTTTTTGCAGAATTATAGGCACACAAGGCCGCCACATTAAAGTGGCCACTCAAGGAATCATCAAGATTCAGTGTGCCGCTCACAGCGATAGGAAAAGACTGACTCAAGGAAAATTGATTCACTGCAACATTGAGATTACTCACGACAAGATGCGTTTTCGTCTGATCGTTATCATAGGTAACCTGCGCATTGGTGATACTCAAAGCATCCATACTAAAATCAATGGCCTGATGTGCGGGAGATGCTTTAGAAGTTGATGCATGCACTGGCGCCTGCGGCAATGCAAATGTCCAGTTATTCTGCCGGCCTATCTGCCTTAGAAACACTTGCAGACCATCGATATTGAGACTACTGACCGCAATCTCACCATGCAATAAAGCGGGCCAGCTTAAATACAAATCGGCCGAGCTGATTTGCACAAAATTAACCTGGCTAAAACCAGCTGGATTACTTAGGGCTGCAGCGCCCATATGCACGCCGAGGCGTGGGAAAAAATTCCAGCTGAGATTGCCGGTCAGAGTCAGATGACGCCCGGTTTGCTGATCGATCATCGTTACAATCTGCGGCTTGAAATCATTGGGATTCACCCACTTCGTCAGCGCCACCGCTCCCAGCGCGCCAAGCACCAGCAACAAAATTAGCAAACCTACCACCCATTTGCATAGCCGTTTTAACACATGCATAATCAGTCTCCCAGTTGAAATAATTGATGAAAATTACGGGTGGTTTGGTCCCGAATGTCAGGATAAGGCAGCCCTTTTAATTCTGCGAGGCATTCTGCCACCAGGCGCGTATATCCGGGATAATTGGGTTTACCGCGATAGGGCATGGGGGTGAGATAAGGCGCATCGGTCTCCACCAGAATGCGGTCCAAAGGCACAAAGCGTGCCACCTCACGCAAGGGCTCGGCATTTTTAAAAGTGAGAATCCCTGAAAAAGAAATATACAGGCCCAGATCCAAACCCTGGCGCGCCATGTCAATACTTTCGGTAAAACAATGAAACACCGCCCGGTTCACGGCCTGTTCCCGCAAAATGGCTAAAGTATCATCCTGCGCCTGGCGCGTGTGGATGATCAAGGGCTTATCACACTGCTGTGCGACCTGAATATGCTGGATAAAACGCTCACGCTGCAAGGCCTGATCGGTGGTGTGATAATGATAATCCAAGCCGGTTTCACCAATGGCAATCACTTTAGAATGGCGCGCGTATTCCAGCAAACGCACTGGATCGACCTCATCCCCCTCATCTTCACTGGGATGAACGCCGACACTGGCATACACCATGGGATACTGATCCGCCAGACTGAGGATCAGGGGAATGCTCTCCATATCCACCGAGATGCAGAGCATTTTTTTGACATCCATCTGCACAGAGGCTTCCAGCGCTTTGGCAAGAGAACCATCAAAGGGCGAAAGATCCAAGCGATCCAGATGACAATGGGAATCCACTAAATATGACATACAGAAGCCCTTCTTTTTTGACTATTCTGACACAATCGGTTGTTTTTTCATAGCGCGCCAACGCAAAAGTAGCACCAGCTTCAAAGATTCCCCGATATTATTGCGCGGAAATTTACTATCGCCCCGCTCTCGATCAATAAAGACAATCGGCACCTCGACAATCCGCGCCTGCAATTGATGTAAATTCCAGAGCAGATGAATTTTGTAGGCATAATTCTGCGAGAGCAAAGGCGCTGCCAAAGCCTGCTGCAAAAATACCGTCCGCGTCGCGCGAAAGCCACTGGTAAAATCACGATAACGCCGCGTCAAAATCCAGCGCGCCACGCGATTCCCCCACTGCGAAATCCAGCGTCGATACCAGGGCCAGCCCACTTGAATCTGCCCGCCTGCAATATAGCGACTCCCCAGTGCCACATCCGCCCCCTGTTCAATCGCCTGAATCATCGGCAGGATAAACTGGGGTTGATGGGAGCCATCGGCATCATATTCAAAAATCAACTCTGCCTGCAACACCTCCCAGGCATAGCGCATCGCTTGGACATACGCACTTCCCAGGCCTGATTTACGTGGCTCTGTCAGTAGATGAATATGCGCAAATTCGGCCTGGAATGCTTTGACGATTTCGACTGTATCATCCTGAGACGCACTATCAAACACCAAAATATTGAGCTGATGATGCACCAAAGTGACCCGGACGGCCTCCAAAGCGAACAGTGCCTTACCAATACATTCCGCTTCGTTATAGGTGGGCACAATGACCGTAATATTCACAGGGGCATCACTGCTGCATCAGGGCTTGTTTGACCCGCAGCGCATAATTCGGATCAGCCGCTTGAAACTGCGCCAGCATCCGCGCCTGAATGCTCGCATTGGCATGTACCAGACCTCCTGCAATATTGTGCGCCAATTGATTTTGCTGATCCTCTGACATCAAGCGAAACAAGGCGCCTGCCTGAGAAAAATTATCTTCATCCTGCGTATCATACGCCTTCACCCACGCCTCGCCCAAAATCGGCAACGGCGGCTCCGTGAATTCAGGCATGGGGACCGGTGCGCCTTCTGCCGCACGATCATTGGGGTAAAAGTTCACCGCCGCCGTGGCATCCCGCGCCATCAATCCATCGCGCTGATAATGATGCACCGGACACTGCGGTGCGTTCACCGGCAACTGGGCATGATTCACCCCCAGGCGATAACGCTGCGCATCCTGATACGCCAAGAGACGCGCCTGCAGCATTTTATCCGGAGACACGCTCACGCCCGGGACGACATTAGATGGCGCAAACGCAGCCTGTTCGACCTCAGCAAAATAATTGTGCACATTGCGATTAAGCTCCAGGATCCCCACATCGATCAAGGGGAAATCTGCATGCGGCCAGACCTTAGTTAAATCAAACGGATTGATGTGATACGTCTGCCCCTGCGCCAGGGTCATCACCTGAATCGATACCCGCCAACGTGGAAACTCCTCGCGCGCAATCGCATCAAATAAATCCTGCTGCGCGCCAAAGGGGGGTTTTTGGGCGGCCTCATCCTGAGTTAAGGTTTGAATCCCCTGCTGGGTTTTAAAATGCCACTTCACCCACACCCGCTCGCCCTGCTGATTCCACAAGCTCAAAGTATGAGAGGAAAATCCGTCCATGTGCCGAAACGTCGCCGGGATACCACGATCAGACATCAAAATCGTCATCTGATGCAGAGACTGTGGTGAATTCGCCCAGAACTCAAACATCGCCGCAGGATCAGGCAAATTCGTCTGTGGATGCTTTTTCTGCGAATGAATAAAATCAGGGAATTTACTTGGATCCCGCAAGAAAAACACAGGCGTATTGTTTCCCACCATATCCCAATTGCCTTGCTGGGTATAAAATTTCAGGGCAAAGCCACGTGGATCCCGCGCATAGTCACTTGAATCCTGCCCGCCACCCACCGTCGAAAAACGCAAAAACACCGGCGTCTCTTTGCCCACGCCCTGCAAAAAATCTGCAATCGTTAAATGGGATAAATCCTGATTCAAGGTAAACGTGCCGTAGGCCCCCGCTCCCCGTGCATGCACCACGCGCTCAGGAATCCGCTCCCGATTAAAATGCGCCAATTTTTCAAACAAGCGAAAATTATCAAACGTCAGTGCACCCCGCTCGCCTGCGCTGATACTGTTTTGATCATCGGCAATCGGCGCGCCGTTAGAAGTCGTCAAGGGGCATTTTTGATTCATCGGGGTGTCTCCATTTATGTATAACTGATGTAATTGAAGTAGAATAAAAAAGTTATGTCTAAAAGGCAAGCGCACACTTCACAAAATTAGACATCATTATATGCAAATGGTATAATTATCCATGTCATAAATAATTGTGGATAATTATGCAAAAAAATGACCTTTGGCATTACGCCAGAACGATACTTGCCACTCAGATTATTGCCATGTTTGATAGCGGCCTGTCTTCGTCTTTTATTTTCTTTGCCCCGCGCAGAATGGGCAAGACCGAATTTTTACGCAAGGATATCCAACCCCTTGCAGAAACAAATGGATGGAATGTTTTTTACTTTAGCTTCCTGGATGCTGCAGATAATCCAACCGTCAAATTTAAGCGCGCTTTAGAGCAATACCTTAACAGTCATGGCCTCATGGGAAGAATCAAAAACGCTGCTAGAAAAATTGCTAAAGTCAGCGCCGGCGTTTCCAAGCTGAGCGCGGGCGTAGAATTTAACAAATCAGAGCCCATTGAGTTGGTTGATATTAAAGAGTTACTGGGAGCCCTCGCAAAATCAAAAAAAACCTTACTCTTGATGGATGAAGTGCAGGCTTTAGCATTGCACAATAAAAATGATGTCTTTATTGCCAGCTTCAGAACGGCATTAGATATGTACAAAGACCATCTAAAAGTTATTTTTACAGGCTCCTCTCAGGCGGGATTACGCAAAATGTTTTCTCAGGCAAAAGCGCCCTTCTTTCATTTTGGACAAAATTTGACTTTTCCAGATTTAGATCGTGGATTTACAGATCATTTAAGCAAAGTTTTTAAGACCGTCACCACACGAGAGCTCAGCGCCCAAGGCTTATGGGATGCCTTTACCGCCATGAACAAAGTCCCTCTCCTGGCAAGAAGCCTGGTTGAAAGAATGGCTCTAAATCCAAATCTAACCATCGATCAGGCGAAAGATGAACTCAACACAGAAATTTTCGACAATAGGGAGTTTAAAGGGCAGTGGGAATCTTTATCCATAATAGAGCAAACTATTTTACAGGAAATAGTGATTGAAACGGAGCATCTTTTTTCGGCAGATTCAAGACGATGTCTTGCCCTCAAGTTGAACCTCCCAGACATGCCCGTGCCTATGCTGCAAGCGTCTATTAAAAAATTACTCCGCAAAGGAATCATCGGAAAAGCAGAAGATAGAGGAGGTTATTTTGTTGATGACCCCAATTTTAAAAATTGGCTCGCTACACTTTCACACGCAAGCCTTTGCCAAAGCAGTGAAAAAGGTTATGATAACTCAATTGACGTCACAACCCACCCTGCTTCATGAAAATTCTGGGGATCGAAAGTTCCTGCGATGAAACCGGCATTGCCATTTATGATACCGACCGCGGCCTGCTTGCGCATACGCTTTATAGCCAAGTTAAACTGCATGCCCAATATGGGGGCGTTGTGCCGGAGTTGGCCTCTCGCGATCATATCCGCACGATTTTACCCCTGATTGACACCTGTCTTCAGCAGGCAAAGATCGATGCCCAGGCCTTGGACGGGATTGCGTATACCTATGCACCGGGACTGGTCGGCGCGTTGATGATCGGCGCGGGCATTGCAAAAAGCCTGGCACTGGCGTGGAATTTGCCCACCATTCCCGTGCATCATATGGAAGGACATCTGCTAGCGCCGTTTCTGGAAACAACCGCCATCCACTTTCCATTTATTGCTTTGCTGGTTTCAGGTGGACACACGCAACTTTACGCAGTGACGGGAATTGGCCGCTATGAGCTGCTCGGCGATACCCTCGATGATGCAGCGGGCGAGGCTTTTGATAAAACTGCCAAAATTCTTGGCCTCCCGTATCCCGGCGGCAAATATTTAGCGGAGCTTGCCACGCGCGGGACGCCCCGCTTCAAGCTGCCGCTGCCCCTCCTGCAAGCTGATTCGCTTGACTTTAGCTTTAGCGGCCTGAAAACAGCCACCCGCTTATTGATCGAACGGGAGGCGCAAGACCCACAAACGCGCGCCGACATTGCGGCGAGCTTTGAAGGCGTGATGATCAAAACCCTCTGTCAAAAATCACTCCGAGCTTTGCAAAAAACAGGTTACACGCATCTGGTGGTCTCAGGCGGCGTGAGCGCCAATCAGACCCTCCGCGCTGAATTGTCCCGCCTCAGCCAGACCCATCATTTTAAAGTGGACTATCCACGCCTGGAGTTTTGCACTGACAATGGCGCCATGATTGCACTGGTGGGCGCGTTGAATTTTAAAAAAGATCATACTTTTGCCCTGGAGATTCAAGTGAAAGCGCGTTGTGAAATGCATCCAGACACTCTATAATAGGCTAAACTCAATCAAGGAACGCACATCATGGCCAAGAAAAAAGCACCCAGCGAAGGCAAAAAATCCCGCGGCGGGAGCGGCGGCGGCCAATGGCGTTGGCTCTGGCTGACCCTCATCGTGATTGCCCTCGACCTTACCACCAAAAGCATGGCAGAATACTATCTCAATCGCCTCATCAGCGACCCCATTTTCCCTTTCTTAAACTTTGAACTCGTCCACAATACCGGTTCCGCCTTTGGCTTTTTAAGCGGCGCAGGCGGCTGGCAACTGTGGATTTTTGTATTCATTGCCGTCGCCGTTTCTCTAGGTATTTTAGCCTGGCTCTGGCGCGCGAATGGCAAGCATTCTTTCACCGCCGCCGCACTTAGCCTGATTTTAGGCGGCACCCTCGGCAATCTCTATGATCGCCTGATTGATGGCTATGTCGTCGACTTTATTGACTTTCACATCAATGATTATCACTGGCCGGCTTTTAATATCGCAGACTCCGCTATCTGCATCGGCGTCTTCTTTTTCATCCTGAGTGGATTTCGCAAAGCATGAACATCATTACCCCAAACAGTGAAATCAGCATTCACTTTGACATTCGTTTAAAAGACGGCTCCATCGCCGACAGCACGCGCAATATCGGCAAACCCTTCCAATTCAAATTGGGCACCGGGATTTTTGCAGACAAACTCGAAGAAAAGTTAATCGGCTTGAAAGCGGGCGACCGCTCCAAAATCATGCTCCTCCCAGAAGATGCCTTCGGTGAACCGCATCCCGCGCAGATCTACCAAGTCCCCAAAGCCAAATTCGCCCAAGCAGAAGGCGGAGCCACCTTAGAGGTCGGCCATATCTTTATGTTCACGCAACCAAACGGCCAAGAGATTCCCGGCATTATCCAGGCGATTGACGAATATGAAATTACCGTAGACTTCAATCACCCACTCGCTGGGCAGGTGATTTTATTTGATATTGAGGTTATGTCTGTGCATGCGTAGGTCTAACGAGGCATTACAACAAAAGTCCTGAAAAAGTATGTTAATTGATGCGAGTTGCGCAGGTAAAACCGAGCATGTTTGAGCAGCAATTAATATGCTTTTTAAGGGCTTTTGGTATTATTTAGAATTTTTTTGATTCCGCAGGCTCACAACAATCTCGGCAGATAAGCCCGTACACTTCGCTACGAAGGGAACCTCCAAACCATTTTCTAGCAAATTTTTTGCAACTAGATACAATGTATTCTGCGCACCTTGCTGAACACCGCGCCTGATTAATTGTTCTGCGACTGTCATAATGACCTCCTTGTCATTAGGTAAACACTCTGTGGCTGCTGCTACCAGATCTGGAACATCTACCGCTTCGATGAGTTATTCTATCACAATTGGGCGCAAAATGTCATCCACTGACTGAAGCTCGGTCAACAAGATTCGCATTTTTGTCTTAAACTCTTTACGACGCACATACTTGAGCACCATCTCAACCGGGCCAATCCCGTTATGCTGACGCAATTGCTCATCTGGAATCAGGGGCAGATCAATCAAAATAGGCTGGCCAAAATATTTCATGGCCAGCTGTGGCTCCGCAAACAAATCCTGCAAGTGCATACTATGGGGCCAGGGCCGATTGCCTTGTTGATAAATCAGGGTAATAATTGTCGGCAACGGCTTTTGTGGATTTTGTTCTGCATAGCCTAACAACTCCGCAGATTGATAATTCACCGTGCGCAGCGTCATCAGTCGATCTGGAGTCGTTTGGTGTTCGCAATGAAACCAGATTAAACATTCCTGATCTCCAAAACGCGCAAGATAAATTACATCTGCTTCAAACTCTTTGCGCAGTTTTTCAGAACGATGCCTGCCGCTCATTTTATATAACTGAATCGATGACCAATCCAAAAGATCCAGCCACTCTTTAGGCAGATACGCCTTGATGAAAGACTCAAAAAAGGCCCGTTTTGTCATCAGGGCTTTAAAATAATGATCGTGTTTGTTTTTCACATCTGCATAGAATTTTATTTAAACTGCAGATATAATATTCTACCTGGACACAGGGGTCAAGACTTTGCACAATAAAAAAGGCATCAACGAAACCACGTGATGCCCTTTGAAATAAAAAAGATAGCCGAGACAGACTATCGTGTAAGACTTAAAGCTTTTCGCGAATCCGCGCAGCTTTACCGCGCAATGCACGCAGATTGTAAAGTTTAGCACGACGCACATCACCACGACGCTTGACGACTACGCTCGCCACCACCGTACTATGCACTTGAAATACACGTTCCACGCCTTCACCATCAGAAATTTTCCGCACAGTGAACGCAGAATTCAAACCACGATTCCGTTTCGCAATCACGACGCCTTCAAAAGCCTGCAGACGTTCGTTATTTCCTTCTTTAACCCGGACTTGAACCACGACGGTATCGCCTGCACGAAACGCTGGGAAATCCTGTTTTTGCTGAGCTTTTTCAAACTCTTGAACCATTTGACGCATTGTTACTCTCCAAATAAAACAAATTTAAACTCATAAAGAACTGCGAATTCTACTACAATTTTGCCAGAATGCCAAGCTGTTTTTTTAAAACGATTCAATCAAAATCAAATGCCCTGCTTTTGACAACGCAGGATAAGCCGCCTGATGCCAGGCCAGCGAAACCGAGAGACTTATGCCCCCCTAATAAGTCCCCCAAACAATCAATATGCCAATAATTCAATTTCTTGCCTTCTGGTGATATAGTGTTGATACGATGTAAGAACTGACTCAAGCTCGTCATCATAGACCACAGGCGTATAATTTTTCAGGTATTCAAATGTTGCGGCCACTTTTTCAAAAGACTTATCCCAAAATAAAATACTAAAGGACATATCTAATAAATTTTTTGCCTGATTGGTTGGATCACCCCGCCTAAAAAAGTGAATAAACTGATGTCGAATATTTAATTCTGGCTCCAAAATATTGTGCACCAGGCCATCCATTGTTGGATAATTCAAGAACCCAGCATAAAACCCTTGATCTTCATAAGTAAAATCATCAATCAAACCCATTTTAATTTTGTAGTTTATTTCTTCGATATTAAAACCATAAATTTTCTCAATTACCTTAGAAATAAGCGCTCCACCGGTTCTTGCCCCCACTTCTAGAAAAAATAACTTCCCCGTTTCTTTCTCTTTAAAGACTTCCATATGATATGCTCCAGATCGTGGATTTAAAACCTGCAGCGCTTTAAGAGAAAAGGCTTTTAACTGTTCAAATAAAACTGGATCATTGACCGGAATACTTCCAACCGGCTTACCCTCAAAAAAACGAGATAATGCAAAACTACACTGCCCCGTCATAAAAAACTTCACCTGACCATTTATCAAAAAAATATCACAATGAAATAATTCACCATCCACAAACGCATCTATCTCAAACTCATATTGAAGCATTAGAATTCGCTCGGCAATCCGCTCCAGATCAAAGCGTGAAGAAATTTTATTCGCTTCAATACTACTCACAAGATCAATGGGCTTTGAAAACATCGGATATCCAAGCTGAGCTTCTAAAGCATCCAAATAATGCCTAGAGTGCGCTTGATATTCCTGTTTATCAAACTGTACAAAACGTGGAAAATTAACATGGCCAGACAATTTATTTTTGCAAACCACTTTATTTACATACGGCTCTATTTCTAACGCCCCCTCTCCCTGAAGATCAAAATGCTCACGAACGTGTGCGCAGGTTAATTGCGCACTCTCTTCATTCGTTAATAAAAACACATTATCCTTACCATGGTCTTGCACATACCGAGATACAATTGCAGTCACTTCTGACAAGTTCACATCATGAAAATCACGTTTTATTTCATGAATATGGTCAAAGCAATTTCGGTTTCTTACACTTAGCTGCTTTAAGCAATGCGGGCTTCCAATTAAAACTAATTTTCGATCCCCATGATTTATAATGCTAGAAAAATCACATTTAATATAAATCACATTGTATATAAAAATATAGACTTGCATTTTTCACCTCCAAACGGTAGCATAGTACAACACATACACACCACCGATTACATTATGGCTATTTCCCCATTGAAAATTCAGAAACATTATGAAATTCTAGATATTCTGTTTAGTCAATTACCCTATCTTTTTTGGAAAGACACCGATGGAGTATATCAGGGTGCGAATTTAAATCAAGCAAAAAATCTTGGATTTCGCTCACCCGCTGATTTTATAGGAAAGACAATTTTTGAAATTTTACATGATAAAAAAACAGCTGAGTTAATTAGTAAAAACGATAGCTTGATTATGCAAAATGGCACCACAGTGATTATTGAAGAGCGCATGCAGCTTGATAATGAAGAACGCATTTACTTATCTAAAAAATCACCAATTTATGATGAAAAGCAAGTTATTGGCATGCTTGGATTCGCAGTAGATATTACTGAGTTAAAGCGCGAACAAGAAATGGCTTTGAAAGAAAATACTAGACTGAAAGCTAATATCATCCACGAAAAGCTCACAGCACTACGCCTCATGGCAGCAAGTGTGGCACATGAAATTCGCACACCAATGGCGACCGTTAATGCGCAGAGTGGCGTGCTTCAGCAACTGCTGCCGACTTTATTGGAGGGTTATCACTATGCGCTTGCAGCAGGAAAAATTACTAAACCATTAGATGACATTTATCTTCAAGCGCTGGCTGAGCTGCCTGATGATATGAATAAGACAGCAGCAAGCGCCAACACTTTTATTGATATGCTTTTGGCAAAGGTGAGCCTTGAGGATGTGCCCAGCAACAGCAGGCCTTTAGTGCGACTTTCGGCTGCGACTGAGATTAGAAATGCTGTTGGTCGCTACCCTCTGAACGACATCACAGCACCGCTGGTGCAATATGATGAGACAGAGAGCTTTGAATTCATGGGGGATGAGACTTTTTTTCGCCATATCATCTTTAATCTTTTGAAGAATGGAATTTTCTATGTGCGTGCAAAACCAGGAGGAGGCAAAATTCATATCTGGTGCGAGCAGCAGGCACATCATAATGTGATTCACTTTAAAGATACCGGCATGGGCATCAGCCCGGAAAATTTGCCCCTTATTTTTAACTCTTTTTATACAAAAACGCACCACGGGACAGGAATCGGGCTGGCCTTTTGCAAAATGATTATGGAAAGTTTTGGCGGAACTATTCGCTGTGAATCAGTGGCAAAAGAGTATACGCACTTTATATTAAGCTTTCCCAAAATCTAGGCTGAGTCTCGAAGGCTTGCAACCATTTCAGCAGATAGACCTGTGCACTTCAGCACGAAAGAAATTTCAGCTCCACTTTTTAGCAGATTTTTTGCAACCAGACATAAGGCATTCTGCATGCCTTCTCGCATTCCCTGCTGCATTCCCTGCTGCATTCCTTGCCGAACACCGCGCCTGATTAATTGCTCTGCTACTGTCACAATAATCTCCTTACTGAGCGCCACGAAGACGTGTAACAATCTCTGTAGATAAGCCCGTACACTTCGCTACGAAGGAAACTTCTGAACCATTTTCTAGCAAATTCTTTGCAACCAGATAAATTCCATCTTGCATCCCCCGCTGCATGCCTTGCTGTATGCCTTGCTGCATTCCTTGCTGCATGCCTTGCTGCATTCCTTGCCGAACACCACGTCTAATTAATTGTTCTGCAACTGTCATAATGACCTCCTTGTCGTTAGGTAAACACTCTGTGGCTACTGCTACCAGATCTGGAACATCTACCGCTTCGATGAGATATTCTATCACAATTGAACGCAAAGTGTCATCCACTGACTGAAGTTCAGTCAACAAGATTCGCATGTTTGTTTTAAATTCTTTACGACGTACGTACTTGAGAACCATCTCAACCGGGCCGATGCCGTTGTGCTGACGCAATTGTTCATCTGGAATCAGGGGCAGATCAATCAAAATAGGCTGACCAAAATATTTCATCGCCAGATGTGGCTCAGCAAACAAATCCTCCAAGCGCATACTATAAGGCCAGGGCCGCTTGCCTTGATGATAAATCAGGGTAATAATTGTCGGCAACGGTTTTTGTGGGTTTTGTTCTGCATAGCCCAGTAGCTCGGCAGATTGATAATTCACCGTGCGCAGCGTCATCAGTCGATCCGGAGTCGTTTGGTGTTCGCAATGAAACCAGATCAGACACTCCTGATCAGCAAAACGCGCCAAATAAATCACATCTGCCTCAAACTCTTTGTGCAGTTTCTCAGAACGATGCTTACCACTCATTTTATATAACTGAATCGATGACCAATCCAAACGGTCCAGCCATTCTTTAGGCAGATATGTTTTGATAAATGACTCAAAAAAGGCCTGCTTTGTCATCAAGGATTTGAAATAATAATCGTGTTTGTTGCGCATGCTCAGATAGTATTTTAATTAAACTGATCATACAATATTCTATTATGGACGCGAAGTCAAGGCCTGGCGCAATAATTCACCAATTTTATCACTTTCATCAAAAGAAGGATCATAATGAAAATGCAATTCCGGCATGATGCGTAAATCACACAACTTGGCCAAACGGACGCGCAAAAAACCATTAGCTAACTTTAGGGCTTGTTCAATACCTAGTTTCTCTGTTTGATTGTGAGCAACATAGAAAATTTTTGCATGACTGAGGTCACGCGACACTTCCACTCCCGAAATCGTCATTTTCTGAAGACGCGGATCTTTCACCTCACGCAATAAGAGCATGGCCAGATTTTGATGAACGGCATCGTTGATTTTTTCCATGCGATGAGATGATTTTGCGGGCATAGTCAATCCTATAAAGTTCTTTGAATCGTAGTGCGCTCATATACTTCAATCTGGTCGCCGACACGCACATCTTGATAGTTTTTGACTCCAATACCACACTCCATGCCTTGACGCACTTCTGCTGCATCATCTTTAAAGCGTCGCAGCGATTCTAATGCACCTTCAAAAATGACGACATTATCACGCAAAACACGAATCGGGCTAGAACGTTTAATCAGGCCTTCCGTCACCATACAGCCTGAAATCGTTCCGAACTTAGACGATTTAAAGACTTCACGCACGGCGGCAATGCCAATAATACTTTCTCTAATTTCAGGAGATAACATGCCGGACATCGCATGCTTAATCTCATCCAATAAATTATAAATAATGCTGTAATAGCGCAGATCCACTTTTTCACGCTCAGCCAATTGTTTGGCGGCAGCATCTGCACGCACATTAAAGCCCAGTACCACCGCACCGGAGGCCATGGCCAGATTGATGTCTGACTCTGTAATCCCACCGATTCCACTCGCAATCACACTGACTTTGACTTCACTGGTGGACAGTTTATTGAGAGACTCGACTAGCGCTTCCAATGAACCCTGCACATCGGTTTTCAAGACCAGATTTACCGATTTCACTTCCCCTTCTTTAATCCGATCAAACAGATTTTCCAAATTCGTAGCTTCACGATTAAGCCGCACGGCACGGTATTTCCCTTGGCGGAACAAGGCTACTTCACGCGCCTTTTTCTCATCTTCCAGCACCATCACGGCATCGCCGGCATTGGGCAATCCAGAGAGGCCCAACACTTCAACGGGGATAGACGGACCTGCTTCTGTGACGGGATGACCTAATTCATCAAACAAAGCACGGACGCGTCCGAACTCGGTGCCGGACAAGACAATATCCCCTTTTTTAAGGGTGCCATTCTGCACCAGAATACTCGCCACCACACCACGGCCTTTATCTAAACGCGATTCCAAAACCACTCCGCGCGCAGGAGAATTCCGCACTGCTTTTAATTCCAACACTTCAGCCTGAAGCAAAATCGCATCCAGCAGATCATCTACCCCTGCACCCGTTTTAGAGGAAACACCTACAAATAAATTTTCACCACCCCACTCTTCCGGGACAATTTCATAGGTCGTTAAAGCCTGCTTGAGTTTTTCTGTATCCACGCCGGGCTTATCGATTTTGGTCATCGCCACAATCAAAGGTGCTTTCGCTGCTTTGGCATGTTGAATTGCTTCAATGGTTTGAGGCATGACACCATCATCCGCAGCAATCACCAAAATAACGATATCTGTACAATGTGCACCGCGCGCCCGCATCGCTGTAAAAGCGGCATGGCCTGGGGTATCTAAAAAAGTAATCATCCCTTTGGGCGTTTCCACATGATAGGCGCCGATATGTTGGGTAATTCCGCCCGCCTCTCCTGCAGCCACTTTGGTACGGCGAATATAATCGAGCAGCGATGTTTTACCATGATCGACATGCCCCATGATCGTGACGACCGGTGCACGCGCGCTTAAATCTCCTTCTGCAACATGCGCAATGAGATTTTCTTCAATCGCGTTTTCATTCAACGCAACCGCCTTATGGCCTAATTCTTCTGCAATCAGCACTGCGGTATCTTGATCAATCACCTGATTAATCGTCGCCATGACGCCCATTTTCATGAGTGATTTAATGACTTCCACGCCTTTGACAGCCATTTTTTGTGCTAGATCTGACACGGTAATGGATTCAGGCACTTCGACGGTACGTACAATAAATTCTGTCGTTTTGAAGGAGCGTTGCTTCTCATGCGGCTTGCGACGACGCTTAATCACAAATGCAGGACGTGACTCCTCCTCATCTGCTGCATCAATCGTATCCACGCTAAAATGGCGCGTGCCCCGCTCTTCATCGCCTTTAAGCTTAGGCTTTTTAGGCTTTGTATCTTCCACTTCCACTTTTTCAGTTGTGGAATGATGATCGTGATGTTTGGGCTTCTCTTTCGCGACTGGATTGAGCTCAGCATCGAGTGGGGGCAGCACCACACTTGATTCTGGCACCGCAGGCTCAGCATCAGGCACTGGGCTTTCTTTTTGAATCGTCACTTTTGTTTTGATCAGCTCCGCTTGTTTTTTTTCTTCAAGACGTTGCAGCTCTGCTTCATGACGGAGACGCTCCTGCTCACGACGCTTCGCCTCTTCTGATTCCATCTGCTGAATCATTTCCGAACTCGGCATCACAAAACTACGTTTTTTACGCACTTCCACCTGCACCTGTCCACGCGGATCAAATTCAGGCTTTTTCTTCAAAGTCAGAGTGATTTTTTTAGGCGCCTGCTGCTGGTTTTGCATCGAAGAGAGGAGCTTCTCGCGCTCAGCATCGGTCACCACATCATTTGCAGTTTTAGGCGGCAGCTTGGCTTCAAGAAACTTGGCCAACAAGCCCTCTACGCTCAAACCCACTCTTTTTGCCAACTGGCTTACAGTAATATCAGCCATTTTTATTCTCCAGTTTTACGCTTTATTCAAACCAATGCTGACGCGCGGCCATAATGATTTTTCCTGCCAATTCTTCAGTCATATTTGGGATATCCATCAGATCATCGACTGCCTGCTCCGCCAATTCTTCGCGCGTGCTAATATCACGTTCAAAAAGCTGGGTGGCCACATCTTGCGTCATTCCGTCTAATTCCAGAATTTGTGGATCCAAGGTCGCCGGCGCCCCGCCCGTCAACGCACGCGCCAACAAGGCATTTTTAGCCCGATCACGCAATTCCATAATGACTTCTTCATCAAAAACCTGCAGATCCAATAATTCCTGAACCGGCACATAGGCAATTTCTTCCAAAGAAACAAAGCCTTCCGCAATAAACAGATCGGCCACATCTTCATCAATGTCCAAAGCATCAATCAACACCTGACGTTGCTGCTCAGTATTGTTTTGCGCAGACACAGCGGCATCATTTTCAGCCATGACATTCAAACGCCAACCCGTTAACTGACCTGCCAAACGGACATTCTGCCCGCCACGACCAATCGCAAGCGACAGTTGATCTTCGGGAACGGCCACATCCATCACATGATTCTCTTCATCCATCATCACTGAGACAATCTCTGCAGGCGCCAAGGCATTGATAACAAACTGCACTGGATTATCATCAAAAACGATCACATCAATGCGCTCACCCGCCAATTCATTGGTGACCGCTTGAATTCGCGAACCACGCATACCGACACAGGCTCCGACTGGATCCACACGACTATCATAGGTTTTGACCGCTACTTTAGCGCGCATACCAGGATCACGCACGGCTTTTTTAATCTCAATCACTTGTTCGGACACTTCTGGAATTTCCAAACGCATCAATTCAATCAACATCTCTGGACAGGTACGACTTAAAATAATTTGATGTCCACGCTGATCCACACTTACCTCTTTCAAATAAGCACGCACCCGATCCCCTACCTTGTAAACTTCGCGAGGAATCATTTCGGTGCGCGGCATAATGCCTTCAGCATGCTCGCCAAGATCCACGACGATGAGATCCCGCGTGACGCGTTTTACACTGGCAAAAATCAGCTCGCCAATCCGCCCTTTAAATAACGCTACTAATTTATCCCGTTCTGCTTCACGAATTTTCTGCATAATCACATTCCGCGCGGTCTGAGCGGCAATCCGCCCGAATTCAATCGAAGGAATCAACTCTTCAACATGCTGACCCACTTCTGCATTGGCATGATTTTGACGCGCTTCGGTGAAGTGAATTTGCGTAAGCGCATCTTCTAATTCTTGTTCATCTTCGAGCACCAACCAGCGCCGATAGCTGAGATACTCACCCGTCTTGCGATTTAAATCAACGCGGACGTCCATTTCCACGCCGTGTCTTTTTTTGGTCGCCATCGCTAACGCCTGCTCCATGGCCTCAAAAATAATTTCCCGATCTACATCTTTCTCGTTGGCAACTGCCTCCACGACTAACAATAATTCCTTACTCATTTCACCCCCCTCTAAAATCCCACGACATTTGCTTTCGCAATATTATCAAAATGAATGCACACTATTCTAGCACGATCTTCTATTTCAATCGAATCCTTATTTACTTTTTTCAATTCACCCTTGAAATTTTTCTGTCCTTCAACTGCCATGTGCGTTTTGAGCTGAATCACTTCGCCACAAAAATGCGCATATTGATCCGTAAAAAACAAAGTCGGACTCAGCCCGGGCGATGACACTTCCAAAACATACTCTTCAATAATAGGATCTTCGACATCTAAAACACGACTTAATTGACGACTCACGACTTCACAGTCCTCAATCACAATCCCTGTTTCTTTATCAATGAAAACACGCAGCACACTGCCGCCCCCCGCAGCGGGCTTGAATTCCACCCCCCACAAAACAAAGCCCAGATCTTCAACGATCGGCCTAATCAAATCCAGTAAATCCTGACGCATCCCTTCCCCCAAAAAAATAAAAAACCCCAATCAAGGGGCCTCTTAGAATTCTTCTTAAAAATTGGTAGCGGGGGCAGGATTTGAACCTACGACCTTCGGGGTATGAGCCCGACGAGCTAGCAGACTGCTCCACCCCGCGATCAACTGTGAACATGATTCTACTCTCAATAAAGAAGAGATGCAAGTATTATTTTGCACCTTTTTACTCAGGACAGAAAACAAACTTGACTAAACTTAACCCGCATGTTAAATTAGAGCAATCAACACAGCAAGGGAAAAGCCATGCAAACATTGAATATTCATGAAGCAAAAACGCATTTTTCACGACTCATCCAGTCTGTTCTGGCAGGAGAAGAGGTAGTAATTGCTAAAGCAGGACGCCCCTTAGTTAAAATGTCCGCCATTACCCAAGAAAAAAAACCACGTCGCCTTGGAACACTAAAAGGAAAGGTTACAGTTGCTAGCGACTTTGACGCCCCGCTCCCCCAAGCACTGCTTGATGCTTTTTATGGAAAAAAACATTTAACATTCTTCTGGACACACATGTCCTGATTTGGGCACTCCATCAAGATCCGAGACTACCGCCATCAATACGCAGCATAATTTTTGATGCGGACCATGTTTTTGTCAGCATAGCCTCTTTATGGGAATGCGCGATTAAGGTGAGCATTCAAAAACTGGAACTTGATTTTGCTCACATGCCTGAAGCAATTGAATTAGCAGGTTTTGAAATGCTACCACTCAAACAAACACATCTAACCCAATTACTAAAATTACCCTGGCATCACCGAGATCCATTTGACCGCTCACTGATTGCGCAGGCAATCAGTGAACGCCTCTTAATACAAACTGCAGACAGCCAAGTTCAGCGCTATTTTACAAAAACTTAAAGATTGCGCCCGACACCTAACTTTGTTATAATTTCTAATCACCAGAACAGAAAGATATAATTTTTATGACATCTACGCCACTTAAACATCCACGCGCGCTGACTCCACTGACACTTTGCTATACTTTATTTATGGCGGCTTTTGCGGGAATCTTGGCTTCGCTGACACTGTATCAAACCCAACAACTGCATATGGATAACAATACGGCATTTGGGGTTTTTGCTGCAGCCATGGCCCTGCTGTGGATTCTGCCTTTGGTGGGCGGGTATCTGGCGGGGAAATGGGGCTATGGGCCGGCTGCGCGCGTGGGCGTTCTTGTTTGCGCGCTGGGCATGGCGGCATTTTGTCTCAATAGCGTTCACGCCTTATATCTGGGCCTGGCTCTGTTTGTCGTGGGAAATGCGCTGGCCACTCCGGCGGTTTGGTGCATGGTCGATCATTGCTATACCAAAGACAGTCCACTGCGCGAGGCAGGGTTCACTTTATTTTATCTCTTCTTTAATTTAGGGGCGGTCGTTGGTATTTTTGGTGGCAGCGCGCTGGCTGAAAAATTTGGCTTTGGCTTAGAGTTTGGCTTGGATACGGCCTGCCTCATCTTATCTTATTGCCTCCTCCAATTTTATAGTCGCCATACTTCTTCGCACAAGGGACGCAGCATTGCTGCACAAGTTTCCTGGTCCAGAAAAAAAATCTACGCCGCTTTATGTGGCACGATCCTCATTGGTACACCGCTTGCCCTGGCTTTATTTAATCACCTAAGCCTCAACAATGCCTTGATGTTGATACTGATGGCAGGGAGTGTGGGCTGGCTGTTCACCAAGGCACTTCGTCTTGATAACAAACAACAACGCAATCGCCTACTGGCCTTTATTTTCCTGGCGGTCATTTCTGTGGTGTTTTGGATTCTCTATTCGCTGGAACCTTCTTTTTTATCCGTTTTTATCGATACCAATGTCGATACCCACTTCCTTGGCATCAATCTTCCCGCCTCGTCTTTCTTTGCGTTTGATGGCGTATTTGTCATTCTGGTGGGACTGGTTTTAAGTCGCGTCTGGTTTTATTTAAGCATGAAAAACAAAAACCCGCCCTTGGCCCTGAAATTTGCAGCGTCTTTAATTTTAATCGGGCTGGGCTTTGCCTATTTGGCATGGATGGTGACACTCCACAAAAACACCCTGATGCCAGCCCATGATATTGTCATTGCGTATGCGATTTTTGCCACGGCGGAATTACTGGTCAGCCCGCTCGGCATTTCCATGGTCGGCAGCCTGGCGCCGGAGGGCGAAGAAGGATTGATGATGGGCTTTTGGCAATTGGCAACAGGCGTCGGCGGCGTCCTGGCGGGCTATATTGCCATCATACCGAACCTCCCCCAAACTGCGGTTCCCCTTGCGGTCAGCAACCCAATTTATTACAAAACATTTTTAGGCGTCGGCCTCGGAGCAGTGCTGGCTGGTTTGATGGTACTGTTCTGTGTACGCAAACTCACACACCTCATGAGCGAACACAGCTATATTGTGCCCCAAGTGTAAAAAATCAGCTTCCCCCTCTTGCAGTTTTCTACCATTTTGCTATTGTATCTTATTGTTTTCAATCTAAGCTTATGAGCGCCCTATGTCTAATACTGTATTAGAATTTATAAAAAAACACGCAATTCAATTTGTTGACCTCCGTTTCACCGATACCAAAGGCAAAGAGCATCATGTAACAGTGCCTGCTCATGTGGTAGATGCCCGATTTTTTGAACAAGGCAAGACTTTTGATGGCTCCTCTATTCAAGGTTGGCGCGCTATTAATGACTCAGACATGCTCTTACTGCCTGATGCAGAAAGCTTATTTTGCCTGGACCCTTTCAGCGATGTGCCGACTTTAATCCTCCGCTGCGATGTCATTGATCCACAGACGATGCAGGGATATGATCGAGACCCTCGCTCTATTGCCAAACGCGCAGAAGCATTCCTCAAAAAAACTGGCTTGGCGGATGCTTTTATTGTAGGTCCGGAACCTGAATTTTTCATTTTTGATGAAGTCAAATGGCAAGTGGATATGCATGGCGCCAGCTATAGCGTTGATTCCTCCGAAGCAGCCTGGAATTCCGATGCAGATTATCGGGGCGGCAATCAGGGGCATCGCCCGCAAGTCAAAGGCGGCTATTTTCCGGTTCCACCTGTTGATTCTGCGCATAATTTGCGTTCAGAAATGTGTGTGCTCTTGGAAGCAGCGGGCATTCCAGTAGAGGCACATCATCATGAAGTGGCCACCGGCAATCAAAACGAAATTGCCACGGCTTGCAATACCCTCACGCAAAAAGCCGATGAGATTCAACTCTTCAAATATATCGTGCACAATGTGGCGCATCGCCATGGCAAAACTGCGACCTTCATGCCCAAACCAATCGTGGGCGATAATGGTTCCGGCATGCATTGCCACCAGTCGCTTAGCCTCAATGGTAAAAATTTATTTGCCGGCGATGAATATGGGCATTTGTCTGAAACAGCCCTCTTTTTTATTGGCGGGATTATCCATCATGCCCAGGCCTTAAATGCCTTTACCAATCCGACGACCAATAGCTATAAACGCTTGGTTCCGGGCTTTGAGGCCCCGGTTTTACTTGCTTATTCCAGCTGTAACCGCTCTGCCTCGATTCGCATTCCCTTCTCACAAAATGAAAAAGGGCGTCGCATTGAAGTGCGCTTCCCCGATCCCTGCGCCAATCCTTATCTCGCCTTCAGCGCCATGCTAATGGCAGGCATGGATGGCATTGCGAAGCGCATTTATCCAGGCGCACCCAGTGATCACGATCTCTATGAGCTATCCGCAGCAGAGCAAGCCAAAATTCCTAAAGTTGCGCATTCTCTTGAAGCGGCTTTAGATGCACTGCAAAAAGACCACGCCTTCTTGCGGCAGGGAGACGTCTTCAGCCAGGAAATGCTGGATGCATATATCCAAATCAAGCGCGCTGAAGTCACAGAATTAAACTGCACCACCCACCCGCTCGAATTTAAGTTATACTATAGCCTTTAACCCATACAAGGACTCACCATGCGGAATAATTTCTATTATGCTTTCGGACTGGTCCTCTTAAGCATCTTTCTTTTTCTCGTAATGTTTAATCGCATGGACTGGTTCTGCGTCGTGATCATTCCCCTCGCGGTCATTTATTTACATGATATTGTTCAAAAAAAGCATGCGATTCTGCGTAACTTTCCCGTTCTAGGGCATATTCGTTACGTCCTTGAATTTATTCGCCCGGAGATTCGTCAATATTTTATTGCCGGCGATCAAGAAGAACGCCCCTACGATCGCGAAACCCGCACCCTGATTTACGAGCGCTCCAAGAATGTGCGCGACACCATTCCTTTCGGGACCCAGCGTGATATTCTGGCAGTGGGCTATGAATGGACGCTTCACTCCATGAATGCACTGAAACCCGCAGAAGTCGAGCCGCGTATTATGGTCGGCAGTGATCTCTGCACCCAGCCCTACTCCTCTTCACGTCTCAATATTTCAGGGATGAGCTTCGGCGCCCTTTCAGCCAATGCGGTCATGGCGATGAATCTCGGTGCGAAAATCGGCAATTTTGCGCAAGCGACCGGAGAAGGCGGATTGAGTCCGTATCATCTCCAGGGCGGCGATATCATCTGGCAAATCGGCACCGGTTATTTTGGCTGCCGGGATGAGGCCGGTCATTTTGCACCTGAAGAATTTGCGAAAGAAGCCAATCGTCCAGAAGTTAAAATGATTGAGCTTAAACTCTCTCAAGGGGCAAAACCCTCGCATGGCGGTATTTTGCCCGCGGCCAAACTCACCCCAGAAATTGCGGCAATCCGCAAAGCGCCACTGGGGCATGATGTGCTGTCTCCCGGCAAACACTCTGCCTTTAACGGCCCCACGGAAATGATGCACTTTATTCAAAAACTCCGTGATCTCTGCAATGGCAAACCCGTCGGCATCAAACTATGCCTGGGTCGCCATCATGAATTTTTTGCCATGTGTAAGGCCATGCTGACGACGGGCATTTACCCTGATTTTATTACCGTGGATGGCGCCGAAGGTGGAACGGGTGCAGCGCCGGTTGAGTTTGTCAATCACGTCGGCACGCCTCTCCAGGCAGCACTGCAGTTTGTTGACAATGCTTTGCGTGGCATTGGCCTGCGCGATAAAATTCGCATTGCCGCATCGGGAAAAATCGCGACAGGTTTTGATATGGTCACCAAAATGGCCATCGGTGCGGATATCTGCAATATGGCGCGCCCAATGATGATGGCGACCGGCTGCATTCAATCCATGCAATGCAATACCAATACCTGCCCCACGGGTGTCGCCACACAAGACAAACGCCTGCAAAAAGCACTGGTCGTGGATGATAAAAAACATCGGGTTGCGAATTTCCATGATGTCACACTGCATAGCTTTCTCGAAATCATCGGTGCAATGGGCCTCCAGAATCCCAGCGAATTACACCGGGATCAAATCTATCGTCGTCTCGATGTGAATACAGTGAAAACCTTTGCGGAAATTTATACGCCGGTGGACATGGGTTGCTTCCTCACCGGCAATGTCCCCGAACGCTATCAGAAAGCCTGGGATCAAGCCCAAGCGGATCGGTTTTAGTATATGATTTTTTTCGCCACGACTGCCAAAAATATCGAACCCCTCTTACTCGAGGAGCTGAAAACCCTAGGCGCCAATGAAGTAAAAAGCACGCATTTAGGCGTGTATTTTAAAGCAAATTTGGAAACCGCTTATCGAGTATGCTTATGGTCGCGCCTGGCCCATCATGTTTTTTTAGAGCTGAAACAATTTGGGGCCATGAATCAGGAAAATCTGTATGGCGCCATGCGCAGTGTTGATTGGTCAAAACATCTCGATGTTCACCAGACTTTTCGGATTGATGTGTCCGGCAAGCATCCCACGCTCACCCACCCGCATTTTATTGCACAGGTTGCGAAAGATGCGATTGTCGATCAGTTCCGTAAAAATACCGGCGAGCGCCCCTCCATTCAAGCTGATCAGCCAGATGTCGTCTTTCACCTGCATGTGCGAGATGAGCACTTTACCCTGAATATCGATTTATCCGGAGACAGCCTGCATCGTCGTGGCCTGCGTACTGAAACGGGAGCGGCGCCGCTCAAAGAAACACTGGCTGCTGCGATTTTAATCCGCATGGGTTGGCCCAAGATGTTCAAACAAAAAAATGCACTCCTCTTTGATCCCTGCTGTGGCGCAGGTACGCTGCTGCTGGAAGGCGCGATGATGGCCTATGATATTGCACCCAATTTACTCCGCGGCTATTTTGGTTTTTTAGGCTGGAAACAGCATCAGCCCGCCGTCTGGCAAAAACTGATGCTGGAGGCCGAAACCCGTGCTGAACAAGGTCGCAAAGCCAAGGCCCCGTTGATTGTCGGCTTTGATCTCGAGCCCAGCGCCCTTCTCGCAGCTGAACAGAATTTTAAAAAACTGCAGCTCAGCGCGATACTGCGACTGGAAAAAAGGGCCGTAGCGGACATTGATGATCCCATTTTACAGCAACATCAAGGCCTGCTCATCACCAATCCGCCGTATGGCAAACGCCTCATGGCCGGGCGCGATACCGAGATTGAACAACTCTATGCGGATCTCGGCACCCTGATCAAGTCACAGCTTGAAGGCTGGAGCATCGGTGTTTTTACCAGTGATCCCCTTCCCGCAAAGGCCATACGCATGCACCCACTAAAAAGATACCAATTTTTAAACGGCACGCTCGAATGCACTTTAATCCGCTTTGAGGCTAAACCTGAGCATTATTGGCGCGAACGTCCTCCGCATAATGAGCCAGAATAAACTGCTTTAAAACCAGCAGCTGCCCATGAAAAAAATGACTGACTCCCGCCAGCTTCCATAGATGATAGCTGCATGTGACCTGCCGCAACCAGTCAAACGTCTGCTCAACACTCACCACCTCATCTGCAGCCGGCACGATCAAGGTCAAAGGCATCATCGGTTCTGCAGCCTCCTGGTACCAGCGCTCATGTACCGCGGGCGCTATGCACAACAAGCGCTTCGCATCCAGCAGATTTGCCATTTTATAGGCGATTAAACTGCCAAAAGAAAACCCAGCCAACCAAATGTCACGGCTTGGATACTGACCCCTCACCCAAGTCACTACGGTTTGGAGATCTTCACACTCTCCCAGAATATGCCCATATTCACCCACACTTTGACCGACGCCACGATAATTAAAGCGCACTGCCATCAACCCCAATTGATTAAAGGCGCGGCTCGTCGTGGTCACCACTTTATTCTGCATCGTCCCCTGCATCAAGGGATGCGGATGGCAGATCACCACAATGGGCCCTGTACTCTCGCCACTGGCGGACTGATCTACCGCTACTTCAATCTCACCTGGAATATTCATGCATCCCTCCCTTTTTAGTCTAGGCAATCATGTGAGATAATCGTTTAAAAGTCAATATTCAAAAAGGCTGCCTTATCATGCCCCTGATGTTTCATGAAGTCCCGATTGCCTGTATTAATCAAGCGGCCGAAGCCTATCAAGTGCCGGCGCCGCTGATCATGGCGATTATTCTGACTGAAAATGGCCAAGATGGCACACAGTCTAAAAACGAAAACGGCACGGTTGATCTCGGCATCATGCAGATCAATAGCAGCTGGGCACCCCGCTTTGAACACAGCGGCTATACGCTGAGTGATGTCACCAATGATCCCTGTGAAAATGTCTACGTCGGCACCTGGATTCTCAGCCACTGCATCTACAATAATCCTGCAGACCTGACCACCGCGATTGGCGATTATCATTCCCATACGCCCTACTATAATCTAGACTACGCGCTCAAAGTGATTGCAAAATATAATCAGATTAATACGCAGATTCAGCCCTTTCTCAGCCCGCAATGCGCCAAAGAAGGCTTAATTTGTTAGGACTCCTTGTGTCATTCTCGCGAACGCGGGGATCCAGTCTAATTTCTCAAAACCAAGGCGCTGTATGATTGATTTGACTGGATTCCCGCGTTCGCGAGAATGACACAGAATAGGAACTTAATTTTGCTTACGTTCCTCAACGCCTAAAGCACTGCCTGCAAGGCGGCAATATTAGAAAGAATCGCCGTCACATCCGCTGCACTATAGTAATCATGCGAGGCCAACAATGCATTGATCTGGGCCAGACAAGCTGCCTGCTGCGCATCTGCTGCGGTGAAATTTGTCAGCAAGGTGGAGAGTTGCGTCAGCGTCACAGAGGGATCTTGATTGTGGATAATCTGCCACTCCGCCTGCTGCACTTGGAAATTGAACGTCCGCAAAGCATCAAAACGGGCGGTTTCAGTAATCAAGGTCGTACCGATTTGATTATCCGTGCGCACTACGATCAGCCCGCGAATGCTATACCATAACCGCGGCCAGAATCCATTAACCGTTTCCGGAATATTTACTTTATTCTGCACACCCACGGCCGGTACAAAACTCAAACCCGCAAAACTTTGGCTGATCTGATTGAGTTGCGACAAGGCTGCGGCAGGATTAATCTCCGGCAGCGCGTTGATCTTATCGTTAAGGCTCGTATTCAAAGCCACTGCATCTGCATTATTGAGGCGCGCGATCACCTGGTTCAAAGCCCCAGCATTACTCTGCAGCAACGCTTTGGGCTGCCCTTGCAATAACAAAATTTGCAGACTGGCTAAAATCGTCTGCCCGCCGAGCTGATTGGCCTGTTCCACACTGGTATCGGCTTGACTCAAATGATTCAGCGCATCGGTCACTTGACTGTTTAGGCTCGCCTGTTCAGCTTGAAAAACAGCGACCTGTTCTTGATTGCGACGCTCGGCCGCATGCAATTTAAAAAATAGAAAAACACACAGCCCCAACGCGAGCAAAGCCAAAAGAATCGCGACTACAGCGGCCGGCGAGCCATCATTGCTGACGACTTCCTGCGTATGCAGATCGACACTCATGACCAATCAACCCGCTGATCGACTTTGCGCGTAAAAATACCGCGATGCTTGGCAATTTCAAATTGCTGAGAAGGCGATTTTTCAGGATGCTCCACATCAAAGCGACTGAGAAGGCGATCCGCTTCGCTCACAAAAGCGCGCTCTTTTTTATCAAAACAATACAGCAACTTAGACAACCATTTCATATATCAATCCTATTAAACTGATTTCTTTTTCAAACGATAGGCCTTGATATAATGAGCGAAATTTTGCAACGCGTCAATGCCGCTTTTTTCAGCCTGACGACACCAATCTTGAAAAGCCTCTGTCAGCTCTTTATTAGACGTCGCAGTTTTGGACCAAATCTGATTGAGGCGATCGCGATACGAACACACCACCTGTAAATCACGCGCATCATTCAATGCCGCTGTGATATGCTCCTGCTGATCTTGCGTATTCAGAGCAGGATTGCGCAGAATCAATTTTTTCGTCTTGACGCAGAAGAGTTTTTCACAGCTCGCTTCATCTTCTTTCATCCGCTTAAACACAGGCTTGATGACCTTACGTGTATATTCAGAAAACACCGCAATCTTATTATTGATGATCGCCTCGACATTGACTAAATCCATTCCGCCCGCAGCGCGTTTTTTACGACAGACTTCGGGAGGCAGGCGCTTTGGTGTGGCCAAACCACAATAGGACAGCAATTTAATATACATCCAGCCAATATCAAATTCCCACCAATGTACGGACAATTTCGCAGAATTGCCATAGGTATGATGATTATTATGCAATTCTTCGCCAGCCACTAAAATACCAATGGGGAAAATATTGCGCGCTGCATCTGGGCATTCAAAGTTACGATAGCCAAAGTAATGACCAATCCCATTGATAATCCCTGCCGCAAAGAAAGGCGTCCAAATCATCTGAATGCCCCAGATAATAATGCCAGGCACACCAAACAAGATCACACTCAGCAAATACAGCGCTACCACGCCTTGTTTTCCACGCATGAAGGGGGTCGCATAGACATGCTTTTCCAGCCAGTCATTCGGCGTTCCTTTGCCATATTTTTCTAAAGTTTCAGGATCTTTTTTCGCATAACGATATAACTCAGCGCCTTCAAGCAAAACCGTGCCAATTCCTTCAATAACAGGGCTATGTGGATCATCAATCGTCTCACATTTAGCATGATGCTTACGATGGACGGCGACCCACTCTTTGGTTTTCATACCGGTGGTCAGCCATAACCAGAAGCGGAAAAAATGCGCCGCAATCGGGTGCAAATCCAAGGCACGATGCGCTTGTGCGCGATGCAAAAAGACAGTGATGGAAATCATCGTAATGTGGGTCACGATCAGCGTATACAGGATGTATCCCCACCAGGGCATATGATTGAACACTCCATAGAATGACATGATTGAACTCCTAATGTGTAATTCTTAAAGTGCCTACAGTATACCATTTTTGGGCTAAGCACGCAAACTTTGTCAAACAGGGTGCGCTTGAAGTATAATGAATCTCATTCGTTTTTCAAGCCCATAAAAATTATGTTATTAGTACTCGATATCGGCAATACGCAAGTCTTTGGTGGCGTCATTCACAATGACCAGACCCTCCTCAGTTTTCGCCGCACCTCCAGGGATAGCGGCTCCTCCGATGAATACGGCCTTTTCCTCAAGAATGCGCTGCGTGAAAATAAAATTGATCCGACACAGATTAAACATATCGCAATTTCGTCCGTGGTGCCTGACCTCAATCACACCGTTGCCTCGGCTTGCATTAAGTATTTTAACATCCGGCCATTGATTCTGGATGCAGGCGTTAAAACCGGTTTAAAAATTCTCGTCCATAACCCGAAAGAACTCGGCGCAGACCGCGTAGCGAACGCCGTAGGTGCAATGCATTTACACCCAAATCAAAATTTGGTTATCTTTGATTTAGGCACAGCCAATACCGTCTGCCTCGTCAATCACAACAAAGAATATCTGGGCGGGCTCATCACCCCAGGCCTGCGCCTTTGCATGGAAGTCCTGGAGGAACGCACGGCCAAATTACCCAGCGTAGAAATCAAAGTCCCCACCACCGTCTTCGGCAAAAATACCGTAGAGCAAATTCAAGCTGGGCTCTATTATTCAACGCTCGGCATGGTAAAAGAAGTGGTCGCTGAAGTGCGCAAAAACAGTTTTGCCGGCCAGGAATTTTTAGTCATTGGCACCGGTGGATTTTCACGCCTATTTGAACAGGCCGGCATTTTTGATGTCATTGAATCCGACCTGGTCTTAGTCGGCCTAAAACATATTTTCAACCTTAATCAAGAAGCAGTCTCCTCATGAAATTTACCCTTAGTCGCAAAAAACTTATCCCCATCCTCCTGATCATTGCTGCCATTGTGTGTGGCTCCAGCTATTATTTTTATGATAACTACTACTATCCCAGCACCGATGATGCCTATGTCAATGCAAATATTCCCTACATTGCCGCCCAGATCAACGGCCAGGTTGTTACGGTCAATGTCTTAAACCACCAGGCGGTGACTAAAGGCACGGTTTTATTTACCATCGACCCCACCCCTTTTCAAGATGCCCTCGATCAAGCGCAGGCACAGTACTTGGTTGCCCAGCAGCAATATAAAGCAGATCAGGAAGCCATTAAAATCGCGGCCGCGAATCAAGCCAGCGCAGAGGCCACCCTGGTTTTAAATCAGAAAAACAGCCAGCGCATGCAAGAACTGGTGAAAGAAGGCTATGCTTCTGTGCAGGATGGCGATCAATCAACCGCCAATTTAAAAGCAGCGCAAGCCAGCCTGGATGGTGATATCGCCAGCTTAGCCGAAGCACAGGAAAACTTACTCACCCAAGCCAGTCAAATCAAAGTGGCAGAAGCGAATCTCAACACCGCCAAACTGAACCTCAGTTACACCGTCGTCACCGCACCCATTGATGGCATCGTCAGCGATTTGACCCTACGCCCAGGCATGGTCGTCACCGCAGGCACAAACCTCTTTGCCATGGTCAACTCTGTCAGTGAATATTGGGTAGATGCCAATTACAAAGAAACGCAGCTAGAGCGCATCAAGCCAGGACAAAGCGCAACCATTCAATTAGATTTGTATCCCGGCCTCACCTTTAAAGGCATTGTCCAAAGCATCAGCGCGGCCGACGGCACCACCTTTAGTTTATTGCCTGCGGAAAATGCCACTGGAAATTGGGTCAAGATCACCCAGCGCTTCATCGTTAAAATCATCATCCCGCATAGTCAGCAACAGGATGAATATCCCCTGCGTGTTGGCGCCAGCGCTGAAGTCACGGTCAACACACAATGATCAGCACCACTGCGCTTTTGATTTTATTAGCCCTGTTTTTTCTGGCTGTTTTATTTTTTGCGCTCTATAAAATTGATGATTTGAAAAAACAAATTCAACTGCATCTGACCGATAGCTCTGAAAAAAATGCGGTCACTTTTAATGATGTCGTCACCCGCCTGGCTTTAATCGATCAGGCCCAGCAAAAAATGGCTGAGTTATCTGGCGAAGTTTTCAGCTTGAATTTACTTCTGAATGACAAAAAAACCCGCGGTGCTTTTGGCGAAGTCCAACTGGCCAATATCGTCAAAAACATGCTGCCCGAAGCGCACTTTCAACTGCAGGCTGATTTACCCAATGGCACGCGCGTCGACTGCCTGCTTTTACTACCAGAGCCCACCGGCAAATTGGCGATTGACGCGAAGTTTCCTCTTGAAAATTATCGCCGCTATGTCGATGCGCCGAATGATCAGAAAAAACCACTCGAGCAAGCCTTTGTCCGCGACATGAAAAAGCATATCGATGATATCGCTCAAAAATATATTATACCCGGCATCACCTCCAACGGCGCCGTTTTGTTTCTGCCAGCCGAAGCCATTTTTGCTGATATCCATAATCACTTTTATGATCTCATCGATTATGCCCAACAAAAATGCGTCTGGCTGACCTCACCCACAACGATGATGGCGGTCCTCACCACTGCACAAGCCGTGCTAAAAGATCAAGCCACGCAAAAACATGTACACCTGATTCGCGAGCACCTTCTCAAACTAGGCGAAGACTTTGAACGCTTCCAACGCCGCATGGATCAATTGCAACGTCATATTGAGCAGACCCATGAGGATGCGCGGGAAGCGAATATTTCTGCCAAAAAAATTAGTGATCGCTTTGGCAAAATTGAACGCGTCGAACTATAATCATAAAACAAATCAAAAAAATCGATGTTTTAGAGCGCTAAAAACGTCACCACAAAGCCACACAAAATCCCAAAACAAAAAAGAAAAAAAAAATAAGTAATTGATTTAAAATAAAAAACAACACAACCCAACACAAAGCAAACATAAAGCAAATTAAAACCATTGACATTAACACATAAAAAAACTAGATTAGCTCTATGGGCTGTTAACCCATACACAACAAAAACCAAATGGAGATTCAAAATGCATCAATTTAAAAAAATCGCAATTACAACCGCAATTCTAGCCTGCATGAGTACCGGAGCTGCATTTGCTGCTAACAATAGCGATAGCGCTGTTATTGGCGCCAGCGCTCAAGTCAGCAATACTATCGGCCACACTGGCACTGATAGCAACTTGAATTTCGGTAACATGATTATGAGTGCAGGCCAAGCTTACTCAACAACAGCCTGCACCGTAAGTATACTTGGAGCAGAAACCTGCACGGGGATCGCCACTGCTGCAACAGTAGGTGTAAACGCTGGATCGGTTACTTTTAACGCTACTCCAGGCTCTTCAGTTACAGTGACTGTTGCCTTAACTAACTCAAACTTAGCCCCAGAAGTCGGTGATGCATCGCCACTGGTATTATCCAATATTACTGCACTTGTTAATAACTCCTCTACAGTTACAACCAATTCATCCACAGGAGCAAATGCAGACGCAGTTACTGTTGACTCCACGCATCTGGTAACCGTAAAAATTGGCGGAACAGTTAGCATCCCAGAGGGAACTCCAAGTGGCGTCTACAAAAACAACGATGCAATTACCGTCTCTGCAACAGTCAACTAATTTAGACTGCTAAAAGATGCCCTCTAAGCTTTTGAGAGCACACAGCGCTACGCAAGTTAAATTTGTCGTAGCGCTTTTTTTCGTAAGCACGTCTATCTAGGGTGAGTGACGATGAAAAAACTGCAACAGTTTGCGATACTGTGTATTCTTGATAGCCTAGGAGTACATATTGCCTTAGGCTTGCCGATTGTCATTACTGCAACGGCTGAAATTATGAATACAATTGCATACAATGCTGCCGCAAGCCAAACCATGATCAATTTTGGCAAAATAGCACTAAATAAGCAGGCCAATCAACCCACCACTTGTGTACTTGATGCCCGCACCACAGGGTTTAATGCAGTACAAACAATTTGCAATAATGGTGCTGAAACATTCGAATCTTCACCTGCAAAAATTTTACTTCAAGTAGAAAATGGACTCACAGTGACAATAACAGGAATTGCAAATCAATCTTATTTAATTGGAGAACAGCATCAACAATTGCTGAACATTACAGATATTCAAAGCCATTCTATATTATTTGACGGAGGAGATCGCTATATCCCAATCACCAGCAATGTCAGCAGCGCTGTTGCACACAACCAACAAGTTGTGCTTTATTTAGGAGGAGTGCTTACCATCCCCCCCACGACAGTAGCAGATCATTATGATAACAATAATGCTCTGGATTTAATTATGGGAGTAAACTAATGTTAACGTATTTACTTCGACTTGGCTGCAGCACACTTATGCTGACTGTACTCACCCTACCTGCTCAAGCAGAGCTCAGCAATCAAACTCTAAATCCACTCCAGTTTGGCATGATTATCTATGGCGTTGGAGCGATCGGCTCTGACGCAATCCAACTCAGCCCAAATGGAGACCAAAGATTACCCAACAATGTAACGACAGCAGGAACCAAACATGCCGCTCTATTACGTGTTTTTGACACACCAGGTAGCACCGTTCAATTATCTTTTAATGAAGCTACCCCACTCTATGCCGTCAATCAGCAATCTGCCACACTGAGCCAGTTTACTTCTAATCAGCCTAATAATACCTGTACAATAGGAGGCGAAGGATATTGTGACTTTAACATCGGCGCACAGCTGACCATCTCAGGGCATCGCTCTGGTTATTATCAGGGTGCATTTTCAGTTCAAATTAACGAATTACCAACAGGAGAATCTTCATCATGAAAAAACAACTCATCTCGTCAGTCATCCTCTGCACCTTGACAATGCCATTATGTGGCATAGCTACTGAAGCAGATAGCGGAAGCTCTTTGGGCTTTCAAATTGCACCGCCTGTCACCACCTCTCCTTTTAATCCATTGAGCGGAGTTTTATTACAAGTCATCAACTCAGGCAAAGAACAAGCGATTTATACATCCGCAGGGAGTGACTCTCTTGAACCCGGAAAAGGCGGATATGCCTCTGACACCGCGCTGCCACTAGAAAACGGTTATCAATATATCAACCTTAACAACCAGATGATTTTCACGCCTAAAATATTGGTCATGCCAGCAGGACAAAGTGGCACTTTGCGCGTTATGATAAAAAGACCGCCTAATCTGCCTGATGGAACTTATTTTCTCTCATTAAAATTAGCTCCAAAATCAGCTCCTGTTCAATTGAATAGTCAAGAACAACCTAAAGGCGCGTCTCAAGCTGCTGCAAGTATTGTAGTAGGGCTAAACTATAATATTTACTTAAATAATGGCACAGGCAATGCCGATAAAGCGGAAGTAAGCTGTAAAATTGGCGCAGACGGTAAACTTAATATGCTCGTGAAAAATAATACATCTTACTTATTTAGGCCCGACGTCACCCTCGTACAAAATGACCAAACTGTAGCGACACTAACTCCACAGCCCTTGTTACCTTACTCCATGGGCACGCGACTACTTTTAGCAGCTGAGGGCAAAACGGGCACATACTCTCTTAACTGGACTTTACCTGGCTTAAGCAAACATACTGTCGCGTGTCAATAGCAAACAATGTGTTAATGAAATTATGCAACAAAGGGGGCTTACTTGTAACCCTCCTTTTGTTCGTCGCTTCACTACAAGGGGCGCTATCCCCAGGCTTGATTGAATTAGATGTATATATTTCTGGGCAGGATACGGTTTTTTTCTCTGATTTGGCCCACCCGACAGTAATGGATGATGAAGGCCATCCCTATCTGGACATACTTGACTTTTACAGTAACATACTAGAATTTAAAGTCGCAAAAGGTTGCACTGATGCACAATCTATCTGTGATTTAGAGTCAAGACCACCTGGCTCCAGCCTAATCATCAATCCAACTGACCATACTATTCAATATATTTTAAATAAAAAAAAGCAATCTATTGTTTTTTCGTCAACAGATTTAGTTTTTGACAATGGTTCTTGGTGGATTTCTGCAGCACTGTTTACCAAACTCAACCCTGAAACTAACTGGAACCCACTGCAATCTATCTTAAAAACGACCCTGCCTCTTTCACCCGCAAGTATTGCAGCGAAAAAAAGAGCTGCTTCAGCTCAAGCGGCTTTAAATGCGCAAATGCTGGCTCAAAAAAAAGCACTAGAACAAGCCGCAGAACCAGTCATTAGCAGTGGCTTCGCTCCTTCAGGCCAAATCTATTATTCCTTAAACGAAAATTATACTCAGCCCCTGGATTCATCTGGTGGGCAACCAAACAGCAACTTGAATGGCAACTTTAATTTACTAGGGTCGTTATTTAAAGGCACGATTTCAGCTTCTGGATCTCAAAATATTTACAGCAATCCATCCTCTGCAGGAGGGGGGGGGCTATTAAACGGAGATTTTACCTGGAACTATGCATTTAATAATCTCCCCAATATCAACACCCTACAATTTGGCTATGTTCAAAGCATTAACTCACCATTTTTTCCACAACAAAGCTTAACCAATGGCATATTAGTACAAAAACTACCTGAAAGTAATCAATCTGTGCTAACCTTTACATATCAGGGACAAACTCAACCTGACACAGAAATTCAAGTTTGGCGAAATAATTCGTACCTAGTCAGCAGCTTTACTGTAGATAGCAGCGGTAAATATACAATTACCGACAATCAAGCAACACCTGGAGATGTCTATGCAATCACATATTATTATCCAGATGGCACCTCAGAAACACGCTCCATCACTTATGCTTCAGGCAACATCGGCGTTTTAGCAAAAAGTCAAAGTAACTATGCATTGAGCACAGGTGAATTACAACCTTTATCTGGATATGGACAATTAGGAAATCTCACCCAATGGCTATATCAATATGGCCTCTTTAACAATTTTACCGTAGGGTATGGTGGATTTTATTTCCCCGTCAATGATTTAAGCACGATCAATCCTTATGATACGGTATATAGTTTTTTTAATTATTTTGATTTTCGCTGGCAGCTCTCACCTGGCTTAGCTGCAGAATACTCACAAATGCTTGATAGCTTAAGCAATTACTATTTTAACATCATTAGCACATGGATTCCAAGCAATACGATTCAAATGACTTACACCCATTTGACACCCAACTCATCACTATTGCAAATCCCTATATATACCCCTACAGGCCAATCTTCAACCCTACAAACAAATAATTTTAATCTATCGGATAGCTGGAGTGTTTTCCCAAAACTAGGGATTTCAACAAGCTTTCAATCTACGCCAGGACTGCAAAGCATTAGCACAGGAACCAACTATCGAGCTTTTTGGTTTTTAAATCCAGGATATCAATTTATGCGCACTGTAAGCGGGACTGCAAGCAATAACATTGCTGGCACAACAGCCACCAACAATGGCGATAGTGTAAGCTCAACACAAACTTTTTTAAATTCTGTTGTATATGGCAACAGTTATCTACAATATAGTTATACCATTCAAACAATGAGTGGCAATGATACCGAAGACACAACCAACTTAAATTATAGCTATCGCCCACAAAATGGCCTCTGGAATACAAATTTGCAATGGGAGCAAATTATTGGCCAGCCAACTTATACATTGACTGTAGGGCTGGGCTGGAACCCTAACCCCAATTGGGCACTCTCATTAAATTATTCTATTCAGTCAATTTCATTACAGCTAACATTTAATGATGCCCTCAAATTAATCGGCGCCACAGTCAATACAGTTAAAGACTTTGGAAGTGGGGAAATTTCTGGCCGATTAATGAGTCCCAGCGTCAATGGTGCCCCTGCAACGCCTTTGTCAGGGGTAGTGGTCACAGCTGGAACTGCAAGCGCAACCAGTAACGAGGATGGCTATTTTAGTATAATCGGCGTGCCAGCCAATACACCAGTCAAATTTTCGATTGATTTATCTACTTTAGACCCCTCTCTTATGCCCACGACCAACAATATTAATATGCAACTCACTCCAGGCGCTGAACTAGAATATAATCCCGAAATTACTGTCGCCACAGGCATGGATGGCTATATTCAGTCAAATGACCCTCTTCCAGAAAAAATAGGCATTCAAATCCAAAAAATTGACTCTCAACCAATTGGACCCATCATAAACGGCACTATTTTTGCCAATCAAAATTATTTCTCCTTTCAAAGTTTGATTCCAGGGACGTATAATATTACCTTTACGGGCTTGCAAAAACCGGAAGGTCCATTTAGAATTATAGTTCCAAATAATACATCGTGGGTATCCAATGTCATTATTAATTTTGACAAGAATACAGTGGGCCAACTAAAAGAATAAGGAAAATCATGAATAAAATTGCTTTTTTTGCTTTGCTCATCTGTTGCACGCCTGCTGCATTCGCAAAGACCGTTATCAATACGGTCAATGTAACACCAGAGCCTTTCTTTTTAACAGTGCAAGCACCAACGCACATAGGCTATGCTTTCGTGGTGAACAATCCCGGCACTACTCCTCAGCAAGTAGATGTGAGCACTAGAAAAGTGTTTCCAGGCATCAAAAATGCTCTTTTCCAAGTAGACCGCTCCCTTCCTGGCAAAGCTAAAATTAATTTAGATCTTTCACCCTATGTACATTACTATCCCATGCATTTTGTACTGCCCCCCCATCAATTTGAGGTTGTCGGCATGTATTTAGATTTACCCAACACTCTTTTACCGGCAACCTATTATCAAAATATTCAATTTGCATCCTCCGCCCCAAAAATGAAAACATCATCTAAAAAAACTAAAAAGCAAAGCGCAGGCATTGTATTAAGCTATAATGTGCAATCGATTACTAGTGTATATATTTCAAATGGCACAGCTAACTACAGCCCTATTACCGTCGAATGTCACATCATGCCCAATGGGGCAATGCGCTTAAACATTCACAACCCTACCGCATATGTATTCTCCCCTTATTATCAAGTCAGTATTGCAGGGCAACCAGGGGTGGTCTTGGATAACAATCCAGGCTCTGTACTACCATACAGTGATGCGATACGTAACATGACATTGCCAGCAACAGTAAGTGCAAAAACAATTACAACACAGCAAACTCAATTGACTTGGGCCATGCATTATGAAACCAAACCAATTCATACGATGATTAATTGCATTTACACCCCTCTGCCAAAGGTTAAAGCAACGAAATTAAGTAAAGTTAAAAAACCACTTAAAAATACCATTCACAACCAGGTTAAAAGTGGTTCTTAAGTATTATTCACAAATATAGGTTTTTTGCCAAGAATGATCTGGCATAGACAAGATGATTGAATAAGGCCCCTTCACACGCTCATTCCAACTTAAAAATCGCGTAGCTGAAGTCTTTTGAATCACAGGCATCAACTTACTATTAAAAAGCGGATGACCCACAGCATCAGAAACAGCAACTTCGGGACTAAACACATAATCAGAATTGTTTAATATATTAAACTGAATGTGGCCAGGTGCGCCGAAAACTTTGCAACTAATTTGCAACAACCCAAAATCAGGCTTTCCTGTATTCACATAAATAGATGCAATTTGACGATAATTAACAGGACTTGTTGCAGGAGGGGCTGCCTGCTCCTGAAATACAATATACCCACGATACGTTTTTTTAACCTCTAATTCTTCCTGCGTAGGGTGAATCGTCACAGTCACAGTTTCGGTTGCTCCACGCGGCACTGTCAATTGCGTAGGAGTCAGTGTAATGACTGGAGCTAGATTTAAATCAACATCATTACTTTTTTCGATTTGTTTATCGCCTTCAAAAAGAGCAGACTGGGCCAGCGGGTAATATTTTGTAAAAACACTCAACGTCACTGAATTGGCAATATTGTTTTTGACCTGATACCTTAAGACTAAGGGATCCTGCATCGCAAAGACAGACCCAGGAGTTTGCACAGAAAAATCCATAGCCAAATATCCAGGTGCATTAGAATCGCCCAAAGCTGTGGCCAAAAACCCGCATAAAACAAACCCAGCACGCCAACGCATAAACAAAACCTTTATTATAATTCGCCTATTTTAACATAGACTTTGCCTTAAGGCAAAAATACGCCAACATCATCATGATTTGTATCCGTTTGCAGGCTTTGACACAGGCCTTTTGGATCCAAAGTACACACTTGCGTAACACCATCAGAAACAACAACAGCCTGTCCATGAGCAGGTGCTTCAAGCACTGCTTTACCCGATATAACAAAAGCAAAACCAAACAAAAAACAACCAAGTGCTATTTTTTTTTTCATGACCATACCTCTTTATTATTATTTTAGGAACTATCACAAGACAATACTACCGCAAAATGCAAAAATTGTCAAATGCCAGTTTCGGGCATGCAGGGCAAACCTAGGGCAAACCACCCCTCTTGCAAGAGGCTCTTGACATATTTATATTATTATAATATGCTTCCTTCTTTATAAAAAGAAATAAATTAAATGCACACTGCCACCAAACCCTCCACACCAGACCCGAATGAATTCGCTGCTGCACTCGCAGAAATAGGGGCAAGCATGGCCATCGCCAATAAATTTTTTGGCACTCCTCCTTCACTCCTTTCTATTGCTGCTGTAGTGAATGTTTTTTTAAATAAAATAGCGCCGGAACCAATGGCATTCAGCATGACAAGGCATGCCAGGATATACACTCAATTAGCACTCCTAGGTAGGGAGATTACAGATGCAGACTGCGACTATTTAGAGGAGTATAGTGTCAGACCCGCCAGCCTGTTTAAAGAATTCATTGGCCTTGCCACCAAAGGTTTTGCGCTTTACAGCCATGCAAGCCTAGGATTTAATTTAGTCACACAGGGCGTCTGGGGTGCGTTAAAAGGCGCCGGACTCATGACAGCAACATACTTTGCACCGTCCATTGCCACGACACTGGCAGAGCAATTTATGAAAACACTGAGCCCTGAATATCAATTTCTAAAACCCTGGCTGGCCGCGCTGGCCCGGTTACCCGCCCAATTCATTCCGCGCGTCAGTGTGGATGAAGCCGGTGAATTACAAATTCAATGGCCTGAATTCACAGAAAAAGCACTCCCCACAGCCTGTGGACTTGCTTACAAAGCAGAAACAGAAGACGGCATTAGTTTAACTTTTACAGATCCAACGACGGGCGAAACAAAAACCTTAGACATACATGCCATTTCAGAAACAGAAGTACACCTCACCAGCCCTCATGACGATCGCGTTTTGCGTGAAGCCTGTGCCGCACGTTTAGAAGAAAGTGGATTGACCGTCACCAGCGCGTCGCTTTTTCCTGATGTACCCACTGCCCCACCCACTGAAGATGCAGCTGCCAGTCTCGACTTGGCACCCTCTGCTGCCCCCACTATTTTAGACAGATTAGCCAGCGCTCTATTTGCCACAGCACCTATGGCTACAACACCCCCTGCTCGGACGCCTCCAACAGATCTCTTTAAAATTGATACAAAAGATCGTACACACGCTATGTATTATATCCGAAGAGCTTATGTTGCAAATCATCCTGGGGACTGTGTCGCGCATTCCATTTTAAAAATATTCCTTCCAGACAGCACATATCAGGAACTTAAAGAGGCTTATTTAACGTCTACTGGCCAGGCGTCAAGCAGCCTCATTCCTGAAATCAAGCATCCACTTGCATCATTGTTTCCTGCAGTAGAAAGACGGCTGCTAAGCCTAATGGACTACCTACTGAGAAATCATTATCAATCAGACATTCATTTTACACACCCCCTGCTTGAGACTCTTTTTAATCACTTAGATAGAAAAAATCCAATTGCACTCACATTGAAAGATGGCACTATTATTTCTGGAGACTCTCCAGCTATCGTTTCCAAAAGACTGTTTGAATACGTTATCAAACAATTTGTGCTTGTACATCGTGGCACTTTTAAAAATCTTCATCAAGATACATTAACGTTACCCCCGGGCATTTACCAACTTATTTTATATGATCCTCTTATTCCTGAGGGACATAGCTGGGCTATATCTATATCAACCTCGCGCACATTAGTATTTGAACCTAGCACATCTATGACAACTTCTCTAGAGGCACATTTAAAAAGCGCTTATTTCAAGTATTTTTTAGAACAAACAGGCATGACAGAAAACAATCTTCAAGTTCTTATATCCTCTGCAAATCCAAAACTGCAACCGTCAATAAAATTTTTAAAGAGTATACCCGTTTGGGAGTGGGAGGGCGGACATTCCCTTGTGCACCTCATTAGAAGCCTGGCACTTCTAGCATCTGATAAAAACACAAAACATTTTAAGATCGCATTTACCGCTTGTTTTTACCGAAAATATTTTCAGGGAAGCCTGGAAATATTTAATTATTTTCATGAAAAATATCCAGAAATTATAAATTTGCACTTAAAGAATACATATGGAATGCTGTTGGTAACATATCTTGTGACGCGACATGCAGCCACCCCACTTCCCGAACTCCAATTCAGGGCCGTTTTTATGTCGCTATTAAATAATACGAGGGCATGCAATCTACCGATTGATGTAAAAGAAGAAAATGGCATAACACTCATGACTCTAGCAGCACAACATAATTTAGTTCATTTTGCCACACTCTTAATGGAAAATGGATTTGCCATGCATAATGCAGTGATTATCGACGGCTCGCCCATTCTAGATCCTGTTTACACGGCTGTTGACATGAATAAACAGCAAATTTTAATTTTCTTTTGTCAAGCAGGAATAGATTGGCAACAGTATTCAGGTGCAATGCACAACCCTTTAACACTAGCCATTTACAAGAAAAATATTCCCGCAATTGAACTGCTTATTGCTACACCTGGAGCCCCCATCAAAGACAAAGCAATTCGAGCACAGATCAGAGCACTAGGGGTAAAAATACCAAAAGCAGTGACTGCGACCACTACGCCGTTCGCATCAACACCCCCTAAAACTCAAGGGGCAGAGAAGGAAGCGCTGGCGGAGCTATAAATCTGGCTGCGACAAATGACCGCGCGAATCCTGATTCCTCAGCGCGTTTCCAGCAACCTGCTCTTAGACAAACATGTGATTTGATGGTACACTTGCAGCACTTTTTCTTTCAAGAGGATAATTCGCCGTGGAATATGAACTCAATGACCAGGATCGCGCTGATTTAGTCAAAAATTTTCTTAAAAAATACAGCACCCTATTTATTGTGGTTTTGATTGCAATCGCTCTAGCCTTTGGCATTTACAATGCGATCCAAAAGCATGAAAACACCGTCAATCAAAATGCTTCCCTCGCCTATGCAGCCATTTTAAAAAGCATGCAAAATGGCGCCAGCATCGCCAGTATTTCTGCAGAAAGCCAGAGCCTGGTTCAAAACTACGGCGGCACGGTCTATGCGTCTATGGCTCAGTTAACGCTTGCCAGTATTGCCGTACAGCAGAATGACTTGCCTCAGGCTGAAACGCTTTTAAAAAAGACACTGGCAAACAATCATCACAATACCTTAACGCCGATTATTACCTTACGCCTGGCACGCGTTCTGCTGGCAGAAAATAATCCCAAAATGGCGATCAATGTCCTTAAAAATCCGCCCCTGGGTTTTGCCGGGCCCTATGCGCTTTTAAGCGGCGAAGCGTATTTACAACTCAGTGATCTCGCTCTTGCCAAGCAAAATTTCACCATGGCAATTAATCAATCTAAAAATGACCCACTGGTCACACAAATGGCGATCGAACGACTCAATAGCATAGGAAGCACTTCATGATTTTATTCTCCCGTCGTACACTCAAGACGACCATCTGGACAGGCAGTCTCGCCAGCACGTTATTAATGATCGGCTGCACCAAAGATAATACGCCGCCGCCCACACCTTTATCACAAATTGTCCCCAGCGAAATTCAGATCAAAACACTTTGGTCACGCCAACCCACCGTCGGCACCGATGGAGAATATTTAAAACTGGGCTCTGCTTTGTACAACAATATGCTGGTGACCTCCGGCTATCATGGTAAAGTCGCTTTGATGAATCCGAGTAATGGTCAGCTCATTTGGGAAACGCGCCTCCCTGGACACACGAGTGCGATACCGGCCTTAAATGCGGATGATATTTTTGTCGGCACGACTGATGGCACCCTGTACGCGCTCAGCACGCAAAACGGTAAAATTCAATGGCAGGTCGCCCTGCCCAGTATCATTCTCGGTGCCCCTGCGGCGGTCAGCGATGCGGTGGTGATTCAAGCGCACAATTCAACCGTTGAAGCCTTTGCCAGCGATACCGGCAAAATGCTCTGGTCCAGCGATAATACTTCTCCTAATTTAAGCCTGTATGGCAATAGCAGCCCGCTGATCTTCAACGGCACGGCTTATATCGGTTTTGATAATGGCCAGATGGGCGCCTATGATTTATATCAGGGCACAGAAACCTGGCAGATCCCCGTTGCCATTCCCAGCAGTCCGGATATTGTCAATAATCTAGTGGATCTGGATGGCACCCCCGTTCAAGATAATGGCGCGATTTTTGCCACCTCTTATCATGGCAGTCTCAGCGCCATTAATGCGCCCAACGGCCAAATCATCTGGCAGAAAAAATTATCTTCTTTCCAGGGCCCAGCCGTCGCCAATAACAAAATTTTCGCGACCGATGAAACCGGCATTGTCTATGGCGTAGATGAAAGCACCGGGCAAATTCTCTGGCAACAAAAAAGCCTGCAGTATCGCTTTGTCAGCGCGCCCGTGGTGATGGGCAATACGGTGATTGTCGGGGATTATGCGGGCTATGTGCATTTTTTAGCAATGAATGATGGCCATGAATTGGCACGCATCAATGTTTCCAGCGATGGCATCCGCGCAGTGCCCCTTGTTTACAATGGCAATACATTAATTGTGACCAGCAATGATGGCCGCATTACCGCCCTCCAAATCAAAGGACAGTCATGATCCCTACTTTGGCCATTATCGGCCGCCCGAACGTCGGCAAGTCTTCCCTATTTAATGTGCTCACACGTAGCCGCCAGGCCCTGGTTGCGGATGAACCCGGCGTTACACGTGACCGCCAGTACGGCGAAGTCAAGATTGGCGACATCCCCTTTATTTTGATCGATACTGGCGGCATGGTCACCGAGGCGGATGGCATTGCCCACTTTATTGTCGAAGCCGCTAAAACAGCCATTCTCGAGGCCGATATTCTTTTGTTCGTCGTTGATGCCAAAGCCGGCATTACGCCTGAAGATTTAGCCATTACAACTATGCTACGCAAAACCGCCAAGCCCATTATTCTGGTCGCGAACAAAGTAGACAGTGTCAACGAAAATACGGCCCTGGCTGAATTTTATGAATTAGGTCTCGGCGAACCCATCGGCGTCTCCGCTACGCATAAAAAATATTTACAAGCGATGCTGCACAAAGCCGAAGCCCTAATGGGCGATCTGCACATCGAAGACTCTGATCATCCTGAAGAAATTCGCGGCATCAAAATCGCGCTCGTCGGCCGCCCCAATGTCGGAAAATCGACGCTCACCAACCGCATGCTCGGTGAAGAGCGCGTGATTGTCTGTGATATGCCCGGCACGACGCGCGACAGTGTGTATATTCCCTTTACCCATCTCAATGATGAATTCACTTTGATTGATACAGCGGGTGTCAGAAGACGCGGGCGCATTAATTTAACGGTTGAAAAATTCTCAGTGATCAAAACCCTGCAAGCCATTGCCGATGCCAATGTGGTCATTTTTTTAGTCGATGCCAGCGAAGGCTTGACCGATCAAGATTTGCATCTTTTAGACTTTGTGATCTCCAGCGGTCGCAGCCTGGTCTTTGCCGTAAATAAATGGGATGGCCTCACCGAAGATCAACGCAATAGTGTCAAAGATGAGATTGATCGCCGCATGGCCTTTGTTGATTTCGCTGAAACCTTTTTTATCTCTGCACTCCATGGCACGAATGTCGGCCTGCTTTTTGACGCGGTGAAACGCGCTTATGCCTCCAGCATGGTGGATATGCCGACGCCGCTGCTCACAGAGCTGATGGAACGTGCCGTCGTCGAATACAATCCCCCCATGGTACACGGACGTCGCATCAAGCTGAAATACGTCCATTGTGGCGGCCACAATCCTCCAACCCTGGTGATTCATGGCAATCAATTGGACAGCCTGCCCTCCAGTTATTTGAAATATCTAGAACGCTTTTACTGCAAACATCTCAAACTGATTGGGACACCGGTGCGTATCGAGTGTAAAACCTCGGTCAACCCTTACAAAGACAAGCATAAAACGCTCACCCCGCGTCAGGAACGCAGTGGTCGCAAGAGCCCCAAGAAGTATTAATGAAGCCTTTTCATTTTTACAATCCCACGCGTATTGTGTTTGGCGCAGGCAAAATTGCAGCGTTACGCGAGCATCTGCCGCCAGATGCCCGAATTTTATTTACCTTTGATGAAGATGCCGTGATGGAAAATGGAGTGCATGCGCAAGTCATGCAGGCTTTGCAAGGCGTGCATGTCGTCCAATTTGGAGGCATTCAGCCCAATCCAGATTATGATTATCTGATCCAAGCCCTGCCGCTTATCCACGCCCACCAATTAAATATCATTGTGTCAGCAGGAGGTGGCTCAGTCATTGATGGCAGTAAATTTATCGCGGCTGCAGCCTGCACACAAGGCGACCCCTGGGACCTCAGCGCCACGCCTTTTCTAGTCAAAACAGCCCTGCCGCATATTTGCATTCCCACTCTTCCTGGCGCCGGCAGCGAGATGAATTGCTGGGGCGTGATCAGCCGCCGGAGTTTAGAATTAAAACGTGATTTTAGCGGGGATGCACTTTTTCCAAAATTAAGCATTTTAGATCCCACTGTCACCCTCACGCTGCCCTGGAAGCATTTACAAAACGGCATTATCGATACCTTCTCCCACGTCATCGAACAATACATCACCACTGATCATGATACCCCCCTGCAAAACCGCCAGGCTGAAGCCCTGATCTTCACCATCATGGAAGCCGCCACCGCGATCATTCAGAACCCAAACGATCTCAATGCACGCGGCCATTTGATGTGGGCCGCCTGCCTCACCCTGAACGACCACCTCCAAGCCGGCATGCAGCCTGATTTCGCCGCCCATCGCATCAGTCATGTGCTGACCGCCCTCTATGATATTAGCCACGGCCAAAGTATGGCCCTCCTCCTCCCCGCCACGCTCACCGCTTTAAAGCACATGAAACACCGCAAACTGGTCCGCTATGCTCGGCAAGTCTGGCATTTACACACCCAGGATGAAGACCAGCTCATCCTCCAAGCCATTGAACAAACCCGTCAGTTTTTAATACGCCTCGGCGTCAGCCTCAACCCCGCAGACCACCAGCTTCACCCGGCGATGATCCCCGACATTCTCGCTCATATCGACCAAGAATACACCTACCCCCTCGGCGAGTGCCATCCCGTCCATCACGCCGAAGTCGCTGCCATTTTAGAACAAATCTTTTTTTTGCATAAACCTGTTGACAGAACCGGCCGCTTTAGCTAGAATTGCAGGCCTTGATTCCCCGATAGCTCAGTTGGTAGAGCAAATGACTGTTAATCATTGGGTCACTGGTTCGAGTCCAGTTCGGGGAGCCATTTTTTAGTTCAGTAACGTTCACCAAAGTTCATCAAAGCCTTTAAAATAAATGCGTACATCAAAATCATCGTCCATAGTCGTTCAGGTAAGTTCACCAAAATCCGCTTTGCAAAGTGGTACAATGCGGGGTAGAATTTAACTCAGCACATGGAGATACCCCTATGCCACTCAATGACTTGATTATACGGAATGCCAAGCCTCTGGAGAAAGCCTACAAACTTTCAGACGAAAAAGGCTTGTTCCTCCTTGTCCACCCAAACGGTTCCAGGTATTGGCGTTTGAAATATTACTTCCTGGGAAAAGAAAAGCTACTTGCTTTAGGGGTATATCCCGATGTTAAGCTGGCAGAGGCGAGGGAAAAGCGCGATCAAGCACGTAAACTGGTAGCTTCAGGCATCGACCCCATTGCAGCCAAAAAAAGCTCTAAAGACGCCTTGCTGCTCGCCGCTGAAAATAATTTTGAAACGATTGCTCGTGAATGGCATATCAAGTTTTTATCCACGTGGACAGAAAAGCACGCCAAAAAGATCATGGGTCGTTTAGAAAAGAATGTCTTTCCCTGGCTGGGCAAGCGCCCGATCACTGATATCACCGCGCCAGAACTCTTAAGCGTAGTCCGTAGAGTCGAGGCAAGGGGCGCCTTAGGCGTTGCGCATCGTACGCTACAGCATTGCGGAAAAGTCTTCCGTTACGCCCTTGCAACAGGCAGAGCACAACGAGATATCGCCGCCGATTTACGCGGAGCCCTGGCACCAGAAGAAAAGCGCCACTTCCCCACCATCACCGATCCAACAGAAATCGGCCACCTTCTGCGAGCCATCAATGAATACAAGGGCTATTTTGCCACACGCTGTGCATTGCGCTTAGCTCCGTTATTCTTCGTACGCCCTGGAGAGTTGAGGCAAGCCGAATGGTCAGAGTTCAACTTTGAAACCAAAGAATGGCGAATCCCTGCCGAAAAAATGAAAATGCGCGAGATGCATATTGTACCCCTGTCCACGCAAGCGATTGCGATACTGGAAGAATTGAGGCCGCTGACAGGCGGAGGAAAGTATCTTTTTCCCGGCATTCGCTATCTTGATCGCCCCATGTCTGACAATACCCTCAATTGCGCCTTGCGTAGGATGGGTTATACGAACGATGAGATCACTAGTCATAGCTTTCGGTCAATGGCTTCGACTTTGCTCAATGAGCAGGGCTGGAATCGTGATGCGATTGAACGCCAGCTTGCGCATGGTGAGCGGGATAAGATTCGGGCGACTTATAATTATGCGGAGTATTTGCCTGAGAGGAGGCGGATGATGCAGGCTTGGGGGGATTATCTAACGCAGCTTAGAGATAAAAATTGAACTTAGGAGGAATAAAATGAATTTTGTTTACAGATGGAAGAAGGTTTTCCGTAATTTAAGCAGGGAATTCGCGCGTATTGGTTATTATTTGGAAGAGATAAAAGCAAAACCTTTTTTGGCACTCTCTTTTATTCTATTATTTGCTATTTTGGTTGTCTTTAAGTTAGGTGACATGGCAAGAGAAATGCTTATAGGTGTTATTTCTGGTGTTATTTTATCTTTTTTTATAGATTTTATTCCAAAGTCAAGAAAAAAAATGGAATCTCTACAGGCCATATATTTGGAGATAAGCGCTTTTCGTTCTTATTTATTTTCTTTGAAGGAAAAATTTAATGAGGAGATGATTAAGATGCAGAAAATCACTAACTTTAAAAATAAATTTTTTGAAATATTAGATAAGTCAAAGGTTAGCGATTCAACATGTACGCAAAAAATGAGAGTTTTAAAAAACTTTTCTACATCTCGATCTCGAAAAGAAGAGGATTTTTGCAATTTAGGAGAGGTGCTACAATTTGATTTGGAAAGAGCAACTAAGAAGTTAAATCAACTACAAGAAACGGCTACTTTTTATGGCTTGGCTACAATCGAGCCTGAAGCCATGAAGGCACTAAAAAATATGGTAGATAAGGTGCCATTTGTGCAGATCAAGGTGCCGTCTGAGAAAGGTGTTAAGCCGCTCATAGAGCTTACGTCTAACAGTGCAGGGTTGTATGGCAGTGATTTTGATCAAATAGAATGTGATCTAATTTTACTTGAGCGGTTGATTTTTTCTGGTCGTATGCATTGTATAAGTTTAGCAAAAAATCCGTATAAAAGCTTTTTATCCCCTAGTCTTATGATGTTAATAGTTTTTGGGTCTGTCGCAATCATGGTGAGCTATCACTTGGATGTTTTTCAGCTTTTGAAAAACAGTATTGAACTAAGTTGCTAGCGCAACAATTATTACTCTGGAGTATTTAGATCTAACAAAACAAAATATATCGTATAAAGTGCTCTGCTCTGTTGGATAATGTAGTTGTGAAACCTCATTACAAACAAGAAGCAGAGCCTTCCTGTTTGTTTGTGTGGTTTTGCAATCACAAACCAATCAAACAGGAGCGAGCATTATGACAAAGTTACGCAATAAAATGAAGGAAGAGATGATCTTAAGGAATATGGCCCTTGGGACGCAATTCCAGTACTTGCGAGCCGTGACTAACCTGGCGGCGTATTACAAGAAGTGTCCCTCTGAATTAGGCGAACAGGAGGTTCGCGCATTTCTTCTGTTCGTGATCAAACAGAAGCACTACTCCCCCTCAACTTACAATGTAATGCTTCACGGATTAAAGTTTTTTTATCAGACGGTGCTTGGGAATAAAATATTGACCCTTGAACCTAAAAACGGCATTTGGCAGTTGATCGCAGGCTAAAGCAGCCAATATTTAGCCACCTAATTGCCGTAAATTTGTCATATTTTTTTGTCTATGCAGGCGCTGTTAAAAAATCAGGTGGTTTTAACAAGCGCCCTCTCAAATATCCCTCCATTGCCTTGCTCAAAATCCGTAACCAGCGCTGCTCCCCGGTCAACTGCTCCGCAGCAGACTTCAACTCCTCGAAGAAGGCGACTACTCTCGCTAGCAGACGTTCTACAGTCTCTCG
>CAMARA010000002.1 GCA_945860585.1 Francisella tularensis subsp. holarctica | reverse complement strand
GCCAACTCTTGCGCTTGCTTAAAAAAGTAACCCGCAGGCCCTCTGTTTCTTGCAATCTCTCGGTAAACCGTCGAGCGATCAACCTTGATTATCCCAGCAATTTCAATGTGTGACGCTCTATCTTTTAAGGTCGCAATCTGGCATCTTTGTTTATAAGTCAGATGATTATAGCCTATAGGCATTTTCTCTCCTCGTGATTATTTAATAGTTCTCACGTGAGAGTATATTTCATCTGACCCTTTTTATCTCCCAACCACTCATTGAAAGATCGCTTTACAGCCTTTGTTGCACTTCATACTTGAATCGACGAAGAATGAAAAATGACTTTTGCAGCCACACCAAGCAGCCTTGATAGCACAGTTTATAATGAATGGGGAAGAACGCCCTTACATGAGGCCGTTATTAGCGGCACATGTGAAGACGTAATCGCACTCCTAGCCGCTGGGGCTGATCGCTCTATTCGCGCAGCTCATTATGATGCTGTATCAACGTATTGGGCTCAAAAAGAAGGATCCCCTCTTCAGAAAAGAATAAAAATGACTCAAGCGAAGGTGAGAATACATCATTCACTTACCCCCTTAGGCAGCGCAGTAATATTAGGTCGCACAGATTGTGTTGAGGCGCTGCTGGAAGGTGTCAACCCCAAAGCGGTGGGTTCACTTAAGTTTGAAAATGATTGTTATCTCCCAGAGAAGGAAGGCGAACAAGCAGAGAGCATACTTGCTACAGCAATAGAGATTGCCATTACAACGTTAAAGACAAGTAAGTCAGCTGTAAATGAACTAAAGATCATTCGTTTATTAGTAGATCATGGCGCACTGGCTACGGATACGGATAGGAAAAATTTTGCAAATGCTTTCCCTGATCAGCCCACTGCTTATTTGGAAGTAGGGGCAGCAGCGGCTCCGAGCGGTGGTGCAGGAAGTGGTGTAGCTATGGCGTTTGGCCCAGGCCCAGGCTCTGACGCTCCCACTCCCGCCAACACCACTGCAGCACCTGGCGCTGCTCACTCATAAACCCGCTTGCCTTAATGCGCCTCGGCGCCGTATAATCAGTTCATGATTGAATTTGATGAACAACAAGAACGCCTGATCACGCCGCGCGAGCAACCGGAAGATATTCTGGTGGATCGGGCGATTCGGCCCAAAACCCTTGACGAATATGAAGGCCAGCCGAGCGCCTGCGAGCAATTGCAAATTTTTATTGCGGCGGCCAAAAAGCGCAATGAGGCACTGGATCATACGCTGATTTTCGGGCCACCGGGTTTGGGCAAAACCACGCTCTCGCATATTATTGCCAATGAAATGGGCGTGCAGATTAAGCATACTTCGGGGCCGGTTTTGGAAAAGCCGGGCGATGTGGCAGCATTGCTCACGAATCTCCAGGCGAATGATGTATTGTTTATTGATGAAATTCATCGCTTAAGCCCGATTGTGGAGGAAATTCTCTATCCTGCCATGGAAGATTATCAGCTGGATATTATGATTGGCGAGGGCCCGGCTGCACGTTCGATTAAAGTAGACCTCCAGCCTTTTACCCTGATCGGCGCCACCACGCGCGCGGGGCTGCTGACGTCTCCCCTGCGAGATCGCTTTGGGATTGTCTTGCGCCTAGAGTTTTATTCGATTGCGGACTTAAGCAAAATTATTACCCGCTCCTGCCATATTTTAAATCTGCAAATCGATGTGGCGGGTGCGCATGAAATTGCCAAACGCTCACGGGGCACCCCGCGGATTGCCAATCGCTTATTGCGGCGCGTGCGAGATTTTGCAGAGGTGGAAGGCAATGGCGTAATTGATAAAGCCGTGGCGGATCATGCCCTCGATGTCTTGAAGGTAGATCGCGAAGGCCTGGATGTCATGGATCACAAATTTTTACTGACGATTATGGATAAATTTGGCGGCGGCCCGGTGGGTCTTGATAGTATTTCTGCGGCGATTGGTGAGGAGCGTGGTACCATTGAGGATGTAGTGGAACCTTATTTATTACAGCAGGGTTTTGTCACACGCACGCCGCGCGGACGCGTTGCCAGCTTGCAGGCCTATACCCATTTTGATCGTATCACTGAATTCAAGCCATCATGATCAGGCCACTGCAACCTCCGTCTCGCCGCGACGATTTTTATTACGTCTTACGCCAGATCCCTTTGAAAAAACGTGCGGCGTATCATGCATTGCACACCCTGATCACCACCTTTAATCAGATCAGCGAACACTATCGCGAGCCCAGTGTTGCCGCCCAAAAACTGCATTGGTGGCAAGATGAAATTCAGCGTTTTTTTAAAGATCAGGCCACCCATCCGCTCCTCATCGCCCTCATTCCCGAACGCGCGCGCCTTTCGCAAACAGCGCTGCTGGCTCTGATTGAAGCCAATCTGCTGAGTTTAAAAACCCATATCTTTGAAACACACTCTGAGCTGATGCAACATTATCAGCATCTCGGCGGCATTCAATTTGATTTAAAGGCCAAAATTCTAGAACTGCAAACCGCGCCGATTACCCTGCATACCCTAGGAACGGTTTCTGAAATACTGCGCCATCTGATTCATTTTAGACATTTTATCCAGAAGCAGCATCTCTATTTTTCCCTGGAAGATTTTCGCACACACCAGATTGATCCCCAGCCCATTCTCCAAGGCCGTGAGCCGGATTCCCTACGCCCTTTATTTGACGCGCATTTCTTGCAGGCAAAAACAGCGCTGCCTGCGTATGACCCTGCCTTCAAACCCCTCTATCTCGAGGTGAAACTTCAGGCCAAGCAAACCCAGCGTATCCAGGAAAAAGCTTGGCAGTGGGCCCAATTTCAAGTAGAATTGCCTCCTTTGCAAAAGCTGCTTCTGACCCTATGGCCCTAAACAAAAAAGCGCTGCGTGCGGACTTTTTTCTACTGATCATTGCCCTGATCTGGGGCGCGACTTTTCCCCTGACGACAGCGGCCTTAGCAGAGATCAGCCCCTATTTACTCGTGACGTTTCGCTTTGGTTTTTCAGCACTTTTCCTACTGATCTGGGTTTTCCCCAAACTTAAATATACGGATACCAAAGTCTTATTGGCCGGGATGATTTTGGGCTGCCTGAATGCTGGCGTGTATCTATTTCAAACCGCCGGCATGCGCCATGTGGATGCAGATACTGCAGCCTTTATTGCCTCCATGGGGGTGGTCTTTGTGCCGTTGATTTCTCCTTTTCTAAAACTCGCTCGCGTCAAGCCCATTGAAATTGCCGGTACGCTGGTCTGCCTCCTCGGCCTGTATGTCTTAACGGGAGCAGACTTAGATCATTTCACCTTTGATGAATTTTTGATTTTATTAGCCGGATTTTTTTGGGCAGCCAGTGTCTGTTATGTGCAAAAAGTCACACCCAAAATCAAACAGCTCGACCTGCTTGCGTTTTATCAGATCGTATTTATTTTGCCTACAGCCGCGGCCCTCAGCACAATTGATTATCATATCGGCCCGCTCAGCCCCATTCTCATCATTACGATTCTCTATACCAGCCTGCTTGCCACGGTCGCGGTTTTTTTGATTCAAGTTCGCTACCAAAAAGAAACGACGGCAACGCATGCAGCAATTATCTACTCTCTGGAGCCTGTCCTCGCCAGCTTTATTGCGATTTATGTCAATCATGAAGCCTTGACAAAACGGGTGCTTTACGGAGGGGGAATTATTTTACTGAGTATTGTTTTAATTGAATTAATTCCGCAAATCAGCAAACGGATGGGGCAAAAATAATTGCAATCGCACCTTTACATTATCACTCCATCCTACGTATAATCGCAACGAGGGATTATCGCTTTCTACTCACCTTACGGATTCATTAAGGAGCCCATCTTGTTTAAACAGCCAAAACCCTTTTATATGATCTTTTTTATTGAAATGTGGGAACGCTTTGGCTTCTATGGCATGCAAGCGATTATGGTGCTCTATCTCGTAAAACAGATGGGCTTTAGTGATGCCGAATCCTTTAATACTTATAGCGCGTTTACCGCCTTAATTTACAGTGTGATTGCGATTGGCGGCTATATTGGGGACAATATCCTGGGCACCAAACGGACCATTTTACTAGGCGCCATTTTTTTAGCTTTAGGCTATGCGATTTTGGGCATTCCAAATTCTAACTCCATGTTTTTCGGGATGGGACTGATTGTGGTCGGCAATGGATTTTTTAAAGCCAACCCATCCAGCTTACTCTCAAAATGCTATAACGAAAATGATCCACGTCTTGACGGGGCCTTTACGCTTTATTATATGGCAATTAATATCGGCTCGCTGTTCAGCATGTTGTTGGTTCCGATCATTGTCACCCACTTTAGCTGGCAGGCGGGCTTTTCAGCCTGTGCACTCGGCCTGGTCGTCGGAATTGGCAATTATTTTTATTTTTATAAAACCGTGAAAAATATCGACTCTGAGCCTGGAAAACTTCCTCTTCGATTTAAATCTTTACTCGGAATCATCGTCGGTGGAATCGCTGTTGCCGGTATTGCCAGCTATGTTTTACGGCATTTGCTCATCGCACATCTGGTCCTCGTTGCTATGGTCATTGGTATTCTCTACTTATTTTTTGCAGAAATCGGCAAAGCAGACTCTGAACTCCGCGGTAAATTAATTGCAGCGCTGATTCTTATTATACAGGGAATGATCTTTTTTATTCTGTATCAGCAGATGCCGACTTCCTTGAATTTTTACGCGATTAACAATGTGGAGCATTCGATCTTAGGCTTTGCGATTAACCCCCTCTCTTTCCAAGCTTTAAATCCTTTCTGGATTTTCTTGATGAGCCCAATCTTAGCCGGGATCTACACCAAACTTGGCTCAAAAAATAAAGACTTGAGCATGCCCAGCAAATTTACTTTGGGAATCACCCTTTGCGCCCTCTCATTTCTGGTGTTAGCACTCAGCAAATACTTTGGAAATGCGCAGGGCATTGTATCCTCCTGGTGGATTATTGGCAGCTACTTCCTGCAAAGCACCGGCGAATTATTGGTAAGCGGACTGGGGCTGGCCATGGTAGCACATTTAGTGCCACAGCGTTTGATGGGCTTTATTATGGGCGCCTGGTTTATGGGCTCTGCCAGCGGTATTATTCTCGGCGGCATGATTGCAGGACTCACGAATGTCCCTAGCAATATCGCACCTGGCGTATATTCCCTGAATCTCTACGCGAGTGTCTTTGGAAAATTAGGTTTAGGCTCCCTGGTTATTGCAGTCATCATGGCCATCTTTATTCCTAAACTCAAAAAAATGATGCAATAATCTTGAAAGGAAAAATCATGAAAAAAAATATACAACGCTTATTGACCAGCTCCTGGCTATTGATGTGCATGGGCTATGCGTTTGCAGCAACGGGATACGTTTCGCAAACCGCAGGCCAAATCACGCTTGCTCCCAAAGATAATTTGCTGATCGCGACCACCATTGTCAATTGGGACCCTAAATCATCCGATCAATTAATGGTAAAATGGATTGCGCCCAAAGGCTTCTGTCAAAGCTCTATTTTCAATGTCGCCCGCGGCAATAATACTGCACATGATGTGTCCTGGTCGTATCGCACGGTGATTCATGAAAACACAATTTGCCAGGGGAAATGGCAAGTTCAGTTGATCGATACCAGCACCGGCAAGGTCTTGAGTTCAGCAGGCTATCCCGTTATGGGGAACGGTACGCAATCTTAAGTGCCGCCACGACTTTTAAGACAATAGATTCTTGCGGCTTAAGCACAGGCAACATGCGCGTCAATGTCTCTGACACCACGGCATACGGCAAAACTTCTCCCGTATCCTGCTGATACAAGGCTAAAACATAGCGGATCGCCCGATCCCGCAGTTTCGCATTCGCCGGCTTCACATGCGTCATCAAATTGCCCTGATAATACCCCAGACGCCCCATCATCAGGGTAGAATGATTCACTAAAATCAAGCGCAGCAAAAACTGCATTTCAATCATGCTTAAATCTCCGAGAGACAAATCGATCTGTTGCTGGCCAAAGCGAAAGCTTAGACGCTGTGGTTGCGCAGACAGCGCCAGATCAAGCATCTGCAAAGGTGATTTTAATTGCCGCAAATACAGCATCACGTCCTGACTTAAATCAAAGCCGAGCAAGCGCGGAGAAGCAGCACGTGGCGCACGTAACAGTAAGGCCTTCCAGGCCGCATCGGCCCCGCTCTGCACGTCTTTAAGCACCAGATAATGATCCAAAACCGGCACCTGATCCAATTGATTGACAAAACCTGGCACATTAAACGTAGGCGAGCGCTCGGTCGTATCGGCTAAAACAGGCAGCGCACACGCCACAGGCACAGTATAAATCACCGCTTCCTGACGTCGGCAACAGCTTTCTTCCCACTCCGTTAAGGGCAGCAATTGCGTCCAATCCAGCTGTTGATAAAAATCACACCAATGCAGCCCCCTAAAATCTGCTGGAAACAAGGCACACAGCAGTGCAAACGTCATGGCCGTCGTGGCCTGCATACGCGTACTGCCAGTTAATGCCATCGGCCCCACCGCCAAACAAAAGCACTCAAAGCCGGCTTGCCCCACGGGGTGTTGTGGATTTCGCTGCAATAAAACCGCATCCGGATTACAATATAAAAACCAGGGTGCCGCTGTAGTGATCGTTTTAGCATACGCTAAAGCGCCCAGAATAAAAGGCGACTCCCCGCCTGCACTCAACGCAATGACTAAATCTTTGGCTGACAGGCTCAAGGCTTCTAACTGCAAAACCGCTTGCTCTGGATGATCTTCTCCCGCCTCAAGCGATTCAATCAGCGTGACCTCCCCTCCCGCTAACACGGAGATCAACTGATCGGGATGCGCCTGGGTCAAACGCCAGTCATGCTCTATCTGTGCCGCAATCCGCCCACTTGCACCACAGCCAACTAAAATCACCCGCCCCCCTTGCGCAATCGCCTGTAAGCACGCCTGGTGCAAGCGCAGGATTACTTCATGCTGTTGTGCCACTTGCCTGAGAACCGCTTGATCTAAGCTTGCCAAACACTGATACGCCTCCCGTAAATTATGCTGAGCTAAACTAGACAATTGCAGCGTTTGCGGATGGGCGTTTTCAGTGATCAAAGCTTCACGCATTCAGGATCCCTCGCTTGAAAAAAAGTCTCCCTTATTATAACATCGACATTTAGATAAAAACCAGCTCAAAGGTACACTATGCCTCGCTTAAGTTCTGCAAAAAAACTTATCATAGAGCTCCTGCGTGATACAGATATTGAAATCAATGGCCCCAAACCTTACGACATTCAGATTCACCATGAATCCTTTTATGATACCATCCTGCGGGAAGGCTCGCTGGCGCTGGGCGAGACCTACATGGATGGCTGGTGGGATTGTGCTGCGCTGGAGCAGTTTTTTGCCAAAATTTTTGCCGCAGAAATAGATCAGAAAATAAAATATGATATCAAAGTCATGGCCAAATTAATCGGCAGAAAAGCGCTGCATGCCCTCTGTAATCGCCAAAATAAGCAGCGCGCCTTGCAAGTCGGCACACAACATTACGATGCGGGTAATGATTTGTATCAACGCATGCTCGACCCCACCATGAGCTATACCTGCGCCTATTGGAAAAATGCCGATACTTTAGAACAGGCCCAACAAGCCAAGCTCGAACTCATCTGTCAAAAATTGCAACTCAAACCCGGCATGCGCCTCTTGGATATTGGCTGTGGTTTTGGCGGCATGTCGGAATATGCGGCGCGCCATTATAAAGTCGAAGTCGTGGGATTGACCATTTCCAAAGAGCAACAAAGCTTAGGTATGCAACGCTGTAAAGGCCTCCCCATTGATCTGCGCCTACAAGACTATCGCGATATCCATGAAACCTTCGACCGTGTGGTGTCGATTGGTATGTTCGAACATGTCGGCCCGAAAAACTATGATACCTATATGCAAGTCGCCTCCTCGGTTTTACGCGATCGCGATGGCTTATTTCTCCTGCATACTATCGGGGCAAATCGCTCTCACTTTGAAACGGACCCCTGGATCAATAAATACATTTTCCCGAATGGCGTTCTGCCCTCCATCCCGCAAATTTCCAAAAGTATTGAAGGCCGCTTTGTGATGGAAGACTGGCATAATTTTGGCTTTGATTATTACAAAACCCTCATGGGCTGGTATGCCAATTTCAACACCCATTATGCAGAAATTCAGGATCAATATTCCGACCGTTTCCGGCGCATGTGGAATTATTACCTGCTCTCCAGCGCTGGCGCATTTTATACACGTGATTTACAATTATGGCAAATTGTTCTCTCTAAAAAAGGTCAGCACGGTGGTTATCAAGCCCCTCGGTAGAACCTAATGCTGCTAAGTTAAGTCAGTTAAGCACGACTAACTTTCAATGACAGCAACACTTTCAGCTCCCTCCCCCTCGACGGGGGAGGGTTGGGGTGGAGGTGGATACAATCCTGTACACCCTCCACCCTAACTCAACACATCCATGCCGGCAGGGACAACATACTCAAATTCATGCGGATTCAGCGTCTGATTTAACTGCACATTGGAAAAGACCAAGGTACTGACTTGATTCATTGAATTGGTCATTTCTAAAGATTGAATCACACCATCGGCATTAAAGCTCAGCTTGATTTTTTTAACCATAGCTTGCGGATCTTTCGATACCAACACATAATCCTGCGCATCCAGCATCGTGACCGTAAACAAGGCATTCAAATCCTGCACCTGACCACTCAGCAAGAGCAAGGGCGTCGTAGCGACGCGCTGACTTAAGGGCGAAATCGTCACCTGCTGCAGATCAGGCTCCACATTCCACACCTGCCGCCCATTAGAGATATACCATTCTTCATCCGGACTCAGAATATGCCAGCTAAATTGATTCGGCTTCAGGATCGCTAAAGTGCCCTGACTGATGTTCCCATTGCCCTGGCCATTGTGAACCGTTTCCACAAAATTAGCCTGCAAACTGGTAAAACTTTGCAATAATTGATTTAAATGAGTCACACCACTCACATCCGCCCAAACACACTGCGTCCAGAATAATAGAATAAACAGCCACTTTTTCATTAAGGCAATCCATCCACATCTTTGGGCTTAGGAATAAAAGCTTCGCGATTCAAGCCCAATAACACTGCAATCGCGCCGGCAATATAAATCGAGGAATAGGTGCCGACAATGACACCAATCATTAAGGCCAGGGCAAAGCCATGAATACTCGGCCCGCCCAGCAAAAACAAAACGAAAACCACAATAAAGGTTAAACCAGACGTCATCACCGTCCGCGAAAGGGTATCGTTAATCGCTTGATTGACGACCTCCACCACCGGCATCGCGCGCAGGATGCGGAAGTTTTCACGAATACGATCATAGACCACAATCGTATCATTCAAAGAATAACCGATAACAGCCAAAACCGCCGCCAATGCTGTCAGATCAAAACGAATCTGAAACAACGAAAAAATCCCTAGAATAATAATCGGATCATGCGCCAAAGCCAGTGCAGCACTGATGGCAAATTTGATTTCAAAACGCAAAGTGATATACAACATGATCGCTAAAATCGCGACCAACATCGCGAGGACACCCGTTTGAGCCATCTCACTGCCGACCTCTGATCCGGTATAATTCACCGAGGTGATCGTGGCATTGGGCAAAGCCGTAGTAATTTTATCACTGATGACTTTCTGTAATTGCGTACTATCCACCGACGTTCCACTTGCTGAAAGATCTTTGGGCGAAAAACTCAGCATTAAATCTTTGGTTGAGCCGAAGGTCACAATATCCTCACGCTCAAAACCAACCGTTTCCAAGGCTTGACGCACCGCACTGATTTTAGGCGCTGTTTGAAAATGCACTTGAATCGAGTAGCCTCCAGTAAAATCGAGCCCCCAATTCATCCCACGCACGCCCATCGAGACACACGAAATCAAGATCAAGGCCAAAGAAAACAACCAGGTCCATTTGCGCAGACCTAAAAAATCAATTGTGGTTTTTGCTCTAAAAAATTCCATGCTCTTTCTACACCCCAATCAAAAGTTTACGTTTAGGATGCCGGCCATATATCGCATTAATACAGGCCCGTCCAATCACGACCGCACAAAAGACGGAAGTCACAATCCCGATCATCAATGTCACCGCAAAGCCTTTAATCGCACCGGTACCGATCGCAAACAAAATCACCGCCACAATAAACGTCGTAACATTCGCATCAATAATCGTTCCAAAGGCGCGCTCATAACCGGTATGAATTGCCAACATATTCGAGGAACCTTTGCGCAACTCTTCGCGAATCCGCTCAAAGATCAGAACATTGGCATCAATCGCCATCCCTACGTTTAAGACTATCCCCGCGATACCCGGTAAAGTAAGCGTCGCCCCCGGCAGTAAAGACATCACCGCCACGATAAAGATTAAATTTAAAAGCAGACACAGCCCTGCCACCAGGCCAAAGACACGATAGTAAATAGAAATAAAAATCAGAATCAAGCCCAGCGCCACTGCCACAGACAAAGCACCCATTTTAATATTCTGAATCCCCAAAGAAGGCCCGATTTGTTTTTCCTCAGCCACTTGGACTGGAACAGGCAAGGCCCCGGCACGAATCGACAGCGCTAAATTTTGAGCCGCACGCGCATTGCCGATGCCGGTAATTTGAAAATGACTGCCTAATTGAGATTGCACAGTCGCAACATTGATGACGGTTTGGGTCACATGCGTCACGGTTTGAATCTTGCCGTTTACTTCTTCCTGATCAAAAGCACTCTGCACCAAGACAATCGCCATCGGATGACCGACGTTTTGCCCGGTCACTTCACTAAAATAATTCACCTCAGGCCCGGTCAAACTCACTTGCACAATGGGTGCACCTGTTTGCTGATCGTATCCAACCGACGCATCAGAAATCGCATTCCCCGTAATAATCACAGGATTATACAGCACAACGGGATTGCCATTCTGATCACTATAAATCGTGGATCCTGCAGGCGCAGTACCCGACGCCGCAATCTGCGCAGGATTCACGGTATCATTCACCATCATCGCTTTCAGCGTAGCGGTTCCGCCAATAATTGATTGCGCCTGCGTCGCATCCTGCACGCCGGGCATTTCAATCACAATACGGTTATTGCTATCTTTGGCCACGGAGGCCTCTGCCACACCCAGTTCGTTCACGCGATTACGCATCACCTGTAAAGTTTGATTCACCGCATTATCTTGTAATGTTTTCAAAGCCGGTGCGTTTAAATTCGCCGTCAGCATCAGCGCTTTGGCATTGGTACTCACCGCGAGATCAGGATCGTTTTTCTCAATCAGCGCCTGTGCATTCTGCAGATCGGCAAGCGAACCAAAACTAGCCATGACCCCTTCACTCGGCACCACATTCACACTCGTATAGTGAATATTGGCAACCCGCAAATCATTCATGATACTGGTTGCGTCATTCTGGAGATGATTCTGCACTAAAGCTTGCATATCTAAATCAAGCAGAATATACATGCCGCCTTGCAAATCGAGGCCAAGCTTCATTGGTGCTGCGCCTACTGCACGTAGCCAGGGTGGCGTATTTGGCGTCAGATTCACAGCCATCATATAATTACTGAGGTTGGGCTTTAAGACTTCTTCTGCCGCCATTTGATCATCGGTATTGTTGAAACGCAGGGTCAGATTATTACCATCTTCTGCCGCGCTTAACACATTAATATGGCTGGCACTCAAAACCCCGGACACTTGATCCACCAAACCAAAGGTGACGGGCGAGCCATCTTTACTTGATATCTGTAAAGACGGGCTCTCACCATACACATTCGGTAAGGCATAAATGAGGGCCACTATAAACAAAATAACAATCAGCAGCCACAGCCATTTGGAGGTTTCATTTTTGATCATCGTGATTGACAAATTACGCTGCCTCTACGCCGACTGTTCCACGTGGAACCAAGCTCAACACCGCCTGCTTTTGGATTTTGACCACGACTTTATCCGCAATTTCGAGTTCAACCATGGTACTATCTACATTGACAATCTTGCCATATAAGCCGCTGGAGGTAATGACTTCATCGCCTTTTTCCAGACTGCTCATCACCTGGCGCTGCTCTTTCGAACGCTTCATTTGCGGACGAATCAGCAGGAAGTAAAATACCAGCACGAATACGACCAGCATCGCCAAAGACGGCAGACTGGAAGGTGCAGTCGTCGTCACTGCGGGTGTCACGGGACTGGTGGTCAGCGCAACGGGTACCGCATCTGCAAAAGCCTGACCTACGCCTAAAATGCTGGCTGCGATGATTCCAATAGTTGATTTCATGATTATAAACTCCCTGATTAATTAAACCCTGTCGCACACTTTACCGACTTTCATTTTTTTTTGCAAGCCGCGATCCAAGACCTTGAAATGGAATGCCCCAGCCCCCATATTTATTCTTAGGACAAGAAAATCAATCCACGCACAGGAGATTTGGAATGAATGCGGATATACTCACCAAAAACTTACAGGACGCCCTCCAGAATGCACAAAGCCTAGCGGTCTCTGCACAAAATAATCAGATTGATGCCCTCCATGTGTTTCTGGCCCTTTTGGAAAGCCCGGAAAGCAGCACCTCTGCGCTCTTGAGCCAATCCGGCGTGCAGATCAAAAATCTCTACGATGCGTTGAAAGCAGCCATTGCGGAACTGCCAAAATTACAAGGCAGCATGGATCAACTCGGCGTGCATCCTGAACTCTTACGCCTTTTAACCGAAGCGGAAAAATATGCCAAAGAGCAGGGAGACGCCTATATCTCCAGCGAATGGTTTATTTTAGCCGCTTTAGATGACAAAGGCGCGCTGGGCAAAATTTTGAAAAAAGCCGGCCTCACTCGCAATATCCTATTACCGATTATTCAAAAAACCAGGGGGAATAGTAAAGTGATGAACCAGAATGATGAAGAACTCCGCGGCGCACTGCAAAAATATACGATTGACCTGACCGAGCGAGCCCTCAAAGGCAAACTGGATCCAGTGATCGGCCGGGATGATGAAATCCGACGCTGCATTCAAGTGCTGCAGCGTCGCACTAAAAACAATCCCGTCCTGATTGGCGCGCCCGGTGTCGGCAAAACGGCGATTGTCGAAGGTCTGGCGCAACGCATTATCAATGGTGAAGTCCCAGAGGGCTTAAAAAATAAAAAAGTACTCTCGCTGGACATGGGTGCCCTTTTAGCGGGCGCAAAATTCCGTGGCGAGTTTGAAGAACGCCTCAAAGCCGTGCTGAGTGATGTCGCTAAAAACGAAGGCCAGATCATTCTTTTCATTGATGAATTGCATACCATGGTCGGCGCAGGAAAAGCAGAAGGCGCCATGGATGCCGGCAATATGCTGAAACCCGCTTTGGCACGCGGTGAATTGCATTGCATGGGCGCCACCACTTTAGATGAATATCGTCAATATATCGAGAAGGATGCCGCGCTCGAACGCCGCTTCCAAAAAGTCCTCGTCGATGAACCCAGTGTAGAAGACACCATCGCCATCCTGCGCGGCCTCAAAGAAAAATACGAAGTCCATCATGGTGTGGAAATTACGGATCCTGCCATCGTGGCCGCAGCGACGCTTTCTCATCGCTATATTACGGATCGTCAATTGCCGGATAAAGCCATTGATCTGATTGATGAAGCCGCCAGTCATATCCGCATGGAAATTGATTCCAAGCCTGAAGAAATCGATCGCCTCGACCGCCGCCTCATCCAATTAAAAATCGAACGGGTTGCCCTTCAAAAAGAAAACGATGCCGCCTCCAAAGAACGTTTAAAACATCTAATCGAAGAGATCAGTAAATTAGAAAAAGAAAGTGCAGATCTCGAAGAAATCTGGAAAGCCGAAAAGGCCCAGGTAGAAGATGCCAGCAAAATCAAAGAAGCGCTCGAAAAAGCCAAGCAGGAACTTGAGGACGCACGTCGCAAAGGCGATCTGGCCAGAATGTCCGAATTTCAATACGGCAAAATTCCCGAACTCGAGAAAAAACTGCAAGCCGCCAGCAGTCAGGAACGCAAGCCCACGCAATTGCTCAAAGACTCGGTCACAGAAGATGAAATTGCTGATGTCGTTTCCAAGTCCACAGGCATTCCCGTCAGCCGCATGATGGAGGGTGAAAAAGATAAACTCCTGCGCATGGAAAGCGTATTAGAAGAGCGCGTCGTGGGCCAGCAGGAAGCCACCGAAGCCGTTTCCAATGCCATCCGCCGCTCTCGCTCCGGCCTGTCCGATCCCAATCGCCCCATCGGCTCATTCCTTTGCCTCGGCCCCACCGGCGTCGGCAAAACGGAATTAGCCAAAACCTTGGCCCAATTCATGTTTGATACCGAGGACGCACTGATCCGAGTCGATATGTCTGAATTTATGGAAAAACATTCGGTCTCCCGTCTCATCGGCGCCCCTCCCGGCTATGTTGGTTATGAAGAAGGCGGCTATCTCACCGAACTCGTCCGCCGCAAACCCTATGCCGTGATTTTATTAGATGAGATTGAAAAAGCGCATCCCGATGTCTTCAACATTCTGCTCCAAGTTTTGGATGATGGGCGCTTGACTGATGGTCAGGGCCGCACCGTAGATTTCAAAAATACGATCATTATGATGACGTCTAATTTAGGTTCAGACCTGATTCAAGCGTCCGCAAAAACCGAAAATTATCAAGCCATTAAAGCCCAGGTCATGGGCGTGGTGACCAAACATTTCCGCCCGGAACTGCTCAATCGCATTGATGAAGTCGTGGTATTCCGCCCCCTAGGTGAATCGCAGATTACCAGAATTTGTAAAATTCAATTAGAACGTCTATGTCAACGTCTGCAAGCCCGCGATCTCCAATTAGAATTCTCCGATGCCGCACTGAATCAGCTCGCCGAAATAGGCTATGATCCAATCTATGGCGCCCGTCCTTTAAAACGCGCAATCCAGCAATATATTGAGAATCCCCTGGCGCAGAAGCTGCTATCCGGTCAGTTTGTCGGGGGCCAAACTATTCATGTGGATATCAAAGATCAGGCCTTCGATTTTAAGTAGTTCGCGATAGCATATTCATTTCGACCTGTATATAATGGACATGAATTTTAAATAGAAGGAAAACATCATGTCTCGTGGAACGCTCAATAAAGTGATTTTAATCGGCCGTGTCGGTGCTGCTCCTGAAGTACGCTACATGCCGAATGGCAATGCAGTCGCCAATGTACGGCTGGCAACGAATGAAAGTTACAAAGATAAAACCACTGGCCAAATGCAGGAATCGACCGAATGGCATCGTGTGGTCATGTATAGCAAATTGGCAGAGATCGTCGGCCAATATGTGCAAAAAGGCAAACTCATTTATATCGAAGGACGCATCCGCACCAACAAATGGCAGGATCAAAGCGGCCAGGATCGCTACACCACCGAAATCATCGCCAACGAAATGCAATTACTCGGCGGCAATGGCGGGCGCGAGGAAGGCGATAGTTTTAACCAGGATGCAGCCCCGATGGCTGCTTCTTCAGGAAAAGCTGCACCTGCCAAAAATAATGGCGGCTCCCCCCCTCCTGCTGATCTCGATAAATTCGAAGATGACGATATTCCATTCTAGGCCAATGGAATCATCATGCTTCAATTAACCTCACATTTACTAAAACGCTTTTTATGGGTGACGGCCGCCTGTATTTTTTGTTATTTTTTTGTCGATAAACCGATTGCCATCTTTATGTACAAGATCAATAACTTTTTTTATGGGGGCAGCACCTTAGGCAATGCCAATCTGATGAGCAACTTAACCACGGCGTCCTATCTGATCATCATCTTGTTTATGGCCTGGTATGCCTATGAGCGCGTCTTTCAAAATAAAAACACGCGCTTTGTGCGCTGTATCGGTATCACGACTATCGCAGCAGGAACGGCCTTTTTCATCAAGACCAATCTGCAATTTTTTTTCGGACGGATTGGGCCTCGCTATAACGACAACCAATCTTTACTATTTTCCCGCCATGATACCCTGTATGGCTTTCATTTATTTCAAGGTGGGGGCAGCTTTCCCTCTGGACACATGTGTGTTTTTACCGCCATGCTCCTGACACCCTGTTATTTTTATCCCCACCTGCGTAAGCTCGCTTATACCCTGCTCGGCATTTTGGCTTTTTTATTGATTTTTGGAAATTATCATTTTGTCAGCGATGTGATTTCAGGCACTTATTTGGGCGCCTTTATTGCGATGACGCTCTATCAATTAAATAAACTAAACGCGCCTCGCAGCGGTCGAGACGCTCCTGCAGCTGCAATAGACTTGAACCAAAATGAGCAACTTGATTAGGCGACGCGATGCAACTCCGCTCTTCTTGATAATAATCCACTCGATTGCGTACGATTTTTTTCAGCAAGCTTAAGTTCAAATGTTTGAAAGTAGGGAGCAAGGCCTCCAGCTTTTCAAGCAAAAATAAGTCTCCTGCAAAATCAATCTCGCGCTTCTGCAACAAGCTTTGACGCGATGCTTTCAGCAGTAAAAATTTCCCAAAGTCAGCACTCCTTCCCCACAAGTGTAATGTAGGCTGTGCATCATCTGGCAATAATTCCACATAAGTATGATGAAAAATCAGGGTCGCGCGAAAGCGCAGATCTGTGATTTCAAACAGCAGCGATGCGCCAACCAAAGGCTGCAATTTTTGCATATACTCGACATCACGCACTAAGAGACGATTCAGCTGGCGCGTCAACATTCGATGGATCAAACTCATATATCAAGCCTTGCGCGCTAAGTGGATGGCAACTAAACCTTGGAGAATATTTCGATACTGCACCTCCGCAAAACCAGCGTGCTCGAGCATATTTTTAAGAACTTTTTGCTCAGGATGCTTGCGAATTGACTCTGCAAGATAACGATAACTCTCCGCATCTCCAGTCACAAGCTGGCCCATTTTCGGCAAAACATGAAACGAATACCAGTCATACGGTTTAGCGAGAGGCCCTGTCATTTTGGAAAACTCTAAAATCAACGCCCGCCCACCCGGCTTTAAAACGCGAAACATCTCCGCCAGTGCGGCAGCCTGATCGCGCACATTGCGCAGACCAAAGCCAATGGTAATGCCATCTAACGTGGCATCGCCAAAAGGCAGGGCCTCGGCATTGATCACACTGTAATTCAGTCCGGAAAACTGCCCGGAACGATCAAAGCGCTTCACCCCTTCACGCAGCATATTCAGATTGATATCACTCAAAATCACCTGACCGCGCCCATGCATCCGCTTCAAAATCCGTTTGGATAAATCCCCGGTACCGCCCGCCAGATCCAGAATAATTTCATGCTCCTGCGGCGATAGCATCCGCACTGCCTCATCTTTCCAAAGCCGATGCAGGCCCAAAGACATGAAATCATTCATAACATCATAGCGTGTAGCCACGGAACTAAACACTTGATTCACGCGGGATTGCTTTTCCTGCCAGGACACATCCTCATACCCAAAATGGGTTTTTTTCTCATCCATATCACGCATCCCTTCTTAAAAAATAATCGGCAAAACCGGCCAAATCCGCATACACTGCAACTTTGTCTTTCAGTTCAGGATGACTTTTTAGCGTACGCTCGCCTTTGCCACTTAAAACCAGCACCGCCCCTGCATTCACGGCCCAGGCCGCTTCCAGATCTCGCAAACTATCTCCGACCACCAGCGCATCTTTTAAAGCAATGTCTAATTCAGCACCAATCGCTTTCAGCAATCCAGGCAATGGCTTCCGGCATTCACACTGAGAATCCGGGCCATGCGGACAAAAGGCAATCATCTCAATTTTACCGCCCGCGTCCTGTACCGCATCCAACAGGAACTGATGCATTTCATACAAATCGGGCTCTGATAAAAAGCCCCGCGCTAAGCCGGATTGATTCGTGGCCACCGCAATAAAAAAGCCCGCTTGACTTAAACGGGCGATGGCTTCAATACTGCCAGGAATGAATACAAATTCAGAAATATTTTTAACAAATGCATCTGAATCGTGATTAATCACACCATCCCGATCCAGAATAATTAATTTATGACCCTTGCTCATCATCATCCAACAAACTCTTATCTTCCAAATAATTATACAGAGTTTGGGCATGACAACCAATCAATTTCGCAATCGACGCTTTACTAATTTTCAAAGATAAATATTTTTTAATCTCAGGCAAATGCTTATCCAATTTACGGCTTTTATTTTTGCGACCTTTTGGACGCCCCAAAGGCACACCAGATAAATTACGCTTCTCAAAGGGATCACTATTTCGGCGCGCTTCGTATTCCGCTTCCGCCTGATTCAAGAGTTCCAAAAACCCTTTCGTGTCTACAATATCTGCAGGGGTAAAGGTTTTATTGTATTTAATCAAAAACAAATTCGCGCCTTTTTCAGCCAGAGCATCCATCAATTCCAAAAACTGAGTCGTCGACCGAGTCAAGCTAAGCGCTTCATAACTCGCGAGAACTTCCCCTTTTTTGATATTCTTAATAATCTGCCCCAGATCCCGCAGCTTCCAATCGATGCGATTAGATTGTTGATCCACCACAAACGCCTTCAGCTTCAGTCCTTTCTTAGCAACCGCCGCTTCAATCAGTGCCTTTTCATCACACTGTTCTTCCTGTGGATTGCAATCTTCCGCAACATAACCATACGCCATTTCGTGTTTCTCCTTGTAATTAACGATAGTATTTTTTTGTCAGTATAGTGCAAAAAAAAAGGCAATGCAAGCCCTAGCCACACCCTGCATCCAAAAATCTTAAAAATATTGACATAAGCAAAAAACACGGATATAATCATAGTATAAAAACAATAAAAGTGAGAATATCATGGCTTATACACCTGCAATAAATTTTCTTTCAAAATTAAGAGAAAAAGGCTATGAAGAACGGAATGGCGAAGTGATTGCACCTGCTGGTGCTAGCCTCTCAACAGCAGCCTCAACATTTGATCGAGAATTTTGGACTGAGATTTCAAGATGCTCATGGCAGCTACCCCCTGGCGCATCGCACACATACGATGAAGAAGCAAGTCTTACTGATACACCTGAAGTAAAAGAAAAAATACGATCTGAACTCATTGCATCGCTAGGACAAGGTGTTTTAGATGCTCTGGAAAAAAATTACAAACAAAGCATGATCAATGAAGCTATTTTTTTGGTTGACTCTAGCGCAACTCTTCCTCCTCTTGGAGCTCAAAGCTTTGTCTCTGTCTCAAAGGCAGATAACGGCAAAAAACTTATATTAGATAAAAATCAAGATGGCACATATGCGCTTACAACACGCTGCGCCCTAAGCTATACGGTTTTAGAGCCCAATTTTGGTACAGCAATTATTCCAGGAGTAATCACACAACATTTTACCGTGAATCCAACAGAACAAACAATGCGATTTGATGGCATTCAAACTTCAAATGCCGTATTAACCACCCTTATCTCAGGTGCCGCCGTAGATCTCACTGAAACGGCTCGAATAGAATCTATGCAGAAAGCTACACAAGAAGAGCGGCAGAATAAAGCAAAAGCTGAATTAGCTGAGATGTTAAAGCCTATATCACCCATCAATCCTTTACAAAAAGTCGTAGACGCCCTTGAAAGCAAAAAACCTTTAACAGAAATAATCGCTGTTGCCAATGAGATCCACATAAAATTAAAGCAAACCCTTGCATTAACAAAAGGTGTAAACACCTCAGCCATTCTATCAGACGATATCATGCCCGTTTTAGCACAACTCGCTCAAAACTGCAGCATACACAATCGCTCCACACTCAAAGCACAATTGACGCTTAAGAGTAACGGGGGTGCTGATGTTTCACAAGCTGTAACAGACATATTATCTAGTCTATCCACGCGCGTTGATTTAAGCAATATTCTTCCACGCCCTGCAGACATTATGAAACTAACAGGAACAGATGAAGAAAATAAAGCTCAACGTGAACAACTTATAAAACAATTGACTCTATATATTCAAGATTTACAACATAGACATCCAGAAAAGGATTTTGAAAAAATCCTTCTCCACGATATCGTCAAAAGCGCAATTACAGCCAGTGCTGACTCCGGACAAGTCTATGATCAAGCCTACTTTAAGACACTGCATGAGCGCCTTGAACAAAGCAAAGCCGTTGTCTCCACAGCAGATCAATCCTCACTAAAACAGTTCCAGAAAGCGGCACAATACGTCATCATTCCGACTCCTGCAGACAGATTAGAATCACAAATAGAATCTCGAAAAGCAAGCAAAGCGATGGAAGCACTACGAAAAGAATTAATTCGCGAACTAGAAAAAACATTAGGAATGCATACTCAATGGGGCGGCTATGCACGACAAAAAACTACTGACAACTACCCAAAAAATGCCGCGCGCATGCTCAATATTTTAGATCAAGGCGGGCCTAATTTTCTTGAAAAACTATCTGCATTCACCCGCACCATACAACTTGATTCCAAGTCAGTCACGGGCTCACTCTTTAGCACTCGCAGTCGTGCTGTTGACCAAGTATATCAAACCGTTAAAAACAAAGTAAGCACAGGAGAAGTCTATTTTGCTGGCAGCCAAGCTAAAATACAAGCGTTACAAGCGGCAGAAGAACTTGCAGAAAAAGCAAGATTACACAAAGCGTTACAAGCTACAGAGCTTGCAGAAACGGCAACAACATCTAGACAATCTGATTCAGATGCAGGACTGTATCGCAACAGCTGTTCTTTTGCCGGCAGCCGACGTGGATCTATAGCAGATCTAAGTCAAAACAGATTTAATAGTGCAGCACCTGGCCGCACGGACTAATCCACCATTGCACACCCCCTCATTCCGGGATAGAATGAACACAGTTTTCAAACACGGCGGATCCTTTCATGGCACAGCAACAGCTCGAGACTTTATTTGAATTTCCCTGCCAGTTTCCAATCAAGGCGATGGCGGGCAAAGAGGTGGCGCTGGAGACCATTGTCCGGACGGCTTTGACGGATGTGGGCGTCAATCAGGATGCGATTGAAATCCAGGCGCGTGACAGCAGTGGCGGGAAATATCAGTCGGTGACGGCGATTTTTACGGCGCAATCGAAAGAGCAGCTGGATCAACTCTATCAAATTTTATCGACGCATCCTGAAATCAAAATGGTCTTGTGATCGATGCGGATTCGGCAATTGGGCGTATGTGCGTATGAACCAGTTTTTAAAAACATGGTTACTTTTACTGAAGAACGCACGCCTACGACGCCTGATGAAATCTGGCTGTGTGAGCATGAACCGGTGTTTACCCTTGGGCGCAATGGCGATCCCACAATGTTACTGCATCAGGGAGACATTCCGCTGGTTAAAAGCGATCGCGGCGGCCAGATTACGTATCATGGACCGGGTCAACTCATGGTGTATTTTTTACTAGATCTGCGCCGGAAAAACTGGGCCGCAGCAGAGTTTGTCAGCCGGATTGAAGCTCAGACCATCCAACTTCTACAAGCTTGGAATATTCCAGCACATCTGCGCGAGGGCATGCCCGGTGTGTATGTGCATCAAGCCAAAATTGCCTCGCTGGGTCTGCGTATCCGCAATGCGCGCGCCTATCATGGCCTGGCCCTGAATGTAGAGATGGACCTCGCCCCCTTCAGCCAAATCAACCCCTGCGGCTATACCGACCTCAAAATGACCCAGATGTCTGAGTTCGTGCACGCACCCCAGCTCATGCATCAAGTCATCACACAATGGGAAGCGGCACTAAATCAGCCTGAATGGCTTGCTGAATAATCAAACTCTGCTCCGACTTTGCAATTGTTCCAATAAATATTGGGCTTCTGCCATAAAACCAGGAATTAAGATGAGCACTGCTTTTACTTTTTTTTCATCATCCAGATGACTCGTTGCCGCACGCGCATCACGGTAATCCCACCACACATCCCAGCCAGACTTTAACAGGCCTTGCTCTGAACCTACTCTAATCAAATTTTGAAAACTCATTCCATCAAAAAGCGCAGCATTGGGGCCAGTTAACTCTAAATAACGCTTTAACATTTTCCAGGATAATTCATAGCTAAACTCAAAACGCTGAATCACCGCATCTTGCACAATGGAATTTTCAGTATCTGCTTTCAGAATCGCCCAGGCTTCGTCTAAACGCAATAGTGCATTTTGAAAACTGTGTAAATCAAGGGATACCATGATGCCTCCTTTTTAAGCTTAATCATAACATAATTACGCTCATCATTGTCAAACTGGGCAATTTCATGGAAAATGTCCTCAGCCAATTAAGATGAGGATGTTCATGCAGAGCCCTGATGTGACTCAAAAGCACCGCGATTATGATAAATTGTCACGCATTCCGATCAAAATCGAAAAAACGGAGGAGCGCCTGCGCCTGCCGGAATGGCTGTATGTCAAGCTTCCCAAGGTGAATGAGGCCTCGGAGATTAATCGCATCAAGACGATTTTGCGTGAGAAAAAACTGAGCTCTGTGTGTGAAGAAGCCTCCTGCCCCAATCTGGCGGAGTGTTTTAGCAAAGGAGCGGCGACCTTTATGATTATGGGGGATAAATGCACTCGCCGCTGTAGTTTTTGTGATGTCGCCCATGGACGCCCTGATGCACTGGATATTCACGAACCCACTAATCTCGCGGCTGCGATCAAAGAAATGGCGCTTAAATATGTGGTGATCACCTCGGTGGATCGCGATGATCTGCGCGATGGCGGTGCCACGCATTTTGCAGAGTGTATTCAGGCCACGCGCGCGGCGAATCCGGGAATTAAAATTGAGATTCTCGTGCCTGATTTCCGCGGCAAACATCGCTTGCCGATTGCGATTGAGCAGCTCTCCACCCATGCACCCGATGTCTTCAATCACAATATCGAAACGGTGGAGCGCCTCTATCCGCAGGTACGCGCGGGCTCAGATTATGCCTGGTCGCTGCGCCTGCTCCAGGAATACAAGGCGCGCATGCCGCATATTCCCACGAAGTCTGGGATCATGCTCGGCTTAGGCGAGACCGATGAGGAAGTCGAAATCACCCTCGCTGATCTGCGGGCACATCAAGTCGACATGGTGACGATCGGTCAATATCTCCAACCCAGCAATTTTCACTTTCCGATCAAACGCTATGTGACCCCGGCGCAGTATCAGGTTTTTGGCGAATTGGCTAAAAAAATGGGCTTTAAAAATGTTGCCTCCGGGCCGAATGTGCGCTCGTCTTATCATGCGGAACATCAGAGTGAAGGGGATTTGTTTTAATATTGATTATCTCAAAAAGACCTGGGCCATCCTTGCCACCCTTGTGTCATCCTCGCAAACGCGGGGATCCAGTCTAAGGGCGCTCTTCACTCTAATTTTTTTAAGGAAGATATTGGACTGGATCCCCGCGTTTGCGAGGATGACACAGGTGTTTTTTAGAGAAGCATATATTTTAATACCGATGAAATGCAGAGACGGCTTCGATGTGGGTGGCACCGGACAGAATCATCAGCAACCGCTCAAACCCAAGTGCTACACCGGCACAGGCGGGGAGGCCGGATTGCAATGCGGCTAATAATTTCTGATCGATCGGCACTGCAGGCAAATTGAGGGCCTGTCGCTTGGCGAGATCACTCTCAAAACGCTGCGCTTGCAGGGTGGCATCGCTTAATTCATGATAGCCATTCGCCAATTCCAGCCCCCGCCAGTAGACTTCAAAACGCCCTGCTACCGCATCCCCCTCTGCATCCTGACGCAGTTGGGCCAGTGCGGCTTGAGTAGCGGGAAAATCATAAATAAATACGGGGCCGGGCAGATGCGCCAGCGCAGGTTCGATCACCATAGACATAAGCAATTGCAGGCAGGTATCGCGATCAGGGGTAGATAAATGGGGGATCTCCCCCACTTTTTCCCGCACCAAAGCTTGCAATGCAGTTAAGCTCACTTGATGCGGATTAATCGCAAGATAACGCACAAAGGCTTGTTTATAACTTAATTTTTCAAAGGATAAAGGTGCATCGTGAAGCGCCGACCAGAGCAGCTGAAACAAAGCCTGCATCTCCTCCATCAAGGCATGATCATCAAGACCCAGACGATACCACTCCAGCATCGTGAATTCGGGTGCATGATGGCGCCCACACTCATCATCGCGAAAGACTTTTCCCAACTGATACACCGAAATCGGATAGGCCGCAAGCAAGCGCTTGAGATAATACTCCGGCGACGTTTGCAGATAAAAATCCTGCGCGCCAAACAGACTGATTCTGGTTTTTAAAGCTTGGATATGGGGATCGGTCACCGGCGCTAAAGCCAGAATCGGGGTATCTACCTCTAAAACATCCCGCGCCTTAAAAAAAGCACGGATCTGCTCTAAAACCCTTGCTCGCAGGCGCAAGTGCTTGAGCGAGGCAGTGGGCGCAAAAGTCATTTACTTCGCAGACACACGCGACAAATAATCACCCGTGCGAGTATCGACACGCACGATTTCACCGATCTGCACAAACAAAGGCACACGCACGACGGCACCCGTTTCAAGCACAGCAGGCTTGCCGCCGCCGCCAGAGGTATCGCCTTTTACGCCTGGATCGGTCTCGACAATTTTGGCTTCAATAAAGCTGGGGGGCGTGATGGTCAAAGGCGCATCATTCCACATGGTCAACATGCACTCGCATTGCTCCATCAACCATTTAACATTGTCCCCAATTACCGCCTCGGAAACTTGATATTGCTCAAAACTTTCAGGCTGCATAAAGTGAAAAAACTGGCCATCATGATACAAATACTGCACTTCAATATCCGCAACTTCTGCCCCTTCAACCGTATCGCCTGACTTGAATGTCCGCTCAATCACACGCCCATTAATCAGATTACGAATTTTAACGCGATTGAACGCCTGACCTTTTCCGGGCTTGACGAATTCATTTTCCAAAATATTATAGGGCTGACCATCCAGCAAAATCTTGACGCCACCTTTGAATTCATTTGTGCTGTAAACTGACATAAACCATCCTCTTATCGTTAAAAACTCTGCCAATTATAGCAGCCTCCATTCTCTTTTGGCAATGATTTGTGCTAAAATGACTGCTTCACTAGACTAGACAAGATTAGATCGTGCAGGAACTTTCACACTTACAAGACGAAACATTACAAAAAATCAACACCCTGATGGACCTCCAAGCGCTGTATGAATTCAAAGTTTCTATCTTAGGCAAAAAAGGACAGCTGACGGATATCCTCAAATCCATGACGCATCTGACGCCGGCGGAACGCCCGCTGATGGGCCAGAAAGTGAATGCCGTCAAGACGATTTTAGAGGATGCGTTCCAAGCTAAAAATGCGCAATTGGAAAGCGCCAAACTTCAGCGCGAACTCCAAAGCCAACAGCTTGATGTGAGCTTGCCCGGCATCCGCGTCCCGCCCGGCCATACGCATCCGATCAACCGCTCGATTGAACGCATCTCGCAATTTTTCATGCAAAACGGTTTTCAACTGGCTGAAGGTCCGCAGATTGAAGATGATTTCCACAATTTTACGGCCTTGAATATTCCGGAACATCATCCCGCCCGCGCTGCGCATGATACCTTTTATTTTGGTGATGGCCAGCTTTTACGCACGCACACCTCGAATGTGCAGATTCGTTTTATGGAAAACAACACGCCGCCTTTACGCATTATCAGCCAGGGTCGGGTTTATCGCTGTGATTATGACCAGACCCACTCGCCCATGTTTCATCAGATGGAAGGGCTGTGGCTGGATCAAGATATTCGCTTCACCCATCTCAAAGGCTTACTGGAAGCGTTTCTGCGTTATTTTTTTGAAAAAGATCTACGCATTCGTTTTCGTCCGCATTCCTTTCCTTTTACCGAACCTTCGGCCGAAGTGGATGTCTGGTTTAATAACCGCTGGCTGGAAGTATTGGGTTGCGGGATGGTCCATCCCAATGTTTTGCACAATGTGAACATTGATCCCGAGCAACACCAGGGATTTGCCTTTGGCATGGGCATCGAGCGCCTCACCATGGTGCGCTATGGCATCACTGATCTGCGTTTATTATTTGAAAATGATGTCCGTTTTTTAGGGCAATTATAACCTTTTTGGAGTCTTCATGAAATTTTCGGAATCCTGGCTGCGCCGCCTTTTAAACAATCAATTGAGCTGTTCAACGGAAGAACTCTGTGAGCAACTCACCAATTTAGGCTTAGAGGTCGATGAATGCACCCTGATTGCACCCGCTTTTCAAGGCGTGGTGATCGGTGAAATCATCGAGGCCGTGCAGCATCCAGATGCCGATCGCCTGCGTGTCTGCCAGGTAAATATCGGTAGCACCACACCTTTAAACATTGTCTGCGGCGCTAAAAATGCACGCGCTGGCATCAAAGTCTGCGTGGCCACCGTTGGCGCGGTTTTGCCTGGAGATTTCACTATCAAGGAAGCCAAATTACGCGGTGTGCTCTCGCAAGGGATGTTGTGCTCGGAAAAAGAATTAGGCCTCACTGAAACCATTGATGGCATTATCGAACTCCCCGCAGATGCACCGCTAAGCCAGTATATTCGGGCCTATTTAGATTTAGATGATCATCAGATCAGCATTGAACTCACACCCAATCGCGGCGATTGTTTAAGCTTAGAAGGAATTGCGCGGGAGATCGCCCTCTTCAATCAGCTGGATTTCAGCGTCGCCAATGCGGCCACTCATCCCACGATCAAGGGGGATCAAGTCCAGATCAGCGCGCCTGCCGCTGCACCACGTTATTGCCTGCAAAAAATTCAAGCCGTGAATAATCAAGCCGCAACGCCGGCCTGGATGATCAAAGACTTAGAGCGCTCTGGCTTGCGCAGCATTTCTTTTGTCGTGGATATTTTGAATTATGTCATGCTCTTGACCGGCCAGCCGATGCATGCGTTTGATGCGGATCAAGTGGAGCTGCCCTTAGAAGTCTGCCTGGCTCAGGGTCAGGAAAAGCTGAAGCTACTCAATGAAGCCGACATTACCCTGCAACAAAATAGCTTAATTATTCGCGATGCCAAACAGGTTTTAGCTTTAGCTGGAATCATGGGTGGCCTGCATTCCAGCGTCACACCCACAACGCAGAATATTTTACTCGAGGCAGCATTTTTTGCACCGCTCGCCCTCGCCGGCCAGGCCCGCGCGTATGGCTTGCATACCGATTCCTCGCATCGTTTTGAACGCGGCGTGGATCCAGAACTGCCACTTCGCGCTTTAAACTTGGCCGCTCAATTGATCGGCGGTCAGGCAGAACCCATTCAAATCTACGATATACCTGCGCAGATTCCGACGGCGCCGTCTATCCGCCTGCGTTTTGCCCGTATTGAAAAAATACTCGGCATCACCCTGCCCCTTGATTTTATTCAAAATACGTTTACTCAATTGCAGTGTCAGATCACCACAGTGGATACCGAAGGCCTGACCTTAACACCACCGTCGTTCCGTTTTGATTTAAATATCGAAGCCGATCTGATTGAGGAACTCGCACGAATTTATGGCTACAATCGCATTCCCGGTGAAGCCCCGCAGCCCAGTCTGCACACGCATTTCCAGCCGGAACGCATTCTACCTGCCGAAGCGTTACGCCATTTCCTGATGCATACCGGCATGCAGGAGGTCTTAAGTTACAGCTTTATTGACCCCCAATGGCAGGCTGACTTTTGTGAAAGCCCACAATATCAGCTCAGCAATCCCATCAGCAGTGAACTTTCTGCCATGCGCCAGCAGGTTTCAATCAGTCTGCTGAAAATTTTGCAAAACAATATTCATCGCCAGCAAGAAACCGTCAAGATTTTTGAAATCGGCCCGCGCTTTGTCGGTGCAAAAGCCGAGGAAGAATGGGTCGTCGCCGGAGCGTGCTATGGCGCCGGCGATTTCTTTAACCTCAAAGGTGTGATTGAAAATATTCTGGAACTCGCCCACGTCAAAGCGGATTTCTCCACCCAGAATCTCCCCCGCTTCATGCATCCCGGCCAAAGCCTAAACCTGCTCCTAGACCAACAAAATCAAGGCTATTTCGGCCGCCTCCATCCCGAGATCGCCAAAAAACTAGATCTCCCCAGCGAGGTTTTTCTCTTTGAAATCAAGCTTTCCATGCTCCAGGCCGGTCAAATCAATCCCATCAAACCCGTCTCTAAATACCCCAGCATCCGCCGTGATCTCGCTTTTGTCGTAAACCGCAGTCAAACCGCCGGCCAACTCATCGCCGCCATTCAGTCCATCCCCTGTGAGCTCCTACAAGAGGTCAAGCTTTTTGACGTCTATGAAGGCGCTAACCTCCCCACCGATCAAAAAAGTCTCGCCATCGCCTTGATTTTGCAACATACCGAGCGTACGCTGGTTGATGATGAAGTACAGCAATATATTACCCAGGTCTGTGCTCAAGCCGAACACCAATGCGGAGCGGTTTTGCGGTCTTAGAAGATTTTCAGCTCCCTCCCCCTTGACGGGGGAGGGTTGGGGTGGAGGTGAAGAAAATCCCACACACCCTTGACCTCAGCATAAGCCTAAAAAGAGCTTTAAGAGCCAAGCTCTATTGTTGCATCATCGCCAGGTTCCCGACGACCAAATAAAGAGACATCCGACTGAAACGACGTATTGTGCTGAGCGGATGATGATCGCAACCTATTATGCGTTCCTGAATCTGACATCGGCACTCTAACAATGCTGTCGCCTGATGAATCAACGGCATGAGCTGGCGTTAGTGGCACTGGCACTGACATCCGCACCGGATCACTTACCCCTGATTCTCGCCCTGCTGCTGATTCTGATGAATCACCGCTAGAAGAATGCACCATCATCTTCAGTTCAATACCGGCTTTCTCTGCCTGCCGATCTTGCGCCCTTAAATTCCATGACAGTGTTGCCATAAAAACACACACACTCATCAAGATTAAAGGGAGATCAAAAGTCACACCAATAAACGCAGCTAAACTTTTAAATCCAGAATATAGCATCTCTGCAACCGGTGTAATATCACGTGCCACATTGAATGCACCAAACGCCAACGCAGGGGGCAACCATTTCTTAAGACTCATCACTTTCATAAGCGACAAACAAGAAGGCGGGGCTTTAGGATATTTCAAACGCGAAAAAGCCATTTTAATCTTAGCAAGTTGCGCCACACTTTGCCCAGCCACAACCGCAAACAAGGCGATCAACAATTGATTAGCTAAAGAGGCGGTTCCAAAACGATCGGAAGAATGCACATATCGCGGCACGACAACAACATCCGCCGCAATTAAAAGTCCTCCAGCCAGCGCAAGACCTGCGGCATACCACTTATGCCTGCGTCCATCATGCACCGCACAAATATACATCTGCAAACGAATCATGCGCTCCTGAGATTGCACGATTTGATCATAAGGCATAAAGGAAATAGTGGTAGAGTCACCTGAAACCTCGAACTGCGATGTACTGACCCCATCTGCATTAAATTTGTCAGGCAAAATACACGCTGCAGCTTCACGTAGATAGCCATCAAAAAAAGCACGAAAATAACCAAAGCGCGCAGCAAAATCTTTATCAAAATGAGGATCGCTAACACTCAAAAGAAATAATGGGGAAAAAACATTTACCGTATTAGCAGGAACTCGATGCATTACACTTGCTAAAGTTTTTATTTTTTCCCCAGAAAGATAATCAGGACAAATGAAAGGCATTCTCTACAACCCTAACAACCTGGCGCGCCGAGCTCACAACCAAAGGTGGGGGCAGCAGCGGACACATTGACCATCGTAAAAACACCAAATCCAGCAACCAATGTCACTGCTAAAATTGCAAGCCATTTTTTCATTATTTATCCCCTTGTTTAAGCACAGAATTAAAAATAAATTTCTAGAACGTATTCTAGCCCTTTTAGAGTAGATGTCAAGGGCGGAATGGGCGATTATTTAAAGATATCCCCATGCAGTAAATTTTTCATGCAATTGAGGGCCTTCTTTATTGGCAAGAAAATATAAGTATTCTGGAGCAAGATCTGCACCATTCGCCCAGCAGATTGTACCATGAGCAATGGTAAAATCATGAAATAATTTCTGATCTTGCAAGGCGCGAATAATTTTGAGTGGCTCATTGAGAATAAAGACACCGAGGTCAATAATATATTCTTTTTGATCATTAAATTTAATTTTTAAAACCATATCATGAAGATGTTCGGCTGCCAATACTTTAATGCTCATGATTCGCCTCATTTTTCTTTTTTAAACCAATGGCTTTATTTTATCAAAAGAACCCTCCTTGCGCAAAGAATCCCAATTGTCTGCCAGCGCCTGCTTATTGAGCGACGCCCATTCTATGGCCAGACTGAGCACACGAGGAGGGAGCCTTCCCTCCATTACAGAAAGATGCTCAATATCAATCATCGCACTAAACTCATTATATTCAACATGAAAATGAGGTGGGTTGTGCTCTTTAAGATACATATAAATAATGATTCCTAAAAACATTGATATTTCTGGCATGCTTATTTCAAGCAGTTTTTTTAATATACTTTCCAGTTTAAAAACGCTACTTATCCACTTTCAAAATTGCCAAAAACGCTTCTTGCGGAATCTCTACCGCACCGACTTGCTTCATGCGTTTCTTCCCTTCCTTTTGCTTTTCAAGGAGCTTTTTCTTACGGCTGATATCGCCGCCATAGCATTTTGCCAGGACGTTTTTACGCAGGGCTTTCACGCTGGAACGGGCGATGATCTGGGCGCCGATGGCGGCTTGAATGGCGACATCAAACATCTGCCGAGGGATCAAGTCCTTCAGTTTATCAACCAGCATGCGGCCACGATACTGCGCTTGATCCCGATGCGCCATCAAGGCCAGGGCATCTACCCGCTCGCTGTTGATCAGGACATCCAGGCGCACGACGGGTGCGGACTGATAATGCTTAAAGCCATAATCCAGCGAGGCATAGCCACGACTCACGGATTTGAGGCGATCAAAAAAGTCTAAAACCACTTCGCCCATCGGCAATTCATAGGTCATAGAGACTTGCTTGCCGACGTATTGCATATTGATCTGGATACCACGTTTTTCCTGGCACAGCGTCATCACATTGCCGACATATTCCTGCGGCACTAAAATATGCGCCTCGCAAATCGGCTCACGGATTTCTTCAATTTTGCCCAGATCGGGTAGCTTGGAAGGATTATCGACATAGACCACTTCTCCATTCCGCAACAGCACTTCGTAAACCACCGTTGGGGAAGAGGTAATCAAATCGAGATTATACTCGCGCTCCAGCCGTTCCTGCACAATTTCCATATGCAGCAGGCCCAAAAAGCCACAGCGAAAACCAAAGCCTAGCGCCTCAGAGGTTTCTGGTTCAAAAAAGAGAGAGGCGTCGTTCAAGCTCAGCTTTTCCAGTGCTTCTCGGAAATCTTCGTAATCTTCAGAATTAATCGGGAATAAGCCTGAATACACCTGCGGCTTCACTTTTTTAAATCCGGCTAAAGGCTCAACAGCAGCGGGTTTGACATGTGTTAATGTATCACCCACCGGCGCGCCATGTACATCTTTAACATTCGCCACCACAAAGCCAACATCGCCGCAATTCAAGATATCCCGATATTGACGCTTGGGTGTAAACACACCGATTTGTTCGGCATGATAGCTTTGCCCAGTGGACATCACCAGAATTTTATCGCCCTTTTTCAGGCGGCCATTTTTGATCCGCACCAAAGACACCACGCCTAGATAGGCATCAAACCAGGAATCAATAATCAAAGCCTGCAATGCGGCTTCAGGGTCGCCCTGCGGCGCTGGAATGCGCTTGACGATTTCTTCCAGCACATCGATCACGCCTACGCCTGTTTTCGCACTACACCGAATTGCATCCGTGGCTTCGATCCCAATAATTTCTTCAATTTCTTCGGCTACCCGCTCCGGCTCGGATTGCGGCAAATCAATTTTATTTAAAACCGGCACTACTTCTAGGCCCTGATCCATTGCCGTGTAACAGTTTGCAACGGTTTGCGCTTCCACGCCCTGTGCCGCATCCACGACCAACAACGCGCCTTCGCAGGCCGAGAGAGAGCGCGATACTTCATAGGCAAAATCGACATGCCCCGGTGTATCAATAAAATTCAGCTGATACGTCACCCCATCTTTTGCCTTATATTCCAGACAGACACTTTGCGCCTTAATCGTGATCCCACGCTCGCGTTCGATATCCATGGAATCCAAGACCTGCGCTTCCATCTCGCGCGCACTTAAGCCACCGCAGATCTCAATAATGCGATCGGATAAAGTGGATTTTCCATGATCAATATGCGCGATCACCGAGAAATTACGGATGTTTTTCATCATGACTCAAACTCTGATTTTAACCAAAGCGCTATTGTACTACAGCCGACCTTAATAGTCATGTAGCTATCCCCCCTCCACCCTGCCCTCCTCCGCAAAGGGAGAAGGGAAAATAGCGAGGACCGCAAATTCAGTGCCAATCCATGCTTCACATTCAGACAAGAGTGGCACACAACGCATAATCACGCCCTGTTCGACATACAGGGTCACGATCTGGCCATTCACCTCGCGCTGCTCTTCGAAGGGTAGGGTTTTGTGATACAGCCACTCCTGACTTTGATACAAGCTTAACGCAGTCTGCGCGAGTGGGCTGTCTAAAGCAGTTTCATCCAGCAGTGTGGGCGCGATCGTAAACTGATGATGGAGAGAAAAAGCAGTGATCAGCTGCGATTGCATCTGTTGCATCGAAAGATCGGCCTTGAAATCACAGAGATTCATCACTGCACTGCGCACCGAAGGCACGGCATTGGTCTTGATTTTGAGCGGAGGCGCTGCCAGGGCTTCGCGTAACGCGGGTAAATCACTCTCAATCAGCAAGGTACCGTGATGAAAACAATGATCGCGCGTCTCCCGAAACGCACTGCCGGAAATTTTTTTGCCCTGCAACATCAGATCATGCCGCTCATTCACCGTTGCGGGAATCCCCAGATCATGCAGCGCTTTCAAAACGATACGCAGATGCTGCTGTTTATCATAATGCGCGGTGGGACTCATAAAGCTAAAATTAAGATTCCCCAGATCATGCACTACCGTGCCGCCCCCACTTTGCCGCCGCAACAAGGGAATCTGCCGCTGCTGCATATACGCAAGATTGGCTTCAATCCATGGATTTTGCGCACGCCCAATCACCACACAGGGCGTATTGACATATAAAAATAAACTCGGCGCTTGCGTATTTTGAAATAAAGCATGTTCCAGCGCAAGATTTTGATAGGGATTGTGCAAGGTACTGATAAAAATCATCGCCCTTCCACGATATGTGTCTCAAAGCGATCTAAATTCTCCAACAAACCGGCCACAATCAGTACATCACCCGCATGGACTTTGGTTTGATGCGCGGGCTTGGCGCCGACAATTCCCCGCTTCCGCATGGCAATCACTTCAACACCAAACTGTTGAATATCCAGATGAAAAATAGTTTTCCCCTCCGCAAAATAACCCTCTTGAATCGCAATCGCGCGCTGCTGTTGACGCGGCGTATCGGGATCACCATTGGACTCGTCGCCTACAAAATATCCTTTTAACAATTTATAACGGTCTTGACGCAGTTCATTGCTCCAGACCATGGCGCTTGCCATATCCATGCCAAGACTCACTAAAATATGCAAGCTTAAAATCAAACTCGCTTCCAATGCATCGGGAATCACCTCGGTTGCACCCGCAGCCAGCAAAGCTTCCATATCCGTATCATCTTGGGTGCGCACTAAAATCGGTACCGTGGTATTATACATGCGCATTTGATGCAGGACTTTCAATGAAATAGACACATCTTGAAAGGTTAAGACAATCGCTTTCGCCTGCTCAATATGCAGATTCTGTAAAATATGGGTATCAGCGGCATCGGCATACACGACGTTTTCACCGGCCAGGCGCGCCTGATTGATAATCGTCGGGTCCAAATCCAGAGCAAGATAAGCATGCCCCTGCGTACTGACGGCCTTGGCCACCCACTGTCCAATGCGGCTAAACCCCGCAATCAAAATCACCCCAGGTGTGAGCTGAATATTCTGTACTGCGTCGGGCTGCAGTTTACACTTTCCAAACAATAGCCGCGTCAGCCGTGGAATGAGTTGATTCTGGAAACGCAAACTCAAGATGGACAACAACATACTGATGATCAACGACGCCAAAATAATCTGCGCCTGCATATCGCCCAGAAAATCAAATTCAGAGGCCATCGCCACTAGTACAAAACCAAATTCCCCTGCCTGCGCCAACAATAAGCCCACTTTGACTGATTCCCGCGGCCCGCCTAATTTCAAATATTTCACCAGGAAGGCAATAATCACCAGCTTCAGCACGAAAATAATCAAAGCCGCGGTAATAATCACTAGAAAATGCGCGACAAATACATCAATATTCAGAAGCGTGCCAATGCCGATAAAAAACAACCCCAGAAGCACATCACGAAATGGCCGAATATCGCTTTCAACCTGATGATGATAGGGCGTGCCGCCAATGATCGCCCCCGCCAAAAAGGCACCGAACTCCGTCGACATTCCCATCAGATCCGAAAAATACGCCGCACTCAAGACCACAAACAACGTCGCTAAGGTAAAGAGTTCTGCAGAACGTGAGCGTGCGACTTCATGGAAAATAGGCGTAAAGACTTTTTTTCCCACCAAAACCAGAACTGCAAAGGTAAAGACACCTTTAAGCAGCTCCACCCCAAGGGAGCTTAAAATATTCCCGCCGGTGTGGGTCGCAAAAAAAGTGGTAATAATAATCGCCGGCACCACCATCAAATCTTGAAAAATCAGCATACTCATAGTTAAGTGCCCGACATGCGTGCCGGACTCGCCGTTTTCTTTCAAAATTTTACTGATAATCGCTGTAGAAGACATGGCCACGGCCACCGCAACCACAAACCCGGTCAGACCATCTAGATGCAGCAGGGCACATAAAAGATAGCTCAAGCCACCACAGGCTAGCATTTGCAAGCTGCCCAAGCCAAAAACCATTTTCTTCATACTGATTAAACGCGGCAGCGAGAAATCCAGACCAATCGAAAATAATAGAAACACCACGCCATAGCGGGCTAAAACGGTCAACTTCGAAAAATGCTGAAACGAATTATGCCCAATCAAACTGATCATCAAGCCCACGATAATATAACCAACAATCGGCGGGAAGTTCATGCGTCGACATGCGGCCACCACGGCAATCGTCACGACTAAGACCACTAATAATTGATTAAATACCCCGAGGATCATCGTTGTGCAGCACTCCCCTTAGCGTAGGTTTAAGTTGACGCTTTTGAACAGCGCTTTTACTTCCACATCGGTGAGCATCAGGGTTTTACCGCGTGCCAACTCGCGCGGCAAACTAAAATCGCCAAAACGAATCCGGATCAAACGGCTGACGGTCATATTAAAATATTCAAACATCCGGCGGACTTCACGATTTCGACCCTCGGTTAAGACTACGTGATACCAATGATTGTGCCCCTCGCCGCCCTCATCTTTCAAGGCTTTAAACTGCGCAAAACCATCTTCTAATTCCACACCCTTCAACAGCATTTTCGTCTGTTCTTCGCTTAAACTGCCGAAGACACGCACGGCATATTCACGCTCAATTTGCTGCTTGGGATGCATCAGCGCATTCGCCAACTCGCCATGGGTGGTAAATAAAATCAAACCCGAGGTATTAAAATCAAGACGCCCGATCATAATCCAGCGCGCATTTTGCACCTTTGGGAGCGCATCGAAAACGGTGGGTCGCCCCTCTGGATCTTTGCGACTACACACCTGACCTACCGGCTTGTAATACATCAAGACTTTCGGCAACGCGACTTCCGGACGCAGGATCACCAGCCGACCATCTAATTTAATGGCATCCGCAAGCGTCATGCGATCACCCAGCTTGGCCAGCTTAGTGTTTAAATGAATGCGCCCTGCGACCAGCCAGCCTTCGATCTCCCGCCGCGAACCATAGCCATAACGGCTCAATACTTTTTGGATTTTTTCACTCGGCTGCACTTCATTCATGATAAAAACTCACTCACATCTCCACTTCCCTGACGAATCACCACGGGGCGTTCTCCTGTTAAATCCACGACAGAGGTCGGTTCATAGCCCGCATACCCTGCATCAATAATAATATCCACCTCTCCTTCCAAGGCATCGGCCACATCTTCCGGATAAAATAAAGGCGCATCGTGATCCGGCAAAATCAAAGTCGTTGACAAGAGCGGCTCTTCCAAAGCCCCTACAATCATCAGGGCAATCGGATGATCGGGAATCCGCACGCCCAACATACCCGCACGCGCGCCCTCCAAAATAAAAGTATAGCCGCCCGGCAAACATTTCTTCAGAATTCGAAACTGCGCATTCGACACTTTGGCATACTGTGAAATTTCGGACAGATCACGACAAATAAACGTAAAACGATGCGCATCATCCAAAGCCCGTATCACTTTCATGCGCTGGATCGCCTCTTTTTGACGATAGAGACAACCCAAGGCATAACCGGAGTCGGTGGGATAGGCAATCACGCCTCCAAGGCGCAGACAATCAGTAATGACCTGAATCAGGCGCGGGTTATTTTGACTAGGATGTAAGGTGATCAATTCGCTCATACCTGGCATTGTAACACAATTTTAGCCACAACGCTCAGCATATTTCAAATTCAACTCTATTATTTTTGATGACTTTGAATACAGAGGTAAATTGAAAACAATATGTACACGATCCTGCTCTTGCACCGGCATCTCCCCCGCCTGGCAAGCCCCAAACCAAATAGCTTTGACCGTTTTTCCCTCCGAAAAATTGAGAAGCAATTCGAGATGATTATAGCTTTTGCCAAAACGACGCATGGTTTTAACATAAGCATAACTTTCAAAAATCGGCTCATCAAATTCCCGCCCATACGGCTGCAGGCTTTGTAAAGCTTGAATCCGCAGCTCATCAAACGCCCCCTCCCAGACCCCATCTGTCCAGATCACGGGCCCCACACGATGATCAGCTAAATTTTCAGCGACCTGCCTTTCAAAAGCCAAACTAAAATCTTCAAACTGCTCCAAGGCAATGGTCAGGCCGGCTGCGGCTTTATGCCCCCCAAATTTGAGAATTAAATCAGGATATTGATCCGCAATCTGCTGCAGCGTTTCCCGAATATGTAAGGCATCAATACTGCGGCAAGACCCGGTGATCGTCAGGGCATCATTCAATTTGGGAGAAAAAATAATCACCGGACGCCCGAACTGATCCTTGATCCGACTTGCTGCAATGCCATGCACACCGGCATGGCCTTCCTCCAGATACACGACAATGGAGGAACGACCTGACATCACCTGATGTTCAGCTTGACGCAACGCATCACTGACCAGCTCCTGCTGAATACGCTTGCGTTCTTGATTCTGCTGAAACAGATTCTCCACCCACATACTAGCCGCATCCACATCCGGCGCCAATAAAAAGCTCACAGAACCCAGCGCATCTGACAAACGCCCATCGCTATTTAAGAGAGGCCCAATCAAAAAGCCCAAATCTTCCGGGGTGACCTGAATATTTTTCAGCAAAGGCCGTAAAGCCTGCCAACACGGGCGTGCAAACTGATTGATTTTTTGCAAACCATATTGGACCACCACACGATTATTTAAACTGCGCGCCATACTCACACAATCCGCCACTGTTCCGACTGCCACAAAATCAAGCAGATCGGTCATCGAAGGCGTGCCGGCAGGCAGATCTCCCGCATCGACCATTGCACGCCGCGTGGCCGCCATCAGCAGCCAGGCCACCATACAGCCTGCAATGTAAGGATCTGGAAATTCACAATCCGTACGCGTGGGATTCAGGCAAGCATAGGCGCTGGCGGGAATGCCCTCCGCTGGAATCCCATGATGATCCGTCACAATCACATCGATCCCCGCCGCTTTTAAACGCGCAATCCGCGCCTCATCAGAGCTGCCATTATCTGCCGTAATCACCAGCGCAATCTGAGGCGTATGCTGCAAAATTCGGTCTGCCAATGCATCTGAAAGGCCATAGCCTTCACGCAGGCGATGCCCAATAAAAGAATGCACATATTCCGCAGGATACCCCAAAATATCAATGAACGCCCGCATCAACACTGCGTGACTGGTTTGACCATCACAATCGTGGTCCGTCTCCAAGGCAATATGCTGCTTCAAACGCATAGCTTCACGAATCCGCGCCACTGCTTTATCGACATCTTGCAATAAAAAAGGCGAACTCAAATCACTCAAGCGCGCATTAAAAAGAGAGAACTCCGCTTTCGCATGCTCGGGAATCGGTCGCGCTGCAATGATTTTAGCAAGAAAAGGGTCCACCTGATTTTGCATCAAGTTTTCCAATACGGTCGCATTGACCGGGCGCCTTAAAATACGTATTTTTTCAAACATCGTGCCTTAGGAATGTGCGGCGGTAGGAGCAGAAGGAGAAGTCGCATCGACAGCAGGCACTAACCAGCCATTGACAGCGGTAATATCCTGGGGCCCCAGCAATCCGGCCTGTTCTTTTAAATTCAAACTATCATTGATGTAATTATAAATAGATTGCGCATACAGCTGCTGACTACTGAAGAGATTACTTTGCTCAGTCAAGACATCGACAATCGTACGCGTCCCCACCAAGTACCCTGCTTTCATCGCCTTTAAAGAGACTTCACCGGAAATGACCGCCTGACCATAGGCCTGAATTTGACTGATATCAGACAAGACATTCAGATAAGCCTGACTGACATTGCTATCGGTTTGCCGCCCCGTCTGCGCCTGATTGGCCACGCCCGCCTGATAGGTAAATTGATCCTGCTTGACGCTGGCATAGGTCTGCCCGCCGCTAAATGCATTCCAATTTAAGGCTAATTCAGCAGACTTTGTTGTAATGCGATCGCCCTGCCCCTCGGGAACATTGCTTGAACTCGAGGCACTACTCGAACTCGTGCCCCCGCCATCGTTATTATTATCATAGATTCCTTCGACATTAATGGTCGGCACATAACCTGTGAAGGCAGTGACGCGAATCCCGAGTTTATCGATTTCACTCTGTAACGCCGCCGACTGCAAGGCTAAATTATTTTGCAGACCAAACTGCACCCAGGCCTGCATATCCGCTGGATCAGGCTTCAATAAGGGGAAATCCTGTTTCAAAGGAGCGAGATCTTTTTCCGGCTGCCCTGTGACCACCGCCAGCGAGACCAGCGCATCATTCAAATTATTCTGATCCGCCACCGTTGTCGCAATCGCAGATTCATAACTAGCGCGGGTGGACTCCACATCGGTCAGGGCTTTAATCCCGACTTTATATTGCGCATCCGTTTGCGTCATTTGCTCAGCCAGGGATTGCTGATTGGCTTCTGCATAGCGCAATTGATCCTGTGCTTCCAGCACTGAAAAATAGCTGGAGGCCGTCGTCATAATCAAACTTTGAATCGCCTGCGCATACGTCACCGCGGCTTGTTTGTACGTCGCTTCGGCCTGCGAATAACTATACCAGGCGCCGAGATTCAACAAAGGCTGGGTCAAGGTCAAGCCATAACCATTCGTATTGGGGTAGCCCGCCGGACCGGGACTGATATGCGTCGCCGCGGTATTGGCCGTTGCGACCAGACTGGGCAACAAATTCGCGCGACTGATCGGCACGCCATAGCTCGCCGCTTGATAGGTGGCTTTGGCAGCAAGATAGGTGCCATTATTTGCAGCGGCCTGCTGATAAATCGTCTGCAAATCCGTACTGGCCAGCGCAATCCCTGGCATCACACTACATAACACAGCGAGCTTTTTAAATCTCATAATCTATCCTTAAAATACAAAGCGTTCAGGTTGGGAAGCCTTCAGCAGCAAAGGCACCGTCGTTTCAAATATTTTTTCTGAGGTCCAGCGAGATTCCGGCTGACGCAACACCGTAACTTGCATCGCTGCTGCCTCTCCTAAAATCGCCACAATGCGCCCACCTGGCTTCACGCACTTTTTAAATGCTTCGGGCAAAAAAGGCAGGCCACCGGTCAACACCACCACATCCACCGGCTGATCTAACTTCCAACCACTTGCCGCATTCCCGACCGCCAAACTCACATTCTGACAGCCCACACGGGCCAGATTCTGCGCCGCGACTTCTTGCAAATCCACATAATATTCTACGGAAGTGACATGCTGCGCCAGCTGGGCCAAGAGCGCAGTTAAAAAGCCATTCCCGGTCCCGACTTCTAAAACCGTTTCCCCCGCCTGTACATCAGCAGCCTGCAGCAATTTTGCCTGCACCACCGGCGAGAGCATGATCTCTCCATGTAAAGTAGGGAGATCCATATCCGCGTAGGCGAAATCCTGAAACGCCGGCAATAAAAACCCAGCGCGATCGATACGACGAAACAGACCTTCAATCGCCGCGTCTACCTTTCCCCAGGTCCGAATCTGTTGCGAAAGCATATTGTCTTTTGAATTATTCAGCATAAAAAAGTAAAATCAAATTGCAGTGCAATTATCCTACCACAAAGCATCTGCAGACGGTAGCTTTTGACACACATTCAGTTTAAAATAACGCTCACCCCATTGATACAGAGGCTGATCATGCGCACGCACACCCTTCTTTTCCTCGGCGGCGGCAATATGTCCCGGGCGATTATTGCTGGCCTCATTCACGATGGCTATCCGGCCCACTACATACAGGTTATCGATCGCAACCCCGCTAAATGCCAGGCTTTTAGGGCAGAATACGGCGTGGCAGCATCAGCAGATCTTCAGACCGCTTTAAGCAAAGCCGACGTACTCGTCTTAGCCATTAAGCCGCAAGATGCAGAAGCCGCCTGCATGCAACTGCAAGCCTACTGCAAAACTCATTCTCCCCTCATCATTTCCGTCATGGCAGGGATTACGGTGACCCAGCTCGCGCAATGGCTGGATGCACCTGTGGCGATCGTACGCGCCATGCCCAACACCCCCGCCGCCGTTCAAGCCGGAGCGACCGGCCTCTTTGCCAATGCCGCCGCGCACACAGCGCATCAGAATCTCGCCGAATCCATTCTGCGTGCCACTGGCGTGATCAGCTGGGTCAAAGAGGAAGGCGATCTTGCAGCGATTACCGCTTTATCCGGCAGCGGCCCAGGCTATTATTTTTATTTCATGGAAATCATGGAAGCCGTCGCGCTAAAAATGGGCCTGAGCGCAGACACCGCACACCTCTTCACCGCCCAAACCGCGTATGGCGCGGCCAAGCTGGCCCTGGAAAGCACGAGCGATTTTGCCAGCCTCCGCGCGCAGGTTTCCTCAAAAGGAGGCAGTACCGCTGCAGCCATTGCCAGCATGGAGAACAATCATTTAATGAACCTGCTGGAAGAAGCCATGCAGGCCTGCAAAAACCGCGCCCTTGAACTCGCAAAAGGATCCTAAGATGCTCCTATTACTCAATGAAATCGGCTTGTTTTTAGTGAACATCCTCTTCAATTTTTTTATCGGATTAGTGGTACTGCGCTTTTTCTTACAATGGGTCAAAGCCGACTTTTATAATCCCTTGTCTCAGTTTGTGATGAAGATGACTAACTTCGCCCTCCTGCCCCTGCGCCGCATTATTCCAGGATTTCTCGGCGTGGATTGCGCCGCGATTATTCTTATTCTATTGACGGAAGCGCTTTCTTTAGCCCTGATCTCCCTCCTCACGCAAACCAGCCTGCCCGGCCCCCTCTTCGCCATGATCATGGGCCTCAGATTAGCCAGCCTGATCCTAAACCTCTACTTTTTTATCATCATCATCCGCGCACTCTTAAGCTTCAGTGCCCAGGCCCATCTCAACCCCATCTACCACGCCTTTGCGCAATTGACGGAGCCCTTATATCGCCCCATTCGCCGCATTCTCCCGATTATTGCCGGCTTTGATTTATCTCCCATGGTCGTCTTGATTATCATTCAAGTGTTGCTGATGCTGCTGCGTTATTTCAGCGCCAGCACGCTATAGAAATTAAGCACGCGGATGATGCTCGGCGTAGAGTTTCTGCAGGCGCTCGGTGGCAATATGCGTGTAGATTTGCGTTGTACTCACACTGCTATGCCCCAGCAACATTTGCACCACGCGCAGATCCGCGCCATGGTTGAGCAAATGCGTGGCAAATGCATGACGCAGGGTATGCGGTGAAAGATCCTGTTGCAAGCCTACTGCGGCGGCATAGACTTTAATTCGATACCAGAATCCTTGACGGGAGATCGAACCGCCTTTCTGGCTGAGAAAGAGCTGCGCGGACAAACTGCCTTTCTGCAAACCAGGACGCGCGACCTCGATATACTGCTGCAACCAGGACTGCGCTTCTTCTCCAATCGGCACGAGCCGCTCTTTACTGCCTTTGCCCCTAATTTTAATCACACCCGGTGGAATCTGCAGCATATGCAGCTTCAGTCCGATCAATTCACTGATCCGCAGGCCGGAGGCATACAAAAGTTCCAGCATCGCGCGATCACGCAGGCCAATATCGGTGCTGCAATCCGGCGCTTGCAGCAATTGTATCACTGCTGCTTCACTTAAGGTTTTAGGGAGGGGACGGCCCAATTGCGGCTGATCAATTTCAGCAATCGGGCTTTGCGTCAGCGCGCACGTTTCCTGCGCCCATCCATAAAAATGACGCAGTGCAGACAGCAGGCGCGCATTCGAACGGGCACTCACTTTCTGCTGATAACGCTGGGTTAAATAGGCTTGAATATCCGCAGCCGTGGCGGCCAAAAGGCTCCCTTTTTTTTCTGCCAAAAAAACTTGAAAATGTTGCAAATCATAGCGATAAGAAGCAATCGTATTCGCACTTAAGCCTTTTGATAAAAAACAATAATCGCAAAAAGCCAGCAGACAGGCTAGACACTCCGGACTGTTTTTTTGCATCGCCCCTCTTGTTTTTTTAAAAAAAGAAGTGCATTATACCACAAGCCAGAGATTCTTTGGCACGTTCAATATGTTCTATCTTTTTGTAACCTGACCCCATTCTTTCAAAAAAACACAGAGAGGCATCACAACATGAGTGACACAATTATAACCATCAACAATGATAACTTTGACAGCGAAATTCTCAAGTCGGGCACCTCTGTGCTCGTTGATTTTTGGGCAGAGTGGTGTGGCCCCTGCCGTGCCATTGCACCGATTTTGCATGAAATTTCTCTTGAAAACCAAGGCAAAATCAAGATTGCCAAAGTCAATGTAGACGAATGCCCAGAACTCACTGAAAAATATGGCGTTCGCGGCATCCCCACCCTTCTGATCATTAAAAACGGCACGGTTCACGGAACCAAAGTCGGCGCTTTAACCAAAGCCCAATTGCAAGCCTTTATTGACCAGCATATCTAAAGTTTTATCTGCGAGTGTGACATGAATCTAAATGATCTAAAAAAGAAATCCATTGCCGACCTGATGGAACTAGCCAATTCCCTTGGCGTTGAAAACGTCGGGCGCTCCCGCAAACAGGAAATCATCTTTGCCATTTTAAAATCCCATACCCGCAAGGGTGAGGATATTTTCGGCGAAGGTGTCCTGGAAATTTTGCAGGATGGCTATGGATTTCTGCGCTCCTCTGATAGCTATTATGTCGCCAATCCAGATGATGTGTATGTCCCACCGCAGTTAATTCGTCGTTTTAATTTACGCACCGGCGACAGTATTTCCGGACGCATCCGCCCGCCCAAAGAAGGCGAGCGCTATTTTGCCCTGACCAAAATCGATTCGGTCAATTTTGATCATCCCGAGCAGGCCAAGCAAAAGATTTTATTTGAAAATTTAACCCCGCTGTTTCCGCAAGAACGCATCAAAATGGAAATCGGCAATGGTTCTACCGAAGACATTACCGCGCGGATTATTGACCTGGTTTCGCCCATGGGTAAAGGCCAGCGTGCCTTGATTGTGGCGCCACCTAAAGTGGGTAAAACCATTATGATGCAGAATATTGCCAACTCAATTTCACAAAATTATCCTGAATGTTATTTGATTGTTCTCCTCATCGATGAGCGCCCTGAAGAAGTAACGGAAATGGCCCGTACCGTCCGCGGTGAAGTCGTGGCCAGCACCTTTGATGAACCCGCCACACGCCATGTGCAACTCGCCGAAATGGTGATCGAAAAAGCCAAGCGCTTAGTCGAGCACAAACAAGATGTGGTGATTTTGCTCGACTCCATCACCCGCCTTGCCCGCGCTTACAACACCGTTGCCCCCTCTTCCGGCAAAGTCCTCACCGGCGGCGTGGACGCGAATGCGCTGCAACGTCCGAAACGCTTCTTTGGTGCCGCCCGAAATACGGCAGAAGGCGGCAGCCTGACCATTATTGCCACCGCCTTGATTGACACCGGCTCGAAGATGGACGATGTGATTTTTGAAGAATTCAAAAGCACCGGAAATTCCGAGTTATATCTCGATCGCAAAATCGCTGAAAGACGCATCTACCCGGCTATTTACTTCAATAAATCCGGCACGCGTCACGAAGAACTTCTCACCAAACCGGACGAATTACAACGCCTATGGATCCTACGCAAGTTGATGCACCCCATGACCGAAATCGCCGCCATGGAATTCTTAAGCGAACATCTGAAAGAATCCAAAACCAATGATGCGTTCTTCAAGGCCATGAAACGTCAATGAGTTATTTCCAGCAATCCAAGGAAAACCTGCACATCACCAACGGCCTGATCTTAATCAATATGCTGATCATTGCCACAGGCGCGTTCATGACCCCGCTCTGGTCTGATTTTGTGCTCAGAATCGGCGGCGATCTGCAGACCGCCGGCATTGCGATTTGCATTTTCTCGATCGTGATCGGTGTCTTTATGTGGATTGCCGGCAAAATTGAGCATTACTATCAAAATGACGAGTGGTTCATGTGCAGCTCACAACTCATGGTGTTCGTGAGCTATCTCGGCTATTTTTTTGTGCATCATCCTTGGCAACTCTATTTAGTCGAAATCGGTCTTGGCCTCGGCGGTGCCTTTCAAAGCCCCGTGATTTGCGCGATCTATCAACGCTATTTCAGTCAAAAACAAAGCGCCCTCTTCTGGGCCGTCTGGAATGGTTTCTACAATATCGCCCTCGGCGCCGGCGCACTCCTCAGCAGTATTCTGGTCGCCCATTTTAATTACACCGTCATGTTTGCAATTCTAAGCGCTCTTGCCGGCGTATGCCTGATCGCGAACCTGCTCTACATGATGACCATTCGTCAAGCCGGCATCTTAGAAGTCCTGACCCTGCGTCGGCCTGAAGCGATACAGCCAAATTAAAGACACATTTTAAATTCTCGTAGCCAGAGCCGATTCCTTTAAGTCAACAAATATGCTACAATCGTATCAATCATATTAGTTAGGTGAACGACATGGTCTGCCAAATCAGCACAATGGATTTACAAAAGACACTTGAAAATGTGTTAAACCGCGTCAATTTAAAACATGAAACACTCATGATCTGTCGCGCAGAACAACCCATTGCAGTACTGATCGATATTGAAACTTTTTACCAAAAAATTTCACCCAAACGCCCCACACGTTCACTTCGAGACTTCTCAAACTCAATGCATATAAACATGAAGCAATACAAGTTTAATCGTGAAGATGCCAATGAGGGATAATTTTTTTTTGGACTCCAATATTATCATCTATGCATTGGGCGATGATATTAACAAAAAAAACATTGCTCAAGATTTACTAGATCAAACACCTTTCATTTCCACCCAGGTACTCACTGAGGTCAGTCAAGTTTGTCTAAAAAAATTGAAATTAAGCCATGAACGGGCACAGGAGTGGATTAGTTTATTGACCGCCGCAACGACCGTGATCGGCATCACTCCAGAAATAATCCAGCACGCCATCCGTATTGCCAAAAAATATCAATACAGTTTTTACGATAGTTTGATTATTAGCGCCAGCATTCAAAGCGGCGCAGCAATTCTTTATAGCGAAGATATGCAACATGGACAAGCAGTTGAAACGCTCCACATTATAAATCCTTTTCGATAGCCCTCGCCGGCATATGCCTGATCGCGAACCTGCTCTACATGATGACCATTCGTCAAGCCGGCATTTTGGAAGTCCTGACGCTGCGTCGGCCTGAAGCGACTATTCACGCTTCTTAAAGACGGTTCGTCCTAGCATCAAACACTGCTGGATTCTCCCCACTTGGATCTATGTGACTCCCATAAAAAACCGAACTTACACCTGCCACAGACGCAGCATAAGTCTTTATTGGATCTGGATAAAACATCTGTGCAAGCTTTTTTCTTGTAAGAAGCGCCACATCCCTCAGACTTTCATTTACAGCCTGGAATTTATTAATGTAATCTTGAGAAACAAGACTGCCACCTGGAGCAGACTGCAGTGTTTTCTTACTTAATTCACCCGCACTCTTTATTTCACTCAGCGCCTGCGTAAAGTGCGCCTTTTTTGCAAGAGACTTGCCATCAAGGGGCACAGACCATTCCCTTAAATAAAAATCCACATCCATCAAGGCTTTATAAAATGGATGCACTTCACGCATCACCGCTGCAGCTATTATTTTTGTCTCAACATCATCAGACTCAAGTGCGTTCTCTAATGCCTTCCGCATTCCAGGATAAGCTTTGATTTTTTTACGATTGGATGGTTCAAAACATAAATGATAGATCGCCATGACAGCCCATTTTTTTGTTTCAACATCAGGAAACATGGATGCTGCCCGCAATACGCCACACATTATCAAGGAAGCACCTACTTTTTTACGAATGTCTTCCTCAAGCAATAGATTCGCTATCGCTCCTACAGCCCATTTTTTTGCCTCAGCATCAAAAGAGTTGGAGGATACTAGCAATGAGTCAAATACTCCAAGTTTCTTTGCTAACACTTCACGACTAACTTGCAAACAAGATAATTTATATATCGCCTCCACAGCCAATCTTGGGATTACCTGTCCCCTATATGGGGCGACCTTTGCTGCCTCCAGCAATGCATCAAGCATTCCAGAGTAATCTACTATTTTTTTACAGTTAGATTCCTCATGCAATAAATTCAATATCAACCTTACAGCAATTTCTCTTATTTCAGCCCTACCGGAGCTAACACCAAGCTCTACCAATAATGCACCAAACATTTCAGAGCGACTTATTATTTTTTCATGATTGGATGGGTCAATAGATAAAGCACATATCTGCAATGCAGCCGCCTCTTGTTGTTTAACATCCCCAGAATTAAACTCAGCAACAAGAGCATCAAGAGCATCAAGTGATGGTGCCAGCATAAAAACTCCAAATATTCAAAGATGATTGAGGAGGTAATTTTACTCTATGCTGAGAAAGAAGTCAATAAAAATATATTTATCCAACAAAATAATCTTAAAAATATATATTAATCATAAGTGATGCCGCGCTGTTTTGTGACAAATCCTAGGTTCACCGCACATCCTCAAGATGCAAGAGGCCGGAATCATAATCATAGGCGAAGATTTCTGCATAACGACCCCAATCAATGAGGGTTTGCAAAATACGGCCGGCTTCTTCGTGGGTGAAATACTCTTCTAGATCTTCGACAAAGTGGGCCTCTGAGGCTTTGTGATGGGGTACGCCTTTTAAGACGTCGTAGATATGTTTGGCTAAGGGGATCGACTCTAGGAGTAATTTGGCGAAGAGGACTTTTTTGTCGATAATGTCGGCGTCCAGCAATTCTTTGCCTTTGCGGGTCATGGCAATATCCCCTTCAGACACTTTGGCGAGTTGCAGTAAAGACAAGGCATCCAGGACAGGGAAGAGATCATCGATATTGAGGCGCACCTGATTGGCCAGATGCGGGAGATCAATCGGGCCTTTTTGCTGCAGCTCATCCACCGCCTCCAAAAGACCGATCAATTCCGCGACGCCTACATCAGGGAGACGATGATTGAGACCGATTTTTTCAGGCACATTGAGCCGCGCTTTCGTGCGCAGGCCTTGCAAACGCGTACTGGTCATGACGGTATACACTTCATCAATTAAATGTAAAACGGCAGGATCCTGGCCATTGCGTGGATGGGCGAGATCCACTTTTAACTCCCCTTTGATCGAGCCGGGGTTGCTGCCAAACACAATAATCCGATCAGCAATCAATACGGCCTCTTCGATATTGTGAGTGACAAATAAAATCGACTTCATCTTATTATCGGCGCTTTGCCACAATTCCATCAAATCATTGCGCAGGCTTTCTGCAGTCAAAACATCCAAGGCAGAAAAAGGTTCATCCATTAATAATAATTGCGGCTCTGTCACAAGAGCCCGTGCAAAACCTACGCGTTGACGCATGCCGCCAGACAGCTCTTTGGGATACGCGCCTTCAAATCCGTCCATGCCGATTTTATCAATCGCTTTCAATGCCCGCTCACGCCGCACTTTAGCGGGAATACGTTGCGCTTCCAGACCCAGCTCCACATTTTCCAAAACCGTCAACCAGGGCATTAAAGCAAAACTTTGAAAGACCATGGCAATGCCCAAGGCCGGCCCCCGCACTTTTTCGCCCTGATACACAACCTCACCTTGAGTCGGCTTGATCAGACCGGCAATAATTCGCAGCAGGGTTGATTTGCCTGATCCAGACTGCCCAAGCAGTGCGACAATCTCCCCCTCACCCAAACTCAAATCCACCCCATCAATCACCAATAAATCCTGCTGATCTGGTTTCTTGAAAGAATGCTGAACCTGTTTAATTTCGACAATCGAATGAGACATGCATCGTGCCTGGCTTGATTTTGAAGAAGCATAGCATATTTTGAGGAACCTGCCTACCCGCCCTAAATCGATGGGTGTATAATGAATCACAAATCATAAAAATACAGCGAGTCCCTCCATGAAACTCATGCCGGACACCCGCCCCCTCGCCGCGAGGATGCGTCCGACCTGCCTTGCAGAATATATCGGGCAGAAACATTTGCTCAGTCCAGGGAGACCTCTCGCCCATGCCATTGAGCAAGGATTTTTACATTCAATGATTCTGTGGGGCCCGCCAGGCACTGGCAAAACCACGCTTGCGCATTTATTGGCAACGCAAGCTCAGGCCGAAATCGAATATATTTCTGCTGTTTTATCCGGCGTGAAAGAAATCCGGGCCGTCTTGGATGCAGCCACCGCACGCCAGCGCCTACATCAAGGAGCAACGGTTTTATTTGTGGATGAAATCCATCGCTTTAACAAGTCCCAGCAGGATGCTTTTTTGCCGGCACTGGAAAGCGGCCTGATTACGCTGATTGGGGCCACCACTGAGAACCCTGCTTTTTCTTTAAATAATGCACTGCTCTCGCGCGCGCGGGTATATGTCTTAAAAGCCCTCCAAGCTGCAGACTTAGCAGAATTACTGCAACGCGCAGTCCAGCAGGAAAACTTGAAGATTATGCCCGACGAAACGGCCACGCTCATTGCTGCTGCAGATGGAGATGCCCGCCAACTCTTGAATTTAGTGGAGATGTGCGGCGGCCTTGCTCCCGATGGCATGCTGTCGAAAGATATTATTTTGTCAGTTTTAGGCGAGACCATTCATCGCTTTGACAAAGGGGGCGACTATTTTTACGACTTGATTTCTGCCCTGCATAAATCGATCCGCGGCTCTGATCCAGATGCGGCCTTATATTGGATGATCCGCATGCTGAGCTCAGGCTGCGACCCCCTCTATATTGCACGAAGATTGATTCGCATGGCGAGTGAGGACATTGGTCTTGCTGATCCCCGCGCCTTGGAAATGACCCTTCACGCCTGGCAGATTGTTGAGCGACTGGGCATTCCCGAAGGCGAGCTCGCCCTCTCGCAGGCGGTTATTTATCTGGCGATTGCCCCCAAAAGTAATGCCGTCTATCTCGCACATAAAGCAGCAGAGACCGCCGTCAAAAGTCATGGCTCACTGGACGTTCCCGCCCATCTCCGCAATAAACCCCAGCACTATCGCTATCCCCATGATGAACCGCATGCCTATGCCGCCGGGGTGCGTTATGTTCCCGATGGCATACAGATCACTGCGCCTTATTATCAGCCCACGGAACGCGGCCTCGAAAAACAGATTCAAGAGAAAATAAAGTTTCTCAAACAGTTGACTTTTTAGAAAACAGTATTTATTATGCACCAACAGGAGAAAAACATGATCGACAACAAAAAAGAAATTCTGGAACGCTTCGTCACGAAGATCAGCGAATGCATTCCGGAACAACTCAAGCAATACAAAGACGAGTGGAGCGCGCAGGCTAAAACGGTGCTCGAAAAAGCGCTGCTCGGCTGCCACATCATCACCCAGTCTGAATTCGAAAAACACCTGGGATTATTAGAGCGCCTCCAAACCCGGGTTGAGGAAATGGAACAGCGCCTAAAAAACTTTGAGGATCAGCACAAATCATGAATCTCGCCATCGTGAAAACACGGGTACAATCGGGCATGCAAGCCATTCCCGTCACCGTCGAGGTGCATCTCTCGAATGGTTTACCCTGTTTTGCGATGGTGGGTTTACCGGAAACCGTCGTTAAAGAAAGCCGTGAACGCGTCAGAAGTGCGATTTTGAACAGTCAGTTTGAATTTCCGGATGGACGCATCACTGTGAATCTCGCGCCGGCGGACATTCCCAAAGAAGGCGGACGCTTTGATCTGCCGATTGCGCTCGGAATTTTAATCGCCAGCATGCAAATCAAAGGCCATTTACTTGAGGACTATGAATTTGCAGGAGAACTGGCGTTGAATGGCGAAATTCGCCCGATCCAGGCGGCGCTTCCTTTTGCCTATGCCTGTGCCCAATCTCAAAAAAGCGCAGTCCTGCCCTACTATAATTGTCAAGATGCCGGGCTGATTCAAGGGATTCAACTCTATCCCGCCTCCACTTTATTAGAAGTCTGCGCGCATATGCAGGGGCACAACCCCTTGCCACTCTGGGACTATATTGCGCCGACCTATACTGATCCGGAGGCAGAAGATCTTGCCGACATTATCGGTCAGACGCAAGCCAAACGGGCTTTGATTATTGCTGCAGCAGGCGGACATCATCTGCTGATGCAAGGCCCTCCCGGCACCGGCAAAACCATGCTCGCCTCGAGACTGCCGGGCATTCTCCCCCCGATGACCGATACTGAAGCCATCGAAGCGGCCAGCCTGTATTCCATCCGCGGCCACAAACTCTCACCCGCTGCTTTTTATCAGCGGCCATTTCGGCGTCCGCACCACACCAGTTCCGGCGTTGCCCTGGTGGGCGGCGGCAGCATTCCCAAACCAGGCGAAATCTCGCTGGCCCACAAAGGTGTATTGTTTTTAGATGAGCTCCCGGAATTCGACCGCAAAGTCTTAGAAGTCCTGCGTGAACCGCTTGAAACCGGCGTCATTCATCTATCACGGGCGCGGGATCAAATTGAATTTCCAGCAGACTTTCAACTGATTGCCGCCATGAACCCCTGTCCCTGCGGCTATGCCGGCTCCAGTCGCCGCGCCTGTCGCTGCAAACCTGAACAGGTAATTCGCTATCAGAATAAACTCTCCGGCCCGTTTTTAGACCGCATTGATCTCCACGTCCGCCTGGGCGACATGGATTATGAAGAGCTCCTCGAAAAACCCAAAACCCCCAGCGAAACCAGTAGCGCCATTCAAAAACGCGTCATCGCCTGCCGTCAACTCCAATTACAACGCCAGGGCGTCATCAATGCCCAACTCAAAAATAAAGCCCTGGAGGAACACTGCACCCTCCAAGCCGCAGAGCAGAAAATTCTTCTCTCCGCTATGCGTGATCTACAACTCTCACCCCGCGCCACGCATCGACTCATGCGCATCGCCCGCACCATCGCTGATCTCGACAACTCCACGCAAATCAACATGCCGCATCTTTCCGAAGCCCTCAGTTATCGGGCTTAGAAGTAAGTGAAACGCATCTAACAATCCCCTCCCCCATCGAGGGGGAGGGAGCTTAAAATCAGGACCCACTCACCGCAGCACTGACAAATTGCACACTATCTTCCAAAGCCTGACTTAATGCAGCATTGGCAGCGATGACGCCGGCATAGGGCGTCTCTTGATTGGCGTTGACGCGAACGGTGATGATGCGATCGGCGATGACTTGATTGCTTTGATTATTGCCTACACTCAGATCCAGGCTCAACACAATCTGGCTCGGTTTGACGGTAAAATCCTGATATAACGCCAGGAGGGTCGTGCTTAAACCGTATTGTGTATTATTCATCGTCGGGCCCGCGATCACGGCATTAAAAAGCTGACTCTGCTGCAGGCTTTTCAACATCAGTGGGGTGATCATATTAGCGGGAGGGGCCGCCCAACTATTTTGCGAAAATGCGGTCAATTGATACGGCGTGGTCTGATACATCATGGCAGTGCTATCAAAGCCGCGACTGGCGACTACGGGCATCACGGTTAAGGCCCCATGAGGCTTAGTGACAGGGGAAATAGATGACTGGCTGGCAACATCCGTCAAAACATAGGTATTCGCATTCGGCACTTTGACCGAACTTAATGAACAGGCACTCAGGCTGAGACCTAAAGCGACTACGAGCAAATTTTGTTGAACTTTCATGCTATTTCTCTCCCGGACCCAATGGCCCCTCTGCTTTACCCCGCAGCAAAATGGCTGGATTTTCTTTTAACTCTTCTGAAAACACTTCTATATTGCCAGAAATCGTATCCAGATGATTCAATAAAGACACGGCTGGAATCATCCCCGCACGCGCCAAGCCCGCCGCTTGATTTAAACTCATGGCACTTTGATTGAGATTTTTGACCAAATCCGGCAATTGCGCACTGGCCACTGCGGCATTACTCATCAATTGAGCGCTCGATTGAACCATCTGATTAAACTGGGCCTCATTAGCGGCCAGATTTTTGGTTACCGCATTCAAATTAATCAAAATCTGCCTGATATTCGCTGCATTTTCAGCATCTAAAACGGTTTGCACCGACGTCGACACCCCATGAAACTGCACCGAGGCATCTTTTACCAAACTGCTTAATTGCACCAGTAGCGACGGCTCGGTAGGAATAACGGGAAAAGGTGGGTCTTCGCGCGTTTTCAGCAAAGGAGCATTCGCTGTTTTTGCACTCAGATCAATATACGCAATCCCCGTAATCCCCTGTGATGTGAGCGTAGCAATGGTGCTGGTCGTGATCGGCGCACCTTCTTTAATTTCCAGGCTGACGATGACTTCCTGTGCATTTTTGGGATTTAAATCCATAGTCTTGACATAACCCACCGTCACCCCATTATAACGCACCGGCGCCTCCACACTCAGCCCGCTGACCGATTGATCCATATACACTAAAAATGTATTATACACCGGACGATCAAGACCTACAGTCAACCAAAAGATGGCTGCAGCAATCGCCGCTCCCAGAATCACCACCATCAGCCCCACAATCGTATAATGCGCTTTTGTGTCCATGTACCCTCCTAAGAAAAATAACCCTGAATCAGGGGATCTTTATTTTTTTTCACTTCGGCCACCGGCCCGCAAGCCAGCACCTTTCCCGCACCTAAAAAAGCCACGCGATTCGTCAAGCGTTGCAAGGAATCCGCATCATGCGTCACGATGACGATACTCAGCCCCAACATCTCTCGCAAATCTAAAATCAATTTATCAAAATCCGCACTGCTTTTGGGATCCAGCCCGGAGGTGGGCTCATCCAAAAACAATAACTCCGGATCCAAAGCCAAGGATCTTGCTGCGGCTGCCCGTTTGATCATGCCTCCGCTCAATTCAGAAGGATATTTTTGAGCGGCTGTCACCGGCAAGCCCACGAGTTTAAGTTTCAGCAGGGCTAAATCCTGCATAAACGCCGTGTCCAAATCTGCAAACTGCAGCAGGGGAAACATAATATTCTCCAGCACGGTCAGGCCGCTAAACAAGGCACCCTGCTGAAACATTACCCCAAAACGCTGCCGCAATTGATAGGCCTTTTTTTCACTACAGCCTACAACTTCTTCACCAAACAAAAGGATACTCCCGCGTGTAGGCGGCAACAGCATCCAAATATTGCGGAGCAAGGTCGTTTTACCTGAACCACTGCCCCCGATAATGCCCATGATTTCGCCACGCTGCATCTCAAAATCCAGGCCCTCATGCACGGTGACACCGCTCAGGACATTCGCCAGCCCCTTAATCTGAATAATCGCTTCTGCCATGCTTTTCAAACCCCCACATTGCCATAGAGAATCGAAAACAGCGCATCAGCAATAATAATCAAAAAAATCGCCTGCACCACACTTTTAGTCGTTTTTTTACCAATACTTTCAGCGCTATACTCCACCTGAAAACCTTGATAACAGCCCACCAACACAATGATCAGTGCAAAAACCGGTGCCTTACTCATGCCGATCAGCAATTGCGTGACATCCACGGTATTGGCAAATTCATGGAGAAATGCGGTACAGCTGATGCCTAAATTAAATTGAGCCATCAACATACTGCCCAACACGCCAAATAAATCGGCCCAGAAAATTAATAAAGGAAACACCAGTAAAATCGCGATCATTTTGGGAATCACTAAAAATTCCATCGGCGACAGCCCCATCACTTGCAGGGCATCGATTTCCTGATTGACCTTCATGCTGCCGATTTCCGCCGTAAACGCAGAACTCGTCCGTCCCGCCATGATAATCGCCGCAATCAGCGGCCCGAACTCCCGCAAGATGGCGAGCCCCGTCAAAAACACAATCAAAATATTGGCGCCATAGGTTTTGAGCTGAATGCCTAATTGATACGCCAGCACCACGCCAATTAAAAAACACAGCAGCCCGACAATCGGCAAGGCACGAAAGCCCACCTGCTCTGCTGTATTGACAATGGTTTTAAGGTGCAGGCGACGTGGATGCCAAAGTGTATACACTAGCATACTCACCATCTGCCCGATAAAATTAAAAAACTGCAGAAAATACTGCCCCTTGGCAACGGCCTCTTCGCCCACCCGCGCTAATCCGGATAGCCCCGGTTCTGGCTCCGAAAGAGCCTCCAGCGGATGGTCTGCCACAAAATCTAATAACTCCTGCCACTTCGGCTGAAAATCTTGCAGTTGGTACTTTATTTTATGTGCCGTAAGTTGCAGTAGATAGCGATGTAAAAACAGAGCCCCCGCAGTATCCATGGCCGTCATCTCCGCCCCTGAAATCACCCATTCCTTTGCGGCCAGAGGCTCCGGCAAGGCAGGCGGCAAACCGCGCAGTTCACGCGCAATCCAAGCGCCTTTACATTTGAGCGTTCCCGCCTGAAATTCCAGCATTGCAGTAGACGAATCAGCCATCTAAATTTGAGCTTAATTTTTTTACTTAAGGTTGAGTGTAACAGAACAAATCCGCCCTGCCTAGTTGCGGAGCTTCTGAGATGATATTATGATATTCTCAGAATCACCTCCACCCCAACCCTCCCCCGTCGAGGGAGAGGGAGTTGAACACATTAACAAGGATCACCCACATCATGTTTACAGGCATCGTTGAAGAAATCGGCATCATCAAAACCATCGTCGCTGTACTCTTAGGCAAACGCTTTTTTATCGAGGCTCAAGCCGTCCTCACCGATCTGCACATCGGCGACAGCATTGCCGTCAACGGCGCCTGCCTCACCGTGACGGAGTTTAATCAGCAAGGCTTTTGGGTGGAAGCGGTTGCGGAAACGCTACGCCTAACGAATCTCGGCCATTTACACGAAGGCTCCGGCGTTAATTTAGAGCGCTCAATGACCCTGCAAAAACGCCTGGGCGGCCATCTGCTGCAAGGTCATGTCGATGCTACCGGCACGATTACCGCCATCCGGCCGGAAGGACAGGCCCTCCTCATCACCGTTGCTTTCCCTGCAGCACTGCGCAAATACATGATCAAAAAAGGCTATATTGGTTTTGACGGCATGAGCCTCACGCTCATCGATGTTCACCCAACAGAATTCACTCTCACCCTGATCCCGCACACGCAGGATGTCACCATCGCCCGCGATTATCAGATCGGTCAGGTGATTAATTTAGAAGTGGATATGCTCGCCAAATATATTGAAAACTTTGTCAAACCAGCTGAATCGCCTGCGCATTTGCCACAATAACCATCTCCGAAATATTCACATGCGCGGGACGGGTCAAGGCATAATGCATCGCATCGGCTACTTCGTCTGCGGACAAGGGAATCAGATTAGCATAGACTTGTTTCGCCTGCGCAGCATCGCCTTTAAAACGCACCTCGCTGAACTCAGTTTCCACCATGCCGGGCGCGATATCCGTAACCCGGATATTCTGGCCCTGACATTCCAATTTTAAAGCCCGGGTAAAACTGGTAACGGCCGCTTTCGTCGCACAATACACACTGCCGCCCGCATACGCCCGATGCCCTGCGAGCGAACTCACATTAATGATATGGCCGGAGCCGCGCACCTGCATCAATGGCAAAATAGCACGCGTCGCATAGATTAAGCCTTTAAAATTCGTATCGATCATCTGATCCCAGTCTGCCAGATCCGCCTCATGAATCGGGTCCAAACCCGCCGCCAGACCCGCACTATTGACCAGGATATCGACATCACGAAATACTTTAGGCAGACTATGCAACAAAGCTGGAATAGCCTCCGCCTGACGCACATCCGCCTCCGCAATAAACACAGGCGTTTGATACTGCAGCTGGATTTTTTTAGCGAGCTCATCTAAACGACCCATGCGGCGCGCGACTAAAATGACTTTCACGCCCGATGCGGCTAATTTTTCTGCAATCGCTGCGCCAATACCACTGGAGGCGCCTGTAATCAGCGCAGTTTTAGCTTGCAACATTATCAAAACCCGTTTGGCTAAAAGATTCCACTACACCCTGCGCATTAAAATTGACGACGAGTCGATTACTCTGCAAGGGCTGGCGATTTTCTTTATTGGTATAAATATAGTACCAGGAATCGGGATGATAAGTATCAATCAAATTCGGTGTACCGAGCAAGAATGTGACCTGTGCCTCCGTCATCCCGACTTTCAAACCACTGATTTGCTCAGAACTTAAGTCCACGCCTTGCTGAATCTGCATCTGATACGCACAACCGGATAGCAATAAGACCGCGGACAGTGCCCCTACACAGAGTAAACCTTTTTTAGAAAACATAGTACAATACCTCTCAGTTTTTTAAACATCTTAACGAATTCAGAGGAATGAAACAATGGCCAGCATCCCGCGCACTGATTTACATGAGATAGGACTCAAAGTGACAACCCCGCGTCTCCTGATTTTGCATATTTTAGAAGAATCCTCCCAGCATCTGCGTGCTGAAGACATTCATACTCTGCTGACGCAACGCGGACATGAAGTAGGCTTGGCAACGATCTATCGAGTATTGACTCAATTTATGAGTGCCGGCATTGTGAATAAGCATCATTTTTCTGAAGATTACGCCGTCTTTGAACTCGATCGCGGCGGCCACCACGATCACCTCATGTGCGTGAAATGTGGCGAGGTTAAAGAGTTTATTGATGAAATCATCGAAGCCCGCCAAAACAGTATTGCGGAACAGTTTCAGTATGACATCACCGATCACAATCTGTATCTCTACGGCATCTGCCCACAATGCAAAGGAAGTGCATAATGTGGCACTATCCCGATTTTAATCCGATTGCCTTTCACATCGGGCCCTTGCCCGTGCATTGGTATGGACTGATGTATCTCTTCGGCCTGACATTGGCCTGGCTGCTGGCGCGCTATCGCATGAAAACGCAAAGCTGGTTTCCCATCAAAACCCCCGAGGCCCTCTCCGACTTGCTCTTCTACGCAGCCTTAGGCGTCATCATCGGCGGCCGCGTTGGCTATATGTTTTTTTATGATCTACCCAGCTTTTTGCATCAGCCCTGGATTATCTTTGAGCTCTGGGATGGCGGCATGTCTTTTCATGGGGGTTTGATGGGTGTGGCAATCAGCCTCTTCTTTTTTGCCAGAAAAGCGCGCATCCCTTATTTTCTGCTCATGGATAGCGTGGCCCCACTCGCACCGATCGGCTTGGCGCTGGGACGTTTAGGCAATTTTATTAATGGCGAACTCTGGGGGCGCGTGACCGATTCGCCGCTCGGTATGGTTTTTCCCACTGGCGGCCCGCTGCCCCGTTATCCTTCACAATTATTTGAGCTGAGTCTAGAAGGCATTGTACTGTTTATCCTACTGTGGACCCTGTCGCTGAAACAACGGCGCCCCGCCTTGATCTCCGCCCTCTTTTTAATTGGTTATGCCAGTGCCCGTTTTTTTGTAGAATTTTTCCGGGAACCCGATCCGCAACTCGGCTATCTTGCGTTTGGCTGGCTGACGATGGGGCAGATTTTATGCCTCCCGATGTTCGCATTGGGATTATATTTATTATTGAGAAAACCCCATGAAAATCCTCCTGCTTGAATTTAGCCGCATCGGGGACACGCTCATGCATGAGCCTACCCTGCGCGCCCTCAAGCTGCATTTTCCCGAAGCTGAAATCCATGCGCTCACAGATGCCGCCAATTTTGAGATTCTGGCGACGCATCCCGCCATCACGCAAGTTGAAATTTTCCCCCGCAAAATAAAAAACCTACGTGATGCCTGGCGCATGATCCAGAAGATTTTCCAGCTCCGTCGCAGCCAATTTGATCTGCTCGTTAATTTTTACATGGGCGGCATTACCTCCACGCTCGCGCGCTGGACGGCGATTCCGCAGCGCCTTTCCTTTGATAAAACCAAAGCGCTGCGCCGCAGCTACAATCTCCTGGCCCCAACACCGAGTTCGTTTGGCAATTGGATTGTCGAGTTTACAGAACTCGTGCGTCCGCTCGGCATTGACCCACAGCACATCTGGCCGTTGCCGCGCTTTTTTATTCCTGATTATCTCAACACGTTTGCCCAGAAATATCTGCAGCCCGATCAAGTGTATATTTGCTATAATCTCGCCACCGCTGTCGCGATCAAATGCTGGCCTGCTGCGGAATATGCGCAACTTGCCGCCACCCTGTATCACACGAAAAATTGCATTCCTGTCGTCGTCACCAATCCGGGCCAAAGCGAATATGTAGACACTTTTTTTGCCCACTATCCCGCTGATCTCCCCGCCATCCGCCTGCCGATTTTAAGCCTCTCTGAACTGGCTGCGCTCTTCAAGCACGTGAAAATGCTGATCACCGGCGATACCGGCCTGATGCATCTGGCTTTTGCAATTGACACTCCTGTCGTCGCGCTTTTCACCTATAAACGACCCGAATATGCTGTGAGCGCGACCACCGCAAAGATGGTTGTTTTTCGAGAAGATGATACCCAGGCACCGATTATTCCCGGCCAGAAATACGGCTGTGCCGACCTCACCCAAACGGAAGTCCTTGATGCGGTAAAGGCGCTGCTGCCGATTTGCCCTGCAAGGCTCGCTGTTGTATGATCAAGAAAACCCTGCAAGCCTTGGATTAAAACGGATGTTCAAACTCGTAGCCCCTTATCTTCCCGCTGGCGATCAACCGGCCGCTATCGCGCAACTGACCTCCGGCCTGGAGCAAGGCTTGATGCATCAGGTCTTGCTGGGTGTGACCGGATCAGGCAAAACTTTTACCGCCGCCAGTGTGATTGAAAATGTCCAACGCCCCACTTTGATTTTGGTGCACAATAAAACCCTGGCCGCCCAATTTTATGGCGAGATGAAAGCGTTTTTTCCGCATAATCATGTGGAATATTTTGTTTCCTATTATGATTATTATCAGCCCGAAGCCTATGTGCCGGCCTCGGATTTATACATTGAAAAAGATTCCGCCATCAATGAACATATCGAGCAGATGCGGCTTTCGGCCACCAAAGCACTCATGGAATATCCGGATACGATTATTGTGGCGACAGTCTCAGCGATTTATGGTTTGGGCGATCCGCAGTCTTATCTCAAAATGGTGCTGCATTTACAACGCAATCAAAAAATAAAACGGCAGGAACTGATCCAGCGCCTGGTTGAATTGCAATACAGCCGCAATGATGTTGTGCTCGAACGCGGTAATTATCGGGTCCGCGGCGAGGTGATTGATGTGTTTCCCGCAGATTCGGCGATTGAGGCGATTCGGATCAGCCTCTTTGATGATGAAATCGAGTCCCTGAAATTATTTGACCCCCTCACCGGCAAAGTACTGCGCGAGTTGCCCCGCTTCACAGTCTATCCCAAAAGCCATTTCGTGACGCCGCGCGAGATCACCCTCGGCATGCTCGATCAAATGAAGCTGGATCTCGCCGTCCGCCTGACGGAGTTTGAACGCGAACACAAACTGGTTGAAGCCCAACGCCTGCGCCAACGCACGATGTATGATATCGAAATGATTGTCGAAATCGGCTATTGCAAGGGGATTGAAAACTATTCCCGCTATCTCTCCGGCCGCGCTCCGGGCGAGCCCCCTCCCACCCTGATTGAATATCTGCCCAAAAATGCGCTCCTGATGATTGATGAATCGCATGTCACCATCCCGCAACTCGGCGCCATGTATAAAGGCGATCGCGCCCGCAAAGAAAATCTGGTGAATTTTGGTTTCCGCCTGCCCGTGGCGCTGGACAATCGCCCCCTGCAGTTTGAAGAATTTCAGACTCTCACGCCCCAGGCCATTTATATTTCAGCCACACCGGGAGAATACGAACTCACCCAAAGTGGCGAAGATATTGCAGAACAAGTCGTACGCCCCACCGGCCTGATTGATCCGCCGATTCTCATCCGCCCGGTGGCCAGCCAGGTGGATGATGTCCTCTCCGAGATTAAACTGCGCCTACCCCTGAATGAGCGCGTCCTCATTACCACACTCACCAAAAAAATGTCTGAAAACCTCACCGACTATCTCGCGGAACAAGGCATCAAAGTCCGCTATCTGCATTCGGATATCGATACCGTCGAGCGCATTGAGATCCTGCGCGATTTTCGCCTCGGCACCTTTGATGTGTTGGTCGGCATCAATCTGCTCCGCGAAGGCCTAGACTTGCCGGAAGTGTCACTCGTGGCAATTTTTGATGCGGATAAACAGGGCTTTCTGCGTTCCAGCCGCTCCCTGATTCAAACCATTGGACGCGCCGCCCGCAACGTCCACGGTCACGCTATTCTCTACGCCGACAGCATCACGCCCGCCATGAAAACCGCAATCGACGAAACCGACCGCCGTCGCGCCAAGCAAATTGAACACAATGAAAAACACGGCATCACCCCCAAAGGCATTGAGCGCGCCATTCACGATATCATGGAAGGCGCCAGCGCCACCCCAGAACTGAGCGCCACCATCGACCCGACCGATTTGAGTTTACTCCGCCCCGATCAAATCGCCAAAAAAATCAAAGCCCTCGAAAAGCAAATGCACACCCACGCAAAAAATCTAGAGTTTGAACAAGCCGCCGCACTTCGGGATGAAGTATTGGCCCTAGAGCGCTATTTTTTAAAAGGGTAGTCGATGCATATTGAGCCCATCCAACTCGGCACGCGTCTATTTGACACGAATCTAATCCAAGCTCCGCTAGCGGGCGTAAGCTGCGCCCCTTTTCGCGCACTGATCGCTCAGTTTGGCGGCGCGGCTTATTGCGTGACCGAGATGATCTCCGCTAAAACCTTACTCGGCAAGCCCGAACAGCGTTATATCTACAAGAGCCCTCGTGAAGGCATTTTGTGTTTTCAACTATCAGGAAACAATGCGGCAGAATTGCAGGCCGCTGCACTCCAAGCTATCGCGCATGGCGCCGATTTGATTGACTTAAACTGCGGCTGCCCGGTCAATAAAATTCGCAAGAAAAACGCCGGCTCCAAATGGCTGTCGATGAGCCAGGAATTAGGCCAGGTGATTCGCGCGATCAAAGCTGTGATTGACGTACCGCTCTCGATTAAAATCCGCGTGGATGGTGACAGCGGCGATCGCTTTAATACCGATGCCGTCCAAGCCATTCAAGATGCCGGCGCCGACTTTATCATCGTCCACGGACGCCATTGGTCAGAGCGTTACGACACCCCCGCCCGCCTAGATGAAATTGCCAGCATTGTGCAAAACAGCCACCTGCCCGTCATCGGCAATGGTGATGTCAAAGATTATCCCTCCCTGCAACGCATGTTTACCCAAACCGGCTGCCAAGGCCTGATGATCGGCCGCGCCAGTGTCGGCAAACCCTGGCTGTTTCAGCAACTCACCCACCAAGACCGCGGCGAGATATACACCCCTCCACAAGCAGATGAAATAGCCGCACTCCTAGCCCAACACATCACCCAACTCAGTGAATTAGAAAGCCCAGAAGTAGCCCAGCTTCAAGCGCGTAGTTTTGCTAAATATTACAGGGTGTGATTTAAAGCGAGGAGAATACCCAGAAACGTCATCCTGACACTCCTTGCAAAGCGAGGAGGCGTCAGGACCCAGGACTCAATTCTGCGCAGCACCTTACAAAGAACCTGCTGAAAAACTTGACATACATATGGAGATGCAATACTGTGACGGGCTCAGAGAATAAAAAAAGAGAGGGGATTATGTCCATTCACAAAGACAAACAAATCTGGCCAGATCTGATTCGTCAGTTTAAAGGAGTGCGAGACTTTCCTGCTTTTGAGCTTACTCGCAATGAGTTGCTGCCCCCAAAAAAAAATCCTTTCTAGTTACTCATAAACAGCCTGACAATGCGTTTCTTTCAAACCAAAATGGGTGACCAACAAGCCAAATAGCAATACGCAGGCAATCACGATAAAGCCGTTTTGATAATCGGCAACTTGATATTGTGCACCGACTACCCCGTGCGCTTTGGCAGCATGATCGATCAGATAACCCATGATCGGCTGCACCACCACGCCGGTCAAGACCGCAGCCAGATTGATTAAGCCTGAGGCGGTGACAAAATGCTGTGGCGGGACGATGTCTTTGGCAATTCCAAAGGTCAGGCTTTGGAGCGAGGCTGCAAAACCGAGCATGATGAGCACAATCACCATCACCCAGCCAGGGATATGTGGGGCTTCGATGTAGAACAGACAAGCAATCAGGCCCAGACCAAAACAAATATAAAAGGGAATCTTGCGGCTTTTCAAGGCATCGGACAACCAGCCCATCAGCGGTGAACCCAGGCCTAAACCTAACCAAAACAGGATATACAAATAACCGATTTTTTCATTACTCCAGCCATACACCGCCATCAAATAGGGAATCCCCCACAACGATGCAATCCCCGTCACCGTCACCCAGGAGGCAAAGCCAGCGAGACTAATCCACCACACCTGGGGCAATTTAAAGGTATCCCGCAAGCGCGCCTGCTTGATCTGTGGATCAGCAGTCTTGACGGGCACTCCATCACGAATCACCAGCCAAAAAAGCAATGATAAAACCAGCGTCACCCAGCCAATTGCAAGCAAAGCATGCCGCCACCCCAGATGATTGACCAGCAAAGCCAGCGGCCCTTCTCCGGCAATCGATCCCACTGCCGCACCCAATTGCACACAGCCCGCAATCAAAGCAAAATGACGATGCGCAAACCAACGCGAGCCCAAAAACAACGCCCCTAAAAACGCAAACGGCGAGCCAATCCCCATCAGCAAACGCGCAGCCCCCAACTCCCAGGCCTGCGTGGAAACCGCAAATAATAACGTCCCGAGCCCACTCACCAACACCGACAGGGTCAATAATTTACGCGCCCCAAAGCGATCCAGCAACATCCCCGCGGGAATCTGAAAAAACGTCGAAGCCAGAAAAAAAACCGCCATCAAACTCCCTAACTGCGCCGCATTCAAGGAAAACTGATTCAAAAGATCATGCGTCATAATACTCGGCGCCACCGCCAGAAAATAATCATAAACATAAAAAAATGAGCCTAAAATACAAATCACAAAAGGCACAATTTTTGACACACCCGCTTTCTCTTTCTCCACTCGCATGCTGTCTCCTATTCTGAATTGAAGTCTCATTCATTAAAAGCGAGAATGCCATGACTGTCAAGAAACGAATTACAAAAAGGAGTGATTAAAACAGAAAAAAGTGTCATTTTTTAACATACTTGCCAGGAGAGCTTAAACTATTATTTTTAAGGCGCCTGCTATTTCTAAAACAACAAAGTAAAATTAAAATCAATGCCAATCAATTATATAAAATATATGCTTCACAGCGCACCACTCCAACAATATTGCATAAACATAAGATGCACTGATCCAAAGGGCATTTCAATAACCACAATTATTAATGGACTTATCTTATTACTCAAACTCCCAAGCCGAGAGCTAAGCATCACGGAACATGATGTGCTTCGAAGGTTTATGTCAGCTCAAGTACTCAAAGTATCTGCGCCCCCCACTCCACCAGATTCTAACTATAAAGTGACCTTGGCCCCTAAATTCATTGAGGTTCAGACATTTTTCAGCTCACTATGGGCTGCCAAAGGCTCTATACAGCCTGTCAGATTCAAAGAAGAACCCCATAGCTTAGAACATGGCCCTTCGTTTGAAAATTTGAAAAGTGTTTTTATAGATTCGCATAATGCAGCTATTCAAGCCTCTACCGCACATCCAGCAGTTGGTTTGAGTGATGGCGGTGGTGGCAGCGGGTATCCATACTTCTAATACCTATCACGAAGAAAAAATTTACCCTGAAATTTAGCCAAACTGTGGCTGAAAAACTACTTGCTTACCCAGGACCTTTTCTCGCCAAAGCGCTATTTTTCTGGGCACGCGATGCCAAAAATACCTCTAGCGAATCAACAAGACACTGATACCAGGATCAGCAATTTTTTGCCATGCTTGATCACTGGTTAAAACGGGTAATTTCAACATTTTGCCCAAATTAAGGCAAACACGATCACCCAGAGAAAGACCATACTGCTTTGTTTCAAGCCTGAGCAAACTCACTCCTAAAATTTGGGATTGCTCAAAGGGAATCAACTCGAGATTAAAATGATCCAAGGCACGCTTCGCCTCGATTGCAGCCACACCGCGCTCAACCATCTTGCTCAGCACTTCTGTAAAATTCAGGGTGGACATGCAGGCTTTGGCCAAATATGCTTCCACCATTTCAGCACCAGACTCATTATTAACGAGCGCCATCAATGCGGATGCATCCAAAACAGACGTGATGTCTCCATTAAGCTTCATTGCGTCGATCCTGGATAATTTCCTCACTGAGGGAGGCTTTTTGCGGATTATACTTCGCCATCAAATTTTGGGCTTCACTCACAGCATGTTGCAGATTAAAGATTCTAATTTCCTGATTTTCAACCTTTATACAAAGCTCATCTCCGACATGCATGCCCAAGGCCCTCCGCATATCTGCAGGGACCAACACTCTTCCACCTTGACCCAGCTTCACTTTTGATGCAAGCATTGCTTTCTCCGCCATTTTTTTATTAGTCTGTCACAAATAGAAAAAAATGTCAATTAAGCGGCACCACCTACGGTAAGGCCATTAATTCTCAGAGTGGGCTGACCAACGCCGACGGGGACGCTTTGACCCTCTTTGCCGCAGATGCCGATGCCAAGATCTAGCTCTAAATCGTTGCCGACCATGCTGATGCGGGTCAAGGCGCTGGGGCCATCCCCGATCAAGGTCACGCCTTTCACGGGTTTGACGATTTTGCCTTGCTTGACCCAATAGGCTTCACTGGTGACAAACACAAATTTGCCGGAAGTGATGTCCACCTGACCGCCATTAAAATTCACGGCATACAGGCCATTTTCCAGCGAGGCAATAATATCTTCTTTGATATGGGGGCCGGGCAACATATAGGTATTGGTCATTCTGGGCATTGGCAGATGGGAATAGGACTCGCGCCGGCCATTGCCGGTGGTTTTTTGCTTCATCAGGCCGGCATTTAATTTGTCAAAGAGGTAGCCGCAGAGCCGCCCCTTCTCGATCAATACAGTTTGCTGAGTGGGCATGCCCTCATCGTCCATACTGAGGGAGCCACGCCGGCCCATTAAGGTGCCATCATCCACGACAGTACACAGCGGTGAGGCCACTTGATCGCCCATTTTTCCTGAAAACGCAGAACTGCCTTTGCGATTAAAGTCCCCTTCCAAACCATGGCCGACAGCTTCATGCAATAGTACGCCGGGCCAACCTGCCCCTAACACCACATCAAACACACCGGCAGGCGCTGCATCCGCACGCAGATTCACTCCGGCAATGCGCACAGCTTCCTGCGCATAATGCTGCCAGGTCTGATCTTCACATAAGTCGGCATAACTTTTACGCCCGCCGCCGCCTGAATAACCCTGCTCACGCTTGCCCTCATCCTCCATGACGACTGACACATTTAAGCGCACCAAAGGACGAATATCCGCCGCATAGGTGCCATCACTCGCCGCAATCAAAATCAGTTCATAATGCGCGGATAAACTCGCCATCACTTGAATCACACGGGGATCCAAACTGCGCGTGTAGGCATCGACCGCGCGTAAAAAATCGACTTTATCGAGATGACTTTTTTCATGAATCGGATTATGGGCGGGATACAGGGCCAAAAAATCTCCCGGCTGCAAAACATGGACCCGTCCAGACTGCCCTTGCGACACAATGTTCCGCGCCGTCAGGGCACAGCTTTTTAAGGCCTCGGCAGAAATCTGATCCGCATAGGCAAAACCGGTTTTGTCGCCATGAATCGCACGCACCCCCAAACCTTTGGCAATCGAGAAAGAACCTTCTTTGACAATACTCTCTTCCATCGACCAAACTTCACTGGATTCAAATTGGAGATAGACGTCTGCGAAATCTAAACGATGCTGGAAGAGCTGCTGCAATGCGCCCTCTAGGTCTGCACGTTTGAGACCATTTTCACTGAGTAAGACTGCTTCAACCGCCGCTAAATGCATCCGACTAACCACACTTACGGTAGATATCGGCGCCTAAGCGCGAGAATTTTTCTTCTAAATACTCATAGCCACGATCCATATGATGCAAGCCTTCAATGATGGTTTCGCCATCCGCTGCCAAACCCGCCAAAACTAAGCTGGCTGAGGCGCGCAGATCACTTGCCATCACCGGCGCGCCGTGCAATTGTTCTACACCGATACAGATCGCTTTGTTGCCCTTGATTCGAATATTCGCACCCAAGCGTTGCAACTCGGGCACATGCATAAACCGGTTTTCCCAGATCGTTTCCACAATTTCAGACATGCCACTGGCAATGGTATTCATAGCCATAAACTGCGCCTGCATATCAGTGGGAAAGCCTGGATAGGGTGCGGTTTTGATATTGATCGATTTCAATTCCCGCCCCTGCATATCCAAGGTGACTGAGTTTTGCTTTTCTGTGAGCTTGGCACCGGCCTTCGATAATTTCAGCAAAATATTGCTCATACTCGTCACATCAACATTCTCAACCGTGACACAACCCCGGGTCATTGCGGCGGCAACCAAATAGGTCCCGGCCTCAATCCGATCCGGCATCACTTGATATTCGGCGCCATGCAGTTCTTTTACACCATGAATCGTCAGGGTTGGCGTGCCGCCGCCTTCAATCTGCGCGCCCATTTCCACCAGCATTTTAATCAAGTCGCAGACTTCCGGCTCACAGGCTGCATTGTGAATGACTGTTGCCCCTTCTGCCAGGGTAGCCGCCATCAGCAAATTTTCAGTGCCGGTGACAGAGACAGTGTGCATGTGAATATGTGCGCCTTTTAAACGGCCGCCCGGCACCCGCGCATGAATAAATCCATCGGCAATCTCAATCTCTGCCCCCAGCGCACGCAGACCATCCAGATGCATATCAATCGGACGCAGGCCAATCGCACAGCCACCGGGGAACGCCACTTTTGCCTCCCCATACCGCGCTAATAAAGGCCCTAAGACCACAATCGAAGCGCGCATGGCTTTAATGAGATCATAGGGAACGGTCACATTATTGACATGACTGCTTTCAATGCGCACCTGCATCTGATCTAAAATCGTAATTTTACAGCCCAACTCTCCTAACAATTCCAGCATAATGGTAATGTCCTGGAGATGCGGCAGATTACCGATCATCATCGGCTCTGCAGTCAACAGGCTGGCTGCCAGAATTTTTAAAGCGGCATTTTTCGCGCCCGCAATGTTGACCGAGCCAATAAGTGGCCGACCACCGTGAATAATTAAACAATCAGACATGTTGTGAATCCTTTTTTTCCCACTCAGACACCGTATATAATTTTAATGCAATTGCATGCATTTCGCCTGATTGAATCAACGGCCCCAGGGTTTCATACACCGCTTGTTGACGGCGCACGCGCGAGAGCCCCTCAAATACATTCGCCACAATCACGGCCTCAAAATGCACGGTATCCCGCGTACTTAACTGCACATGCTGCGCCTGGAGATTGGCTTGCAGCTGCGCTTCCACTTCCTTTAATTCCATACTAATCCTTAATAATTTTTTCAAATAAATGCGCTACGCCATACACACCCAGTAATGCTTTGATTTTTTGACTCAGGGCGCTGATTTTTAAATCGACAGCATGCCGTTTCGCACTGCGCAGGCATTCCAATAGAAAAGACAACGTGGAAGAGTCAATCTCCTGCAGGCGCTGTGCATCTAAATGCCAGGAACCAGAGCGCGGCATTTTATTACACAGCGCCTGCCACTCCTGCCCCAGAAGATCATGGGTTAAACTCACCGGCAAAATCCAGCAATCATCTTGATACTCTATTTTGTCTCCAAAATTTTGAATCGCCATTATTGCGTTGCACCCGCATTTAAAGTCTGCAATTTAGACAGCAGGGTTGGCATATCGGGCATGGCAGCAAATTGGGTTTGATAATTTTTCAAAAAGCTCACCCCTTCAATCGCGAGATCATAAATCTGCCAGGTATTGCCAGAACGCTCGAGATAATACGTCAAGTTTGAACTTTGACTCGCAGTCAAAGAGGTCACCTGTCCTGTCACGGCCACATATTGCTGCGTCTGCCAGCCCGTACCGCGCATCGGGTTTAAAGTGAGTTTGTAATCGGTCACGGTGATCAAGGCATTGGCATATGCACGCGTCAACAAGAGACCGAAATCATCCACAAACTGCTGCTGTTGCGCCGGCGTGGCCTGACGCCATTTCGGCCCCAGCGCCAGTCCCGCCATTTGATTGATATTCACAATCGGCATTACGGTCTGTTTGATAATGCCATATAATTTTTGGGGATTCTGGGCAAGACTTGGCCCAGCCCCTTTGATCTGGGTTTGCAGTGAGGTCACGGTAGTCTGAATCAGATCAACCGGATTCACCACCGCATCATCTGCCTGCGCGGCCAAAAAAACACAACTGAGAAACCCAGACAGGATAAAATTGAACATTTTTTTGTGTATCATGATTTTTTAGCTCCGCTCATAAAGGTTGAAATTAAAGAGGTTAAACTCGTCGCCGCATAGGTCGTCATAATCTGACCGCCGCTGGCTAGATTCTGTGGCGCAAAACCAGGGGTAATGCTGATATAATTATCACCGAGAATGCCTGACGAAGTAATGCTGGCACTGCTATCCTGCGGGATATTGATCCCTTTTTGCAAGCTCAGCACGGCATGGGCCTCGTAAGTTTGCGGATTCAGCGTCACACTTTGAACCGTGCCCACCTGCACGCCGGCAATACGCACGGCACTGCGCGCTTTCAAGCCGCCCACATCGGTAAAGTTGGCGGTGACATCATAGCTATGCCCACTCAAATCGGTAGTATTGAGGCCGCTGACTTTGAGCGACATAAACACAAAGGCGAGAATCGCAAGCAGCATCAGCACGCCTACCCAAATTTCAATTGTCTTCTTCTGCATCATTGATCCTTTAATTAAACATAATCGCCGTGAGTAAAAAGTCCAGCCCCAAAATCGCGAGCGAACCATAGACTACCGTACGCGTGGTGGCTTTAGCAATCCCCTCAGAGGTAGGCAGACAGGTAAAGCCTTGATACACCGCAATCCAGGTCACCACAAAACCAAAGACCACGCTTTTGATTATACCATTTAAAATATCCGCTCGAAACTCGACTGAAGATTGCATATTATTCCAGAAGGAACCGCCATCCACGCCCAGCCAGGATACGCCCACCCAATAGCCGCCCAGAATCGCCACCATACTGAAAATCAACATCAGGATCGGCATACTGATTTGACCCGCCCAAAACCGTGGCGCAATAATCCGCCGGATCGGGTCCACACCCATCATTTCCAAAGCTGAAAGTTGTTCCGTCGCTTTCATCAAGCCAATCTCAGAAGTCAGCGCACTTCCCGCCCGTCCCGCAAACAGCAGTGCCGTTACCACCGGCCCCAGTTCACGCACAATACTGAGGGAAATCAATTGCCCCAAGGCACTTTCGGCACTAAAGCGCGATAAAGTATAAAACCCTTGCAGCCCCAAAACAAAGCCAATAAATCCGCCGGAGACAATGATAATCGCCAGAGACAATACGCCGACCATATACAGTTGTTTGACTAGATCCTGACAGCGAATCGGGCCGCCGATGGTTTTCAGCAAAAATACGCCCGTGCGCCCCAAATCTTCAAAAAAATTCAGCCCTATGCGCCCCAGCGCCGCTATTTTATCGAGCATCTGCGCCTCCTAAAAAATCATCTTGTACAGACAGCGCCGCTGGATAACGAAACGCCACGGGCCCATCCGGCTCGCCGGCAATAAACTGTTTGACCAGGGCGGAGGCATCTTTACGGATCTCTGCCGGAGAACCCTGACCAATTACCTTTCCACCCGAAATAATAAAGATCTGATCCGCAATCTCCAGCACTTCATGCACATCGTGGGACACCAGAATCGACGTCAAGCCGCAGCTATCATTTAAGGTGCGAATCAACTTCAACAGGACACCCATGGAAATGGGATCCTGCCCCGCAAAGGGCTCATCATACAGCATCATTTCCGGATCCAGACTCATCGCCCGGGCCAGCGCAATACGTCGGCCCATGCCTCCGGATAATTCCGCCGGCATCAAGGATTCCGAGCCACGCAAGCCCACTGCTTCTAATTTCATTTTCACGATATCGGCAATCACCGCTTCCGGTAGATGGGTATGCTCACGCAAGGCAAATGCGACATTATCAAACACGCTGAGATCATTAAACAACGCCCCGCTTTGAAACAGCATTCCCATGCGTTTACGCGCCTGCAGCCAATCCTGCCCTTTAAACTTGCGGGTATCCCGGCCCAGCACCTGCACCTGGCCGCGACTCGGCAGCAACAATCCGCCCAACAAATGTAAAAGCGTGGTCTTGCCGGTACCGCTCGGGCCCATAATCGCTGTGATCTGACCTTTTTTAATCTGCATATTCAGATTTTTAAAGATCATCCGCTCGCCGCGCTCAAAGCTTACTTTATCCAATTCCGCTACAAAAGGGTTGACTTCCACAAGAACTCCGCTATGCTAAGATATCCACAAAACCAATCTTTGAAGACTCACATTTTATGGACTTTCGGACCATTGCGCAAGCAGTTATTAAAATTGAAAGCGCCGGCGTATTGAAACAGCTTGAACATATCGGGCCGGAATTCAGCCAGGCCTGTGCGCTGATGCTGGCCTGCACAGGGCGCATAGTGGTAATCGGACTCGGCAAATCCGGTCATGTCGGCAGCAAAATCGCCGCCACTTTAGCCAGCACCGGCTCCCCTGCTTTTTCAGTGCATCCGACCGAAGCCATGCATGGCGATCTTGGCATGGTGACCCCGCAGGATGTCATTCTGGCTATCTCGTATTCCGGCAAGACCACCGAACTGCTGAGCCTCGCGCCTTCTATCAAAAACATGGGCGCTAAACTCATCAGCATGACCGGAGACCTCAAATCACCGCTCGCACGCCTGGCTGACATCTCCTTGTGTATTGGGGTTGATCAGGAAGCCTGCCCGCTGGGCCTGGCGCCCACTGCCAGTACGACCGCGACTTTGGTGATGGGCGATGCCCTCGCCATTGCCCTGCTTGAAGCGCGCGGTTTTACCAAAGAACAATTTGCCTTGTCCCATCCAGGCGGCAATCTCGGCAAACGCTTATTACTCAAAGTGTCTGATTTTATGCATCAAGAGGCTGATATCCCCCGCGTCGGGCCGGGAGCATCTTTTTCCGATGCCCTCATTGAAATGACCAGCAAGCGTCTAGGCGTTACCACCGTCAGCAAAGAAGATCATATTTTACTAGGCATTTTTACCGATGGCGATGTGCGACGCGCTTTGCAAAAAAAAGACCACAGCATGGATACGCCCATCATTCAGCTGATGAATTCAACGCCTAAATTTGTGGCCGCCGAAGACCTAGCCAGCAAAGCTTTTGATATCATGGAAACCTATAAAATCACGTCGCTGGTGGTCCTCGATGGACAACGTAAAGTCTGCGGCATTATTCACATTCACGATTTATTACAAGGAGGCCTCTAGCCATGAAAATTAAACTCACCCGTTCCCGCTCTGAGTATGCAGACCTTAAAAAAAGTCATCTCATCAGCTTTCATGCGGATCATTTTTGCGTCGAAATTCCCGCAGATCATGCATATTATTGGCGCGAACTACAAAAGGCTGGCCGTCAATGCGATCAGATGGGTTTAAGTGAAGTGACGCTCAGCGGCGACTGGACCTTAGAAGAACAATGGGCTTTTTATCAGGGTTATACACGCCCGCTCCATGCCGGACAGATTCATTTTGCCTCGCTGCCTGCTGCCGAGAAAAAACAACTCAAGGAATGGATCAAAGTCAGTGAATGGGCAAAACATCAGATCAATTTGGGCCCGGATGAATGCACCCCGCTCAAACTGGCCCACGCGGCGGAGATGTTTATTCGCCAGGCGGCAGAGGATCGTTATCAGATCGAAACGCAGTATTTGACAGGCGAAGAACTCAATCATCACGGCTTTGTCGGCTGCTACAATGTGGGGCGTGGCAGTCAAAACCCACCCGTCTTACTTTCGATCAAAGTCTATCCCAAAGATCAGGTAACCCAACCAATCAAAGCGGCTTTAATCGGCAAAGGCATTACCTTCGATAGCGGCGGCTATGTGCTCAAAGGCAAAACCGAGGGCCTCACCTGGATGAAATGCGATATGGGCGGCGCAGCTACGGTAACCGCAGCGCTGGCTCTGGCTTTTGCAGAAGGCCTCAATCAGCCTGTGGAACTCATTTTGTGCTGCGCTGAAAACATGATCAGCAGCCACGCCTATCGCCCCGGGGATATTCTCCGCTATAAAAACGGTGTCAGTGTAGAAGTCATCAATACCGATGCAGAAGGCCGCCTGGTGTTAGCCGATGGCTTCATCAAAGCCCAGGAAAGCAAACCCGCTTTCATCATCGATGCAGCCACCTTAACGGGCGCCTCCCAAATCGCCGTCGGCACGGATTTTTGCTCCGTCTTTTGCATGGATGCAGCCTTGCGCAACCGCGCCTTGAATCAAGCCGAACAGGTTCACGAAAATCTCTGGCCCCTCCCGCTGGAAACCTGGCATCAAGACCTGACCCCCTCCCTCATTGCCGATACCGTCAATGCCTACACCACCCCCATGCCCGCAGGTGCCTCCGTGGCCGCTGGATTCCTCAGCCGCTTTGTCGTCCCGCAGCAAAAATGGCTACACTATGATCTCTCCAATGTCTTTCACGTCAGCGCCAATAGTATGTGGGCAGGCGGCGCCACCGGCAGTATGATTCGCAGCATTGCGCATACTTTGCTGGGCGAATTAAAATGAAAATGACCCGCTCCATCACACCGCTGGCTTTAATGTTTACGGCAATCAGCGGCATTATGGGCTCTGCCTGGCTGTTCGGGCCGATGTATGCTTCGCAGATCGCAGGGCCGGCGGCCATTCTCAGCTGGTTGATTGGGGCAGTGGCGATGTTGGTGATTGCGATGACCCTCGCTGAATTAACTAGCATGTTCCCGATTACCGGTGCCCATGCACGCTTTATGTTATTTTCTCACGGCGGCTTGTCGAGTTTTGTTTTCGGCTGGATCATGTGGCTCGGCTATGCCACCGTCGCACCGGCGGAAACCATGGGGATTCTCCAATATCTCGGCAGCAGCTTTCCCAGCCTCTTGAAGCTTAAAGACGGCAGCGCCGTCTTATCCAACTACGGCTATTGCGCCTCGGCCGGTATTTTATTTTTGATGTGCTGGATCAATTGCATCAGTGTGAAATGGCTCACCCGCTACAATGCGGTGATGGTCTGGATCAAGCTGATTGTCCCGCTATCGGTGGGCATCATCATTATTGCCCTGCTCTTTCAGGCGCATAATTTTGTCACCCCGAAATTTATGCCCAATGGCTGGCAAAGCAGCTTAAGCGCGCTCTCTCTCGGTGGCATTATCTTTGCCTTTGCCGGATCCGCACCCGCGATCACCCTCACCGGCGAAGCAAAAAATGCGCAAAAAACCATTCCCTTTGTTCTGGGGGGCGCGCTCTTAATTTGCTTTGGCATTTATCTGCTGCTGCAAATTGCGTTTATTGGCGCCGTGAGCCCCAGCACTATCAGCCAGGGTTGGACGCATCTCCAGTTTCCTGAATCCAGCAGTCCTTTCATCGGCATTGCCGAAGGTCTACATCAAAGCTGGCTCCACTATTTAATTTTATGCACGGCGATTATCACCCCGCTCGGTACCGCGGTTATTTTCGTGGCCACTAGCTCCCGCACCGCGTATGCACTGAGTGAAAACGGGTTTTTTCCCAAAATGATGAAAAAACTCAATCAGCGCCAAGTGCCCTACATGGGCGTGATTTTAAACTTTATCGTCGGCATGATTCTCTTTTTTCCTGTTCCCGGCTGGCAGGGAATGATGGGTTTTCTGATTGCTGCATTTGTCCTCGGTTATGCAGTCGGCCCGCTCTCCACGCATGCGCTGCGCAAACAACTCCCCCAGCAAGCCCGCGCATTCAAAGTCCCCTGCTATCGCCTCTGGTGCTATGCCTCATTCTTTTTCTCCAATCTGATTTTATATTGGACTGGCTGGCAGGTCTATTCAAAAATGCTGATCGCCATTGCCCTGGGCCTCTGCGTCATGGCCGTATATCAGTTCTTCCGCCAAAAACGCGTCCCCCTCGATCTACGGCACGGCCTTTGGTCGCTGGTCTATATCTATGGCTTAGGCATTATCTCCAAACTCGGCAATTTTGGCGGCGGCACCGGCTTCATCAGCAATCGCTGGGATATGCCCCTCATCGCCGTGTTTTCCCTGCTGCTGATGATCATTGCTCAATACTACGCCCTCCCCGCCGAACGCAGTCAGCGTTATGTGGATGCGATTGGAGGGTAACTTTCCTCCACCCTGCCCTCCTCCGCAAGGGAGGAGGGGAAAAAAAGAGCTAGCGCAAGACTCCGTCATCCATCACTAAAACGCGACTCATCTTTTGGGCGAAGGATTCATCATGCGTGACTAAAACCAAGGCGATATCATACTCTTGACTCATCTCTAACATCAGGCCCATGACTTGTTCTCGTGATTTTTTATCTAGATTGCCGGTGGGTTCGTCGGCCAGCAACAGGCTTGGTTTTTTGACCAAGGCCCGGGCGATGGCGACGCGCTGACGTTCTCCGCCAGAAAGCTCACCTGGCTTGTGATGCAGACGATGCGCCAAACCGACCTGTCCCAAAATGGTAGCAGCTTGCGTTTTAGCTTGGGCAATTGGCAGCTTGCGAATCATCAACGGCAGCAGCACATTCTCCAATGCGGTCAACTCTGGCAGCAGATGATGGAACTGATACACGAAGCCAATATGCGCCTCCCGCAAATAGGTTTTCTCGGCATCGCTGAGTTTGGAATAGGCCTGATCACCAAATTTAATTTCACCGGAACTAAAATGATCCAGGCCCCCGATCAATTGCAGAAACGTACTTTTGCCGGAACCCGATGTCCCAAAAATCGCGATGGTTTCTTGTGACATTAATTGAAAATCGATGTGCTTTAGCACCGGCGTGATCAGCTTTCCTTCGCGATATTCTTTGCTCAGATCCGTCACGTCTAAAATTAATTTACTCATAGCGCAAAGCCTCCACAGGATTGATGCGTGAGGCTTTATAAGCCGGATACAGGGTCGCTAGAAAACTCATCACCACGGCCATGATTACAATTAAAACCACATTCGACCATTGCAGATAAGACGGCAGAAAATCGATGTAATACACACTGGCACTTAAAAATTGCACATGGAATAAGTTTTGAATATCATTGACCCAATTGGTCACATTCCAGGATAGAATCACGCCCAGAACCACACCCAGCAAAGTCCCGAGGCAACCGATGACCGTGCCCTGAATCATAAAAATGCCCATGATCTGTCGGGTGGATACGCCCATGGTTTTCAAGATGGCGATATCGGCTTTTTTGTCCGTCACCAACATGACGAGCGAGGCCAGCATATTAAACGCCGCCACTGCAATGATCAGGGTCAGGATCAAAAACATCATCAGTTTTTCCATATTCAGTGCAGCAAAAAAATTCGCATTCTGACTGATCCAGGTATAGCTCATTAAATTCGGCAGGGCGAGACTCAAATCCGCACTGACTTGTTCCGCCAAAAAGAGATCCGTCAGCTTTAACTGCAGACCAGAAATGTTTTGCCCTAGTTGCAATAAAGCCCCGGCATCCTGAATATTCACCAAAGCATAGCTACTATCAAATTGATATCCTGTGACAAAAATCCCTGTCACCGTAAATTGTTTGACCCGCGGCATGATCCCCACCGGCGAAAAATTGCTTTGCGGCACATACACCGTGACTTTATCGCCCAGGGTCACACCCAGGCTCTGAGCCAAAGACTCGCCTAGAATAATATGAAACTGATGCGGCGCCAGGCTGCTCAAACTTCCCAGGGTCATTTTACTGGCAATCGGCGAGACATTAGATTGCTGCTGCGGATCAATTCCATCCAACTCCACAAACCCCGGATTGGTGGACGTCCCCGTAATCATGGCCTGCCCCTGCACAAACGGCGCCGCCGCAACAATATGATCCTGCCCCACCAGCGCCTTCTGCAAATCCTGCCAATCCGCCAGTTGCCCGCCCGGCCCTGTCACCGTCACCTGCGGCACCATCTCCAAAATACGATTCTTAATCTCACGATCAAAGCCATTCATCACTGACAGCACCGTAATCAGCACCATCACCCCGAGCGCAATGCCAAACAGCGAAATCAGCGAGATAAAAGAAATAAAATGGTTTTTCCGCTGCGCCCGCGTATATCGCAAACCCAGCGCCAAACTCAAGGGATAAAACATTAAGCGCCTTTTTCTAAAAAGAGAGGCTCATCATATCAGAGATGGGCCGAACCATCTAGACCAGGCTCCCCTACAGCGCCTCCCATTGCTCCTGCTGAAACTGCACCGCGCCATACCGTACTCTCCAAACTCCCGGATGCTCCTGCTCCTGCTCCTGCTCCTGCCCGAACAGCCATGTGCTTATCAATCAGATCAACCATTACTGGACAACAACGCAAAAGTTCTCCCCGCGCGATATCAGCAGCACCGATTCTGCAATGTTCCTGATACAGCGCCCCATGATACAACAGAAATTCTAAAAAAAATTTACAACGATCATCGAAGCGAGTTAGCCCACCACGGATAAGGTATGTTAACGCTGTCTCCCCACTAGAATTCATCCAATTTATATTGACTTTAACTTTAGCTCTCTCAATCAAGCACTGCGCCCCTTCAAAATCTTGGCATAATATTCTAAACATTAAAACACTTTCATCGACTGCTTCACAGCAATGATTGGCATTAGCCCCTGCATCAAGTAATGCTGTCGTAATAGTCAGGCGATCGTTAGGAAGATCACAACCCAAAAACAGTGGAGTTAATCCAGATCCAGTTTGTAAATTCACATTTGCACCAGCAGCAATCAATGCATTTACCACAGCCACATGACCTGCCTTCACCGCGAAATGCAATGCAGACCACCCAAGAAAATCTTGTTGATTGACCAGAAAATACTTCAAGATAATCGTCACATACTCAAGATTACCATGATGCGAAGCATCCATTAAGGGGCTCCGCCCAAAATTAGCGTCATTAAGCGCACCTTCCACCCGCACGATCGCTTCTTCTGGCTTTCGAGTCAGCTCAGTTTCGCTCAATGTTTGATACAACAGCCTTGTTTCAGCATGCATAAAATCCCACCTTTTAAATTAAACTTATGCATAAGTATATATCTTTATTTTTGATAACAAGCAGGCAGCACAGACCATGAATTACACACCCTCCCCCAATTGCAGAACAAGGCATAATCCAGTATCATCGTACAGCGTTGTACACCAAAATGGATTCTAATATGACAAGCACTACAACGCGCTTTATTTTTGTGACGGGAGGAGTCGTCTCCTCATTGGGGAAGGGCGTGACGTCGGCATCGCTGGCCTCTCTGCTGGAATCACGTGGCCTTTCTGTTACGATGCTCAAACTTGATCCTTATATCAACGTCGATCCCGGCACGATGAGCCCTTTTCAGCATGGCGAGGTGTTTGTCACCGAAGATGGCGCTGAAACTGATTTGGATCTGGGCCACTATGAGCGCTTTATTCATACCAAAATGTCTAAAAAGAATAATTTTACCACCGGCAAAGTCTATCAGCGCGTGATTGAAAAAGAACGTCGCGGCGATTACCTGGGCGCAACAGTGCAAGTTATTCCACATATTACGGATGAAATCAAACAGCGGGTGCTGACAGGATCTGCTGGCTATGACATTGCCCTGGTTGAAGTCGGCGGCACCATCGGCGATATTGAGTCCCTGCCGTTTTTAGAGGCCATCCGCCAACTGCGTTTTGAACTAGGCTTTGAGCGTACGCTGTTTCTGCATGTCACCCTCGTGCCGTTTATCAAAGCCGCGGGCGAAATCAAAACCAAGCCCACTCAGCATTCTGTCAAAGAATTACGCTCGATTGGGATTCAGCCGGACATTTTAGTCTGTCGTTCAGAGGTCATGCTCCCACAAGCAGAGCGGCATAAAATCGCGCTGTTTACGAATGTGGCGCCGCATGCGGTTTTTTCCGCCGTGGATGTGGATACGATTTATAAAGTCCCTGGCTTATTTCAAGAACAAGGCTTGGATGAGATCGTCCTGCAACGCTTTCAGATCGAAGCCCCTGTGGCTGATCTCAGCAGTTGGAATACCGTCATCCACAAACTGCAGCACCCCAAACATGAAGTCACCATTGCCATGGTCGGCAAGTATATGGATCTCACCGATGCGTACAAATCCGTCACCGAGGCCCTGCTCCATGCGGGCATTCACACCCTCACCAAAGTGAATATACGCTATATTGATTCCACTTTGATTGAAGAACAAGGTCCGGGTATTTTGCAAGGCATTGATGGCATTCTCGTGCCGGGCGGTTTTGGCAATCGCGGCATCGAGGGCATGATCGCCACCGCACGCTATGCCCGCGAAAACCAGATCCCCTATTTCGGCATCTGCCTCGGCATGCAAGTCGCCTTGATCGAATTCGCCCGCCATGTGGCTGGACTTTCCCAAGCCAATAGCACAGAATTTGTCAGTGATTGCGCGGACCCCGTCGTCGCCATGATTCACGAATGGAAAGATGCCTCCGGTCACATCGAAAAACGCACCGCCCACTCGGACTTAGGCGGCACCATGCGTCTAGGCGGCCAGGACTGCATTTTGGATGAAGCCTCAAAAGCCTTCAGTGCCTATCAACAAAAAATCATCCACGAGCGCCATCGCCACCGCTATGAAGTCAATCAATTCTACGTGCCCATGCTCGAAGAAAAAGGCCTCCACATCAGCGGCCGCTCTGCCGATGGTCAATTAGTAGAGATGCTGGAACTCCCCCAGCACCCCTGGTTTGTCGCCTGTCAGTTTCATCCAGAGTTTACCTCCAACCCCCAAACCGGGCATCCGCTGTTTATTCGCCTGGTTGAGGCGGCGAGGGTTTAGACTGTTGCAGGTGCTGATGACGCAGAATCAGCCGGCTCTCCATCTTCGCCAAGCCACTGCAATCAGCGCCGCCCTCTCCTGATTACGCGCTTTATTATACCAAATGCCCTAAAAAATTATATTAATTAATGCGAGCTTCGCAGGCAAAGCCGAGTATGCCTGAGCAGGAATTAATATAATTTTTTAGGGTATTTGGCATTATTTTTTATCAAATCTATCAGCCCATCAGTAAATGGTCCTGGCAAGGCATTATAACGCATTGTAGATCTTATACCGATTCTCTGTTTAAATCAGCTTTACTGCCTGCTCAAACAAGTCCTCGCTGCGCTGCGGAACTCGCATCAGCAAATCTGATTTAAACAGAAAATCAGCATTATAGATCTTGGACATCTAGATATGCTTGGCATAGTTCAATATTTAACACCACCGTCTAGGCTGTGCGCAATCCCGCCAACACCCTGGCTGCCACAGCGTCTTCTTCCCCAAATAAATCATGAAATGGCATACGGCCATATAGCGCTGAAGATGAGCTTGCTTGAGGCACTGAATCTCTACTCGCCGAACCAGCACCTGCGTTACTTGCACCTACGCCTGTAGCAGTGAGCTTCACCCTTTTATGATCATCGTCTTTTGGAGACTGCGGAGCTACAGCCGCCTCTGGCACTGGCACTGGCACTGGCACTGATGCTGATGCTGGCCGCCGAGGCCTTTTTTTAGAGGATCTCGGAACAAATGGAACCACCGCGCCACCTCCTGCACCTGCACCACTTCCACCACCTGCAGCAGGTGCCTGCATAGGCTTTTCTTCAGTGACGGCTGTTAGCGCTTCGTGATCTGGAACTGCCGCCAAACGAGTTACGGCAGACTTTAAATGCTCCAAGATCTCAGCTTTTAGTAATAGATTCTTAGCAGGCTTGCAATCATAACCACGAGCATTTAAAAACGCCAAAACATAAGGCTCAATCTCATCTCTAATAACCCTCAGCTTGTCTTTCTGTTTGCCACGAATCCACTCTTTCAATGCTCCCTCTGCTTCAGCCAAATCTTTGGGACCGAATGTAGGACATGCCAGCAACGCATTACACCCCCCTTTCATTCTAATCAAAAGCTGAACACCGCGACCAGCCCTCACACTTAAAGTCAGCGAGACCTTTTTCAAATGCTCACAATCATCAGTCCGTATCCAGCCCTGCTTAACCATCTTGCCCCTAATACGATCCACGCGTTCTGCTGGAAACAAAGGCTTGATGGGAATAGGGGAACTTAGCAAGTATAGTGCCAATGCATCATCTGGCAACCAACCAATAAGCTCGACTGATATGGTCCTAAAAACAAGACCCACTCTCTCTATATTATTACCAACCCAGGTAGATAGTTGAGTTTTTTCATCACATTTACCCCTAGAAAGTACATTTTTCAATAAAGTAACATTTTGAAGCTTTAACACTCTTACAAGCAATTCATCTAACTGAAGCTGCGAAATAACCTTCGGATTTAATGTCTTAGGCAACAAACCAGAAACCTTCTTAACATTTGAACGCCTCCCCTCCATACAATGCATAAGCTTCCCATGATCATAATCAGAAACTGTTGCACCACTGCTACCCGCATCTTCACCAAGCATAATCCTCTCCATAATTTATATTTAAAATAAAATCAACCTATTTTTTTAAATTTTGATTACAAGAAAAGCCTCACACACAGCGGCGCGGCAGCTTACGCTTGACTTTGCTCAGGCGTTTTTGACGGGGATCGCTGCTCAAGGGGCGATAGAGTTCGAGACGATCTTGATCTTGTAGGGGCTCCTCCCAGGGGATCAGGCGACTGAAAACGCCGCATTGCAGATGCTGGATATCCAAGTGATGTTTAGCAATAAAGCCTGATTGCTGCAGGGCTTGTGCTGCGGTGCTGCCCGCTGGCAACTCCAAAGTGAGGCGATCTTGCTGCGTAGGCAATGCATAGATGATTTCGATCTTTATTTTTTCTGACATCCTTCCCCCACAAGAAACTCAATTGTATGCAGCATCATGATCTGGAAAAAGCTGGAGCAAAACAAGGTGCTGCCCGTCCCGATAAGCAATGCAGCGATACTTTTGAGAAAATCGAAAAGAATAGAGTGGGTTTCCTTTGGTCGTTTTTTTAGAGGTAATCAGCTCCCAACGCACCCCTTTATCGAGATACAGCATATTCCAGGAGAGCTGTTGAATTTTGCGAAGTGTATTCAGAAAGGCACGCTGCTCTAGTTTTTCCAGGGCAAATAATTGCGCTTGAAAATCTGGATAATTCATGTCAATTAAGAGCGGAGACGATTTACTTATCATTTTTTTCTATAGTCTCGGCAATTTCATCAAAATTATCACGCCGAGGATGACTGCCTGCCCAGTGAATCGCCGCATTTAGTTTTTTAAGATTCTCTCCCGCATGAAGCCAGCGCTCATTGTCAGGAATAAACTGACCTGGCTTAATGAGCAGAGTTCCATCACTCATTTTAGAGATTTGAATTTGCACTCCTGCGTATTCTCTGCCAAGAGAAACCTGTCCGTTTGCACCGACTTGCTTGATCGTATCACTAATTCTATCTACAAGCATAATATCCTCTTTTCCTAATTTCATATAGTAGGATTATAGCATTTTGTTGCCGGGTGATGCAAGATGGCCCCTCCACCCCAACCCTCCTCCGCTAGGAAGGAGGGAGAGAGGGGGAATGGCTGCCTACTTCTGACTCCTACATACTTCCGCAGCGCGGGCCATGAAGGCTTCTAACAAGCTATTGGCGACGGGTTGAAACAGCGGGCCGATCATCATGGCCATGAGCTTATTTTCAAAACTAAACTCCAAGTCCAGACTGACTTCTACGCCTTCGCTTAAGGTTTGAAAGCGCCAGACGCCGTATAAATGCTTGAAGGGGCCGGAGACCAAATGCATCTCGATTTTTTCATTGAGGGCTTCAAGATTGCGGGTGACGAAGGTTTTGGAGAGGCCTCCTTTTTTTAAAGTGAGACTGGCCTCCACCCCGCCTTCCCAGCGCTGCAGGACTTTCGAGGCCACACACCAGGGCAGAAATGTGGCATAGGCATCAATGTCCGCAATCAGGCGATAGACGTCCTCCCGCGCATAGGGGACCCACATTTTTTTATTGACGACTTCCACAGGCATTCCCCTTCTGGATGGTTTATGATAAAATGAAAGCGATTCTAACAAAAAAAAGCGTATAACAAAATGGACAAGATCATCGCGGAAAATCGCCGCGCGCGTCATGATTATTTTTTCGAGGAGCAACTCGAGGCTGGACTTTCCCTGCAGGGCTGGGAAGTAAAAAGCATTCGCGAGGGCCGCGTGCAACTGGTGGATAGCTATATTGTCACCCGCAATGCGCAGGCTTTTTTGCTGAATGCGCTGATTACGCCTTTGCTATCGGCCTCCACGCACATTGTGCCGGAACCTAACCGCACGCGCAAACTACTCTTGCATAAACGCGAAATTCATCGTTTAATAGGCTTAAGAGAACGCAGCGGCTATACTCTGATTCCAGTCAAATTGTATTGGAAAGACAATCATGTTAAAGTGTTAGTAGCCGTGGCAAAAGGCAAGAAGGAATATGACAAACGGGCAAGCGAGAAAGATAAAGACTGGCAGCGTCAACAGGGTCAAATTATGCGCCGCCATACTGCTTAACGCTTTAATTATTAATTTGAAATATCGCTTGACAATTTAATTTATTTATGGCACACTATCAGCATGAAGGTTGAAAGAGTGCCACAGCAAAAGGATAAGTAGATGAGTATCCATACTGAAGCGCAAAATCAACTTTCGGACAAAGTTGAACGACTTAAGCTTTATGCCCAAGCTTTAAAAGGCAAGGAATTAAAGCTGCAACAGAAGGAGTCCGAACTCTTAGAGCGCGAGATTAAACTCAAACTCTATCGGAAGAACATTCTGGTTGCGATTCGGGAGCAGTTGACTGAAGGGAATGTCACATACGAAGATCAGGTTAAAATCCTGAACAAGTACAAAGACATCCTGCAGGATATCGCTCAAGACGTTCAGCAAGATATTGACGAGATTATGGGGTAAATGAAATGGCGAATAATACAGTGATGACACTTGCAAACGTTGATGCGCTTCTTGAACAGGCTACTCACGCTCTAGCCTATGCTTTGAAAAACCGCCCAGGATCGACTGATCTTGCACAACAATATCTTGGCAGCCCGGTGTCTGCACATGGATTTGAACAACAGACTTTGGCAACCCTGGCCCCGCAAGCACCAAACTCCGTAACCACTTTTAGAAATATTGGTGGAATGGCATCGGCTCCTGCCCCTCAAGCATCTAACGGATAATGACCGACACCCCGTGCATTGGCATCTGCTCCACGATTTATGGAGACGAGATCTGCCGGGGTTGTTTTCGCCATTTCCAGGATGTGATTGACTGGAATACCTTTGAGCCTTCCCAAAAAATCGTGATCCTGCAGCAATTAAATGCCTTAACCACCCGCGTGATGGAACAGAAAATTGATTTGTTTGATACCGTACTCTTGCAGCAAAAATGCCTGCATTTAAAACTCCGTATCCGCCTCAATTGGAATCCCCACACCTGGGCGCATGTCTTGATGCGTGAGGGGATGAATAAAATCACCCGGCCGGAAAAATATGGCTTTCGCCTCAAACCCGCTTTTCAAGATTTATCTATTGCCAAACTGGTGGAAATGATCGATGATGAACTTTTTGTAGAGGCGACGCAACACCATGTTCCATATCGTTCTGTTTGAACCCGAAATCCCACCCAATACCGGCAATATCATTCGCCTCTGTGCCAATACGGGGGCGATGCTGCATCTAATCAAACCGCTGGGATTTTCGCCAACGGATAGCAAACTCAAGCGTGCGGGCCTGGATTATCATGATTGGGCGAAGGTGCAGTTGCATGAGAGCCTGCAAGACTTCCAGGATAGCGTCCAGCCCAAGCGCCTATTTGTCTGCGAGACCGGTGAACATACCCAGCTGTATACGGATCCACAGTATCAACCCGGAGATGCCTTTTTGTTTGGCCCGGAAACTAGGGGCTTGAGCTCTGATCTTTTAGAAAAATTCCCATCCGAGAACCTGATTCGGGTGCCCATGCTACCGGCGACGTCTGCCCGCTCTCTAAATCTGGCGAATTGCGTTGCGATTGTAATCTATGAGGCGTGGAGGCAGCTAAATTTCGCTGGCCGCCAAATATAAGTGCCACTTCCATCCTAGGCCCCACTTCCATCCTAGGCCCCACCCCTAACACCGGCCAAGCAAGGCGCGTCAACGCGGCCAGCACTGCAAACCCACCTAGCACCAGCAACCCCAATCCAGCCGAAGAAATATGCCGCTGCTGGCGCTGCTCGGATCCGAGCACCATGCCCCCTACAATTGCGCCCGCTACCATGATGCCACCCACGGCAAGGATCAATGCAGCATAGTGCGTGATGCGACTATAGTGAATCCCTTCAAAAATAAATTTCACTGCGGCATCCGCCGCCGGTAAAGCCAATCCGACCAAGCCCGCCCCAACGCTACAGACCACCGCAGGATGCTCAGCACCTACAGAACTTAATTCTGCAGCACCCACCGCACCCACCAAAAATCCAGCCATCCCACATAAGACGCCCGCCAGCAGGCTCCGCCCTACAAAGATTCCCACTGCACCCAGGCAAAGCCCGCAAGAAACAGATGGAGGCGCTGAAGGCGTTTGAGCATTTGAAAACTTCTGAGGCATACGAACTCACATTAAATTTAATATGACCGAATCATACAGCATATTTTATTTATTTAAAACAGGCGCCACAGGCACTATAGGCAAAATGGGGCTGGCGGCCTCATATTTTTCAATCAGCTCAAAGGCTTTGAGCAAAATCACATCCTGCACGATATTGGCGTGATCGGAATTAATCGTGCGCGTATAGACTGCAATCGTAAAGCTGATCGACGAATTGGTGAAATCAGTCAGATGTACCGAAATCCCAGCTTCTTGATCGATCTCATCATACTGCTCCAAAAACTCCTGCAACGCTTTGAAGATCATCGGCACTTTGAGCACATCCTCATAACGCAGATTCAGGGTTTGCTCAATTTTGCGATTGGACATGCGGCTGCGGTTAATCACAATAATATCAATAAAAATGCCATTCGGGATATACAACACCTGCTTATTCGGCATGCGAATCGTCGTGTAACGCCAGTCAATGCGCTCGACATAGCCTTCGATACTGCGATCCGGCGAGGCGATCAAATCGCCGATGGAGAATTGCCGATTCATATAAATCATGACCCCGCCAAAAAAATTGGTGAGGATGCCTTTACCAGCATACGCGACAGCAATCCCGCTCACACCGCCAAAGGTCACAAGGCCCGAGACCGGCACATCCACAATCGCCAAGACCAGCAAGGCCCCCAATAAAATCACCCCAACCTGCACCAAACGTGAAACCGCTTTAATCCCACTGATATCAAACGAAGCCCCTCGGCCTTTGGGCACTTTATCGATATAAAAATTTTCAACATTCATCACGAGACGCGCCAATGCCCAGATAATCACGCCCAGTGTCGCAATCAATTCTCCGCGCACAAACAGCAAAAAGTCATGATCGAAGAAGAGGCAAAACAGCCAGTAAAAGGCGTAGGCTAATACCACCACCCAGATATACATCTGCAAAGGTCTATCGATTGCTTCTACAAAAACTTTGAACCAGGAGAATGACTGCGTTTTTTTCTTCTTCCGCTGCGCATAACGCAGCACCAGATGCAGGCCTGCGTTCAGCAACAACACCACGGCAATCAAAATCAGTGCATTGATTCCCGCATGTTTCAGATTGTGCAACTCATCCGGTGTAACGCTCATTCCAGGCCATCCAGGACTTCCAGCACCTGCGACCAGTCATTACAGAGCAAAGCATAATTAATGCCGACTGCAAACACCTGCTCGACAAGTTCCAACGGTGTACCCCAGGCACGAATCGCCTCCATGCCTAAATCATCACTAAAGAGCTTGCCCCTAAACCCCATATGCTCCCGCAGAATTTCTTTAATCCAACGTGTCGAAATTGATGCCGGAAAGCGATCCACCCGCGGATAAATCACATGCGAGACCATCATCCCAAACACACCTGACACAATAAAATGAGCAAAGGGGATCAGATCCGCCTCCAGCATTTCCACCAAGGTCCGTGGATCCTCCGTCACTGTAAGATGCGTATCACTTAATGCCGAACCATGCCCCGGAAAATGTTTCAAAATCGGCCCCATTTTTCCAGTACCCATCCCAATCATAAAGGAACGTGCACGTTCAATCACCACCTCCGGATCCGCTGAAAAAGACCGCGATTCAATCACCGGGCAGCCCCGATCCAAGTCCACCACCGGCGCAAAGCTTTGGTCCACATCCACCGCGCGCAATTCCCGCACCATGATCTCCCCCGCCTCATGCGCCGCATCATCCGTCTTCAAATCTCGCGCCGCCGGCAAAGCCGTAAACCCCTCGCGAAACCGTTGCACCCGCCCGCCTTCCTGATCCACATAAGTCATCAGCCGATGCTCAAAAGGCCGCAGCGCATGAATCTCATTATTCAGTGCTTTTAGCTGCACCTTATCCTGAAAATTCCGCCCAAATAAAATCACCCCCGCAATCCGCGGATGCATCAACACCTCACGTTCTTCCGCCGTCAGCTCTAAACCCGAAATCCCTACAATTAATTGTCCAGCCATGAATGCACTCTCTTTTGAATAACGATCTGCATACTATAACCGCATTCAGCACTTTCTGACAATGCGTTGACAGACAATCACTTTAATAGCCGGGAGTCTTTGATGATGACGGTGAGCGAGAGAAGAATTTCTTCAGAAAGCAAAAAGCCGAGATGCCTTCCGAGAATTTTGCTTCTTGCACAACCGTCCTCCCACTCTCGTTGATGGATTGCGCTATAGAAATTTCCGGTCCATACAATCCGTCTGCAACCCTCCGCAACCAGTTTTTAGAACGTATCTCAGGCTCCATGACAACACCCTCGCCCCCTTCTTCTAAAGCTTTATCTTGATCGAATTTTTGCTGAAACAATGCTTCAGAGCAACGCTGGTGATAGGCTCGATAAGCTCTTAGCCCCTTAATCGCAGCAAATACAAGCACACCCGTAGTCACAGCCGCAGCAACAGCTAAGGTAAAAATAGCAGCAGGCGGAACTGCTGCAGTCACCACAGCCAATCCGGCATAGAACTTCAATAGCAGACTCGCCGCCACCCCACCGAGCGCAGCAAAACCTAAAACTAGCGCCAATCTTTTTTTCTGCAGAAGATACTCAACTTCTTCATCACCAGCCATCGCACCCTCCCGCAAATAAAAATAAATCCAACAGACACAATAATATCACAATAAAATAATTTGTCAACACTATTAACTCCGATTATTTATATTTTTTTACCCGATATATTTATGACAAAATAAGATGGAGAATACGCAAAGAGCGCTTGCATGGCAGCACAGCACTATGCTAAGCTTGATCTTAGCATTTCACTATCAAGGAAAACCTCATGAAAAAAACGCTTCTCGTTGCGGGTCTCATCTCTGCTATGGCTTTAGCGGGCTGCTCTTCGGCGCCCAAATCACCGACTCAGGATCCTTCTGGATTTCTGCCGGATTATGAGCAGCTCAAACCGGTGACGCCTGCGCCGGAGGGGATGCAGATCTATAGCTATGTCGCACCGAATGTGAAGCGCGGGGATTATCATGCGGTGATTGTGGCGCCTGTGGTGCTATATCAAACGGCGACCAAAAATGGGATTAGCGCTCAGGATATTACCGATGCGCAGGTAAGTTTGCAAAATGGGATTCGCCAGGTGGTGAGTAAACAGATCGCGATTACGACGATTCCCGGACCAGGCGTGGCGCAGCTGAATGTTGCGATTACGGGTGCAGATGTGGAGCAGGAAGGCATGAAGCCGCGTAATTTGATGCCGATCTCGGCTGCGATTAAACTGGCTTCTGTTGCGACCGGACTCAATAGCAAAACGCCGAGCATGGTGATTGAAATGAAATTTACTGATAGCGTGAATGGCCGCTTGTTGAAAGAAGTCCTCACCACAATCAGCGGTGATCAATTCCGCAGCGCCAGCAATGCGACTGAGTTTAATACGCTCGCGCAGACTTGGGTGCAGCAGGCGATTCAATATTCCACCCCCAATTAGCAGGGCGATCGCGCTATGTATTTTCCCTCCTCCCTTTGCGGAGGAGGGTAGGGTGGAGGGGCTCAGCAGGGCATTGAAAAGCAAGTAAGTTGCATCTTGCATGTAAGTAGAATATTATTAGATCTTTTCATATTTAAATCAAAATAAAGTGACCTATCAGTCTCAAAAACATAAAGACTATGTCAGGCAATTGCGCAGCAATATGACCAAAACAGAGCGGACAGCACGCGATTCAAAAGGAGTATGATGAAAAGAGAGATGCTTATTTAAAAGCACAAGGGTTTGAAGTGTTGCGGTTCTGGGATAATGAAATATTCCAGTGTACTCAAGCTGTTTTAGAAAAAATATTGTTGTATTTAACCCCTCCACCCTAGCCCTCCTCCGCAAAGGGAGGAGGGAAAATGCATAGCGCGATTGCCCTACCCCAATTAGCCACGGCTGTGATTTGCAATGTTTCTAAGATTTTGGGACAATGCATGCCTCCATCATTGTGACAAAGCAGGCCCGGCCTTATGCCAGAATTACCCGAAGTAGAGACCGTCCGCATCGGCCTTAGCCCCCATCTGCAGGGCGCGATGATTGAAGATATTATCGTGCGCCAGCCGCAACTGCGCTATCTGATTGATACAGCACAACTCAAGCGACAGATGTTGGGACAGGCAATTTTAGGCCTGCGGCGGCGGGCCAAATATTTACTCCTGGATTTCGCCCATGGAACGCTCCTGATTCATTTAGGCATGACCGGCGTGTTGCGTATCCTGCCCCAGGGCACGCTCACGCAAAAACATGATCATGTTGATTTGATCCTCAATCATGGCAAGCTCATCCGTTTTAAAGATACGCGCCGCTTTGGCGCCATGCTCTGGCTGGAAGATGCCGCCACTCACCCCCTCTTAACGCGCCTGGGCGTGGAACCTCTCACCGCCGATTTTAACCCCGCACACTTTGCGCAAAAACTCCGCCATACTCAACGGCCGATTAAGCTCGCCCTGATGGATCAGGCCTTTGTCGTCGGCGTCGGCAATATCTATGCCAATGAAGCTTTATTTGAGGCCGGCATTCACCCGCAAAAACCCGCCCACACACTGCGCCTGGAAGAAGTCACCCGTCTCGTCACCGCCGTCAAACGCATTCTCGCCGAGGCTATCACCCAGGGCGGCACCACCCTCAAAGATTTTTTAAGCATCGACGGGAAGGCGGGCTATTTTAAACAAACCTTGCAAGTTTACGGCCGCAAAGATCAGCCCTGTCTGCAATGCACAGGCCCCATCACCAAAATTATTATCGGCCAGCGCTCCAGCTATTTTTGCGCCCACTGCCAGGATGTGCTCGCATGAAAAAAAAATTAGTCATCGGCCTGGGGCAGACCGGCCTCAGCATTCTCACCTTTTTACACCAGCATCAGCAGCCCGCCATTGGCTTTGATACGCGCAGCACCCTGACGAATCTCGACAGCCTGCGCCAATATGGCCCTTGCTATCTTGAATATTTCCCCGAGACGCTCTGGCCCGAGATCGAAGAAGTCATTGTCAGCCCCGGCGTCAATCTGGACCATCCTGTCCTGCAGCAAGCTCGCACACGTCAGCTGCCGATCATTGGGGATATTGAACTTTTCTATCGTCAAGCCCGCGCCCCGATTATTGCCATCACCGGCACCAATGCCAAAAGCACCGTGACCACCCTCGTCACCGCCATGCTTCAAGCCTGCGGCAAAACCGCGCTCATGGGCGGCAATATCGGCATCCCCGCTCTGGAATTGCTCGATCACCCGCAGCCTGATTATTATGTTTTAGAACTCTCCAGTTTTCAGCTCAATCTGGTACAAACATTTCAAGCCACCGTCGGCGTGATCCTGAATATTTCCCCTGATCATTTAGACCGGCATCACACCATGCAAGCCTATCAACGCGCTAAAGAGCGGATTTATCTCCACTGTCCGCATCCCATCATCAATCGCGCCATGCAGAACTTACCTAAGCTGAAAGTCGCCTCTAGTTTCGGCCTCTCCACACCCACTCAAGCCCATGCCTGGGGAATACTGGAGGATCACTTAGCGCTGGGCACCACCAAAGTCCTCCCCAAAACGGCACTCTCTCCAGGCCTATCCGGCGATCACAATCTAGAAAACGCCTTAAGCGCCCTCGCCATCCTGGCCCCCTTAAATCTACCCCTCACCCCGCAGCTGCAAGTATTACAGACATTTAAAGGCCTGCCACATCGCTGCGTCCTAGTCAAAACGATCGATCAAGCATCCTGGTATAACGACTCCAAAGGCACGAACGTCGGCGCAACGCTGGCTGCCATGCAAGGCATCGCCGCCCACATTCCAGGCAAAATTATTTTACTCCTCGGCGGCGTAGGCAAAGATCAAGACTTCAAGCCCCTCCGCGAAGCCATCAACGCCCATGCCCGCAGCGTCCTCGTCTATGGCCAGGATCGCGCCAAAATTTTAGCAGATCTCCAAGATCTACCCTGTATTGCCGTCAACACCCCTTTTCCGGAAATGCTAGCCCAAGCAAAACAGCAAACCCATCCCGGAGACGCCGTTTTATTTTCCCCCGCCTGTGCCAGTTTTGATATGTTTCGTGATTACATCGATCGCGGTGAGCAGTTTACGGCGTGGGTTGAGGGATGCTGACTATCTGAATCGGCTTGCCAAGAGTTTCAATAAAATTGAATAAACCCCTCACTCCAATAATCCGGCGAGAGCATACAATTTCCCTGGCACTGACCCATAAAATTGAGCTCAATTGTATCCAAGTGCAGCAGTAGCGGCACGCCGATCGCCAGCATCAAGATCAAGGCGATTAAGCCACTGATCAACAAAAACGGCGTTAAGGTCCGGGCGAGGGCCTGCTCCACAATCGGCAGCGCAGGTTGCGTGGAGGCCGCACAGGCCCAGGCTGCAATCAGACACAACATGGATTGACCTGCAGGCATCAAGATCAGGCCATCCACCTGCATCATCAAGAAGACACCAATTAAACTCCCCAGCAGCGGTAGCGGCATCGTAGCCCGACGATCAATACAGGCGATGATGCCGGCCCCAATCAACATAATCCAAGCTAAGGCCACCGGCAGGCCCCACTCTGCGGCGATCACCATCAGGGCACTATGCGGATGCGCAGCATAATTTTCCAACGGGCGGGCATAGAAATTAAAATGCAGCGGCCCCACGCCCAGCAGAGGATGATGCGCAATCAAGCCTCCCGCGATCTGCCACAGCAAGACCCGATTATTCAAAAAAGTGCGATCCGGAAAACTCGCCGGCGTCACGCCATGATGCATATACAACAAGAGATACAGCAAGACCCCTAAGACAATGGCCCCACATTGCACCACTAGAAACGGCAGCGCTTTGCGTCGATACAAGAACGGAAAACACATCAAAATTGCCAGGGGTTCAAAAACATAAATCCGCGAGTGGCTCACAATCCCCCGCGTGTACAAATAGGCCAGCATAAAAAAAACAATCCAATTCAAGCGAATTTTATGATCCTGATGTCGATAAGCCAAAAAAGTAAGAATCGGTAAAACCATACACGCCACATCATCATAGAAACGGCGATTCATATAGCCCGGGCTGGCTAACATGGTATAGGGATCTCCCCCCATATGCTGAAAAGCCGGAGAGCTCACATCATACAACAGCATCAACAAGGCAGACGCACAACTCACGCCAAAAGTTACTAAGATAAAGGCATAGAAATACTGCAGATACACCTCATGATCCAGGCTAAACAATCCGACAAACAGCAGCACCGTCAAAAACAAACCATAAAACGTAGTCAGCTCTAACAATGCATACAGCGGATAAGCCGCATGGAGACTCGAAATCAAGCCTAAAATCAAGATCAAACCCAGCAGGGCTTTTTTATACCCACACAGGCTCTGTAAAAACGCAAACCCCCTTTGACGCACCGCCTGATCTACCGCTAAATGCAGAAACGCCAAAGCAATCAGGATCCACTCCAGCACGCGCTGCACGGCATAGGTATCGATGGGCAGATTCATGGGCAGGACTAAAAAAGGATTGAACAAAACAAACAACACCGTAAATTGCAAAAAAATCATACTATTGCGAAACAAAATCATCTTATTCCTCCTGCCCCTTCGCCATTTCAAAAAGCCGACTCTTCGTCCGCTCAAACTCAAACTGCAAACGCTCACCCTGATAGAGATCCTGCAAAGGCGCCGCTGCCTCAATGATCAGCCTAATTTTTTGATCATAAAAAGTATCCACCAGCGCAATGAAACGCCGCGCCGCTTCTTCATCTGCCTCTTTTAAAATAGGAATACACCCAATCAAGATGACGGGATAATCTTGCGCCAACGTGAGATAGTCTTGCGCCACGCGCGGCTGCTCACACAGTTCCGCAAAATCAAACCACACCACCGCCGGCCCGCGCATCACCGCTTTGATCGCCCGCCCGCTTAGTTCAAATTCAGGCGGCAGGCAGGCGGCATCTTGGTTGAAATGCGCAAACTGAGCGTGTAGGTCTCTCTGTTCCCCCCGTGTCATCCCCTCCGTACTTTGTATCATCCTCGCCTCATTTTGTGTCATCCTCGCGCACGCGGGGATCCAGTCCAACCCCCTCTTACCCTGAGGCGTTTCCAGGCGAAGAAGCGC
>CAMARA010000001.1 GCA_945860585.1 Francisella tularensis subsp. holarctica | reverse complement strand
TGATGGCGCTTTAATCTTCTGTCGAATCAGAGGGTATCTCTCCTCCTGTCGTAAACATGGCGTCAATATGACCCAGGCCCTAACCCTCTTGTTTCAAGGGAAAATGCCTGACTTTGTTTACGACTCAATCTAATTTGGTGAATCGTTACCAAGTATGATCAATTCCAGGACCACCATGCAGCGCGATTAAAGTAGGCCGCTGCTTGGAATAATCCTCTCCAATTTCCAGCTCAGGGCCATAAATCTCGTAAAATATCTTGATTCCGTTGACTTGTGCATAGGGCATAATTGATTCCACTGTCTTGATTTTGACATTTTAACAGAATCAATTATACTGTACAATATATTTACACAAGCCACCATTAATCTGGAGCCTACCATGACCATTAAATCCCCACACGAAGCCGTTGGCACACATTTCTCCCGCGACAAACTCATTCGCGCCCAGAGTCAAGCCAATGCCGCCGTGCAAAAAATCGCAAGCCTGATCAAGCCAGGCATGATGGAAGAGGATGCACGTACGCTTACCAAAAATACGCTGACTCAATTAGGCATGGAGCGCGAATGGCATCCGACCTTGATACGCTTCGGCAACAACACGGCGAAAACATTCAGAGAACCTTCCGAGCCCAACACCCAATTGCAAGAAAATGATATCTTCTTCGTCGACATCGGCCCCGTTTTTGAAGGGCATGAAGGCGATAGCGGTGCCACATTTACAGTCGGCCATCATCCAGAAATGATCGCCTGCGCTGAGGCCTGCACAACATTATTCGAGTCTGTCAAACAACATTGGCTTTCCGCACAACCCAGCGGAAAAGCACTCTATGCCTATGCTGAGCAACAGGCAGAGGCTCTGGGCTGGAAGCTTAATCTTGGCGCACCTGGTCATCGTGTCGGTGATTTTCCGCATGCGATTCACAAGGCAGACCACCTGGCCAAATTGGAACATACCCCCTCTGCCAATTTATGGATTTTAGAGATTCAGATTCGTCACCCCATGCTGCCTTTTGGCGCGTTTTATGAAGATTTATTAGTTTAATAATAGGAAAAAACATGACCATCAATCAATTCAATCAAAACATCGGCAATCCAGTCCTCAACTGGAAACCCTGTGCACGCCCTTCGGCAAAAAAAATCACTGGCCACTATTGCACCCTGGAACTGTTAGACCTCGATGCACATGGTGCGGCGCTCTTTGAAGCACTACAATACGACAACCCTGGTGACACTTGGTCTTATCTTCCCGAAACCTGCACTACTTTTGAAGAGTTCCGCCAATCCATCGAACCGCGTATTACATCGCCTGACAATCTGTTTTACACCATTTTTGATACCAAAACCCATCAGCCTCTGGGCATGGCCAGTTATCTGCGCATCCAACCCGACCATGGATCCATTGAAATTGGCTATGTGCACTTCTCCAAACGCCTGCAAAAAAAGCCCGCTGCGACAGAAGCGATTTACCTCATGATTCGCACTGCCTTTGAGCTCCACTATCGCCGCTGTGAATGGAAATGCCACTCCCTGAATGAAGCCTCTCGCAAGGCCGCATTGCGCTTCGGTTTTCAGTTTGAAGGAATTTTCCGTCAGGCGAATGTCTACAAAGGACATAATCGCGACACGGCCTGGTATTCGATTATTGATAGTGAATGGCCCGCGCTGCAAACCCAATTTGAACGCTGGCTTGCTCCAGATAACTTTGATGCAGAGGGCAAACAAATTGTTTCTCTCTCAAACATTCTCCACAAAACCCGAGAAGAAAAAGGCGTTGCTATTATGCAGCATGTTTTCGGTGATGCTTCGACTCAAGCACTCACTGAAAAATTCAAAGCGATTTCTCCAGAATTTTTAAGCTTTCTTCAAGGCTCAGTTGCAGATATTTATGGTGACCATACACTCAATCTTAAAACCCAAGAAATTATTGTACTGACCAGCCTGATTACGCAAAAAGATGCGAGACCGCAGCTCAAAATTCATATCGAAGCAGCTCTGCGTGCCGGTTTGACACAAGCTGAGATCCTGGCCCTGATCAAACATTTGGTGCTTTATATTGGCTTCCCCAGCGCGATTAATGCGCTTGATGTGGCCCAAGAAGTGTTTAGCACCTCAAAATATTAGATGTTAAATTACCCATATTATCAATATTTGCACAAATAAAAAATTTAGGTTAAGATGATAATCTAAACAATCAGGAAGCCAAAAATGTCAGAAATAAAAACCGAGATTCTCCTCAACGCACCCATCAAAGCGGCATGGGCCCAACTCACGCGCTTTGAGAGCTATCCGCAATGGAATCCTTTCATCATCCGCATCGAAGGACAAAAAGCAGTGGGCCAAACTTTATCCGTAGACATCCTCCCGCCCGGCGGCAAAAAAATGACTTTCACGCCCATATTGACGCAATTTTCTGAAAACAAAACCTTCCGCTGGATCGGCACACTGGGCCCCAAATGGCTTTTTCAAGGCGAGCATTATTTTCAATTGGAAGAAGTGGATGCCAAGACGACCCGTTTGATTCATGGTGAAGTTTTTTCAGGCTTGCTCGCACCGATTTTCAATCTGCTGATGAAGAAGAGTACACGGGCAGGTTTTGGATTGATGAATTTGAAATTGAGTCAAATTCTCACTAACAAATGACCCAACCCCATGAGTATTGAAAACTTCAAACTGCTGATCCACTTCAAAGATTATCGCTATTTCTGGCTGTCTAATTTGATTTCTGGCTTTGCTTTGTGGATTCAGGCGACAACGGTTGGCTTGACTATGGCGGAGATCACACACTCTCCGTTCCTGATTGCGATGACGCAGTTCTGTGCGACTTTTTCGGTGGTGCTGATATCGTTACCCTTTGCCTTGCTGGTGGATTCTTTCAACCATTTTCGCTTTCTGCAGTTGACCCAAATGATTATGTGTGCGAATGCGATTGCCTTGTGCCTGCTGGTGCGATGGATTCCCACGCCATTGGTGCTCTTGCTGGGCACGTTTATTTATGGAATGGCTTATGCGATGCAGTTGCCGATGGGGCAATCAAAGATTTCACAAACCGTTCCTCCTGACAAAATAAAGCTCGCAGCTTTTCTCAATAATTGGGGTGCGAATATTGCGAGAACGATTGGCCCGCTGCTTGCAGGAATTTTGTTTGTTTGGAAAGGGCCCTCCATGACTTTTCTGTGCATCGCGGTGCTGATGATTTTCCCGCCGCTTTATTTTTATCTGAAAGCACGCGGCCAGCCTTTAATGTGTGCACGCATCAACGTTCCCATTCTCAAAAAACGAATGCACCTGATTATTGCTGATGTGCAAAGCAATCTGATTTTTAAGCGGGTGGCTTTTGATTCTTTCTGCTTTTTTATATTGAGTACCGCAGTGTGGGCCTTTCTGCCGTTTTATGCCCGCTATCAATTGGGGGTTGGCGCCAAGACTCAGAGTATTATGGTCGGCGTCATTGGAGTCGGCACCATATTGGCGGGCTTTATCATGCCTAACCTGCGTAAACGCTTGTCTCTGACACAGATCCAAATCATTTTTACTCTGGGTGCCAGCCTGAGTATTTTGGGCCTCGGCTTGACCAAAAACGTACATCTCGCCGAAGCCCTCTTTGTTCTCTTCGGTTTTGTCTGGGCTGCCGCCGTCGCCACTTTCAACGGCGAAATTCAAGCAGGCTCTTCCATCGAAAGCCGTGCCCGCCTAATCGCTGTCTATTTCTTCGTGATGTATTCCGGCCTCGCCCTGGGCAATTACCTGAGTGCAGTAGGCTTATCCTATCTCTCTTTTCCGCATTTTTGCATGATTGTGGCAGTACTGTTTTTGCTTAAATTGGTGACTCTTTCTATTCCTCAAAAAAGGCTATCTATATGAAACCACAACACCTGCTACTCGGCTTATTCGTCATGGCCATTTGGGGCACCAATTTCGCTATCATTAAACTCGGCCTGGACACGCTTGATCCTTTTTTATTAACCGCATTCCGCTTCTTGTTCTGCGCTGTTCCGGGCGTCTTTTTTGTCAAACGACCGAAAGGAAAAATGGGGGCTGCACTCCTGTATGGCCTGATTTTCGGCATAGGCTTGTGGGGGATGGTCAACCTTGGCATGGACATGGGCGTTCCAGCAGGATTAGCCGCACTTTTACTGCAATTGAGTGCATTGTTCACCATTGCTTGGGGCGTACTCTTTTTTGGCGAATCCATCAGCCGCCGCCAATGCATTGGCATTGCAATCGCACTCCTCGGATTTGGCGCGATTATTCTGGCTACGGGCGGATGGAGCTCCCTCACGGGCACGCTCTGCGTCGCAATTGGTGCGTTTTCATGGAGCCTCTGCAATATCATCATTAAAAAAACCCACCCACCCAATCTACTTGCATTTATCATCTGGTCCAGTTTATTCTCCGCCATTCCGCTGTTTGTCCTGACTTATTGGATCAAAGGCCCATTGCCGTTTTTAATGCTGCCGCATGAGCTGACTGGCTCTGCGATTTTCTCCGTGCTTTTCCAAGCCTATATCACCACTCTTTTTGGCTACTGGGTCTGGAATTTTTTATTGAAAAAATATTCAGTGGCGCAAGTTGCACCACTCTCAATGTTGATTCCAGTCTTTGGCTTTGCCAGAGCCTACTGGATGTTCCACGAAACCCTTTTACCCTTTAAAATACTTGGAGTAGTCGTTATGCTCATTGGAATGGGCATTTTTTTAGTGAAAAAGGGAATCTCATCATGAACTTCACCGCCAAAAAAATCCAAATCAACCAAAATCAGATCATGACCTATCACATCGACAAAGGTCATGCGAATACGCTTCTGCTCATTCACGGCGGACCAGGCAGCACCTCTTTATCCTTGCGCGAAACTCATGGTTTTTATAGCGAGCATGGCTTCAATATTCTCACCTGGGATCAGCTGGGCTGTGGCGAATCAGACCAACCTGATCACGATGAACACTGGCATCTCGATTATTTCGTCGAAGAATTAAAATCCATTTTAGATCATTATGGTTTGCAACAGGTGCATATCTTGGGACGCTCCTGGGGCGGGATTTTAGCGCAGGCTTTTTTAGTGCAACATCCTGAACGCGTTCAGTCGATTATTCTGGGCGGCACCACACCCTCTTGCCCCCTCATGCAAAAAGGCTTCGAGCGCATCAAAATGAGTTTAGGCTTGACCACCTTCAATATGATGAATCGCCGCGAATTTGAAGGCAGTACAGCTCATCCTGAATACAAAGCCGCGATTGATCTACTGCTGTATCGACATTTCTGCCGCCTGGAGCTCTGGCCTGATGCGCTCAAGAAAATGCTCAGCGCTACCAGCAAACGTGTCATGCATAGCATTTTTGGCAAATACCTTTTTAATTGTTCAGGCTCAATCAAAGATTTTGATTGTACGGCTGCGCTCTCAAAACTCGATCATCGCGCCCTGATTATGCATGGTGAGCACGACTACATCAGCCTGGATTGTGCCAAATTGCTGAGAGATTCTCTCAAAAATTCAGAAGTCGCCATGTTGGAAAACTGCTCTCACATGGCGTTTTATGAAAACCCTGACTTATATCATGGACATGTATTACGTTTTTTAGAGTCCACTCAAGGATCCACTTCATGAAACAATCAATCCGCTCTGCAACTCCAGAAGACATCGATTTCCTATACACAGGCCTCATCGCAGATTTTGCTGACCAAGGCTTAGCACATATGTTCAAGCATACCAAAGAGAGCCTACACGATGCACTTTTTGGCGAAGATCCAGCAGCCAAGGTAGCAATCGCCATGTCAGATGAGATGCCCGCTGGGTTTGCGATTTACGCGATAGACCGTAGAGGCTTTGCCGCTTTGTACACACCCACACTCTTCCTGCATGACTTATATGTTGCCCCAAGCATGCGCCGCATGGGCTTTGCCAGCTTTCTGATAGATCATTTAAAAACATATGCCAAAAAAAATGGCTGTGGCCGCATGGATTGGTCAGTTTTAAAAGATAATGACGCAGCAATGGCTTTTTATCTTTCACTTGAAGGCGCAAAAGTTCGTGATATATTAGCCCATATGCGAATTGAATTCACCACCTAAGGAAACCACCATGAACCTCTTTAAAACCACAACCGGAACAGGCGAAGACCTAGTCATCATTCACGGCGCATGCGCCACTCACGAGGATATGCTCCCTATCATAGAAGCCCTCTCTTCGCACTACAAAGTAACGACCGTAGACTGCCCAGGCATGGGTAAAAGTGATTGGAATCCAAAAATCCAAACCGTTCACGATACTGCGGATATTATCTTAGCAGATATGCCAGATCGCGCCATTTATATTGGCTGGTCTTTTGGCGGACAGATCTGTCAATCTATCGCTGCTCGCTACCCTAAACGCGTCAAGCGCATTATTGGCATTGGCACCACGCCTAAATTTATTGCTGACACGGATTGGATTGGCTTTCCACAACCTGGTTATACAGATTTGATGGTTCCTGCAGTAGAAGCCTCTGGCCTACGCGCCATTCTGACGGCTTACTATGAAAATGAGTTTGCAAATATCGACAAAGCCAAATCAGCGCTTTATCCAAAGTTGCAGGAAATCTGCCAACACAGACCGAACACCCCGGCTGAAATTGTCAGAAATATCACCCAACTCTGCGACTCAACAGACTTACGCAGCGCATTGAAAACCATCACCTGCCCAATTGATTTCATTATTGGCGATCAGGATGCCAATGTCCCAAAACCAGCCTGGGAGAAAATCAAAACGCTGAATCGAAATATTCGAATTCATGAAATCAAAAACGCCGAACATGCTCCTTTTTGGACACACCCCGAAGAGTTCAATCACATACTGAAAAAAATTCTCCAACCTTAAAAATAAGGGCAGGTGTCATTTTGAAGCCCCTCCCAAAATCTTCCTATTCATAGACTGAACCACCTGCGCCGTATGACTATCCGTAAAATGCGCATAGCGCTTCACCATACTCAAAGTCTTATGTCCCAGAATCTCAGACAACTCTGTCAAGCTCGCCCCATTCATCGCCAAATAAGACGCCGCACTATGCCGCAAATCATGAAATCGAAAATCAGACGCTATCCCCGCCGCCATCATCGCATTTTCCCAAGCCGTTCTGATATCAACTGGCTTGCCTTTTATAGCCCCTGGAAAAACCAAATCACTCGGCTGATGCTCACCTTTTTTAAAGTGCTTCTGCAAAATTTCAGCTGCCTCTTTTGACAAGGGAATCGTCCGGATTTCGCCATTCTTCGTCTCAGTCAAAGTGATACGCTTCCGATTAAAATCTACATTTCTCCAATGCAAACCATTAATCTCCATCTTGCGCGCACCCGTTAATAAACAAAGCACCACGATGTCATACAAAAAGGGATTAATGCTTTTCTGGCAGGCATCAAGCAATCTCACTCTTTCGTCGTCAGACAGGAATCGAACACGCCCGCGCGGCTCTTTCAGCTTCGAGAGTTTATGAAAAGGATTTTCATCCGCCCAGCCCCACTCCTTGTAAGCGACCGTGTAAAGATGACTCAAGGCAGCAGTATAACGGTTTACTGTAGCGGGCGTTCTTTTGCCGCGCGGCGTGGGAATACTGGCCAGTTTTTCTCGTGCACTGACAATCAACCCTGGCGTGATATGCGCAAAGGCATATTCCCCAAGCTCACCTTTCCAGTAACTGAGTTGTACAGTTTTATCATACGTTGGCTTTGTACCTTCAGGCAAAAGCTTTAGATAACGCTCTACTGCATCAGCGAGCGTATGCGTTCGGCTGGCTGAAGTTTTAAAATAACGATTTTCACGAATCTTGGTTTCAGTCTCTTGCGCCCAACGCTTTGCATCGGTGATACGATCAAAGGATGCAGTCTCTGCGGGAAAGCCTTTCAGCTCTATTTTGACCCGATAAGTGGTTTTCGTTTTGAAGACTCGTTTTTCTATTGTGGCCATGACAGTCGCTCCATTAGTTTAATAATTATACTATATGAATGACTGCAAGTCAATATGATTGGTTAAACCGAAGTCTCCCGCAAACCTCCCGCTACGGCTTTTTTAACCCTTTCTTAAAAAATAACACCCGATAAGATACTGATTAAACTGGTGGGCCGTGCAGGATTCGAACCTGCGACCTATTGATTAAGAGTCAACAGCTCTACCAACTGAGCTAACGGCCCCAGAAGCGTGCTATTTTAGCGAAAAACCAGCGCATTGTAAATACACGGGCACGGCCCAATTATGGGAAAATCTTGCTAGTATAGGGCGTACTGTGTCACAATATCAGCACATTCAAGAACTACAGACCCATGCCAGGCCAAATATTAGATGGAAAACACCTTGCCACGGTAATTCGCCAGCGCTTAAAACAACAGCTGGCGGATCAAATCCAAGCACATCAACGTGCTCCGGCTTTGGCGGTGATTTTGGTGGGAGCGCATGCGGCCTCTGAAATTTATGTCAGTCATAAAATCAAAGCCTGTGGTGAAGTTGGTATTGTCGGGCACTGCCTGCGTTTTCCTGAGACGATTCAAGAAGCTGAACTTTTGGCGACAATTCAGACCCTCAATCATGATCCATCTGTCGATGGCATCCTCGTACAATTGCCGCTGCCCGCGCATATCAACAACGAAAAAATCTTGCTGGCGCTGGATCCACTCAAAGATGTGGACGGGTTTCACCCTGAAAATATTGGCCTCCTGGCCGTACGCGCGCCCCGACTTTCTCCCGCTACCCCACGCGGTATTATGCAATTGCTAGAGCACTATATCGGCGAGATCAAAGGCCTGCATGCCGTAATCGTCGGAGCATCCAATATTGTCGGTCGCCCCACGGCACTGGAACTGCTCAATCGCCAGGTCACTGTAACGGTCTGTCATAGCCAAACGCGTAATCTGATTGGCTTGACGCAACAGGCGGATTTACTGATCGCGGCCGCAGGTGTGCACGGCCTCATCACTGCAGCGCATGTGCGGCAAGATGCAATTGTAGTCGACGTTGGCATTCATCGTCTGGAATCTGGAAAAGTAGTAGGAGATGTCTGTTTTGACGAAATCGCTGCCAAAGCCAGCTGGATCACTCCCGTACCAGGCGGCGTTGGCCCGATGACCATTGTCGGCTTACTCCAAAATACAATCGAAGCCTATCAACTGAATTTAGGAAAATAAATGAACAAGCAGCAACAAGATCTCAACAAGCAAAAAGCAGCCCGCATGGCACTGGAGTTTATTCAAGTCGGCTGTGTTTTAGGCGTTGGCACGGGCTCAACGACCAACTATTTTATTGATGAATTACCGCGCCTCAAAGGCAAAATCGAAGTCTGTATCTCCAGCTCCAGCGAAACCACGCGCCGCTTAAAAGCCATCGGCCTGCACGTCGTTGATTTAAACACGGTCTCCAACATTGATGTCTATGTCGATGGTGCCGATGAAGTGGATCCCGACAAAAACCTGATCAAAGGGGGCGGCGCAGCCCTCACCTTCGAAAAAGTTCTCGCCACCGCAGCGAAGAATTTTGTCTGTATTGTCGATGAACTTAAGTGCGTGGACCATCTGGGACGGTTTCCCCTGCCGGTTGAGGTGCTCCCCATGGCGAGGAGCTTTGTTGCCCGGGAGCTGGTAAAGCTGACTCAAGGCCAGCCCCTGCTTCGACCAAATGTAATCACAGAGTCGGGAAATCTGATTTTGGACCTCCTGAACCCCCAGATCCATAACCCGAACCCTTTTGAGAGCCTCGTTCAGTCTTTGCCAGGAGTGGTTGAAGTAGGCCTGTTTGCCCAGCGTCGTCCGGACCATCTGCTGATTGGCCGCACTTCGACCTCAATTGACTCACTTTTGCAGTCATAGCAAAAAATAATGCCTGTGCTTTTGGAGCGCGATACCAATACAACTGAACACTCGATGGAATCGCAATTGCAACCCCCACAAACAGCAACAAAAGACTGACGAGCAAATCGTTCACCCAGACACATTCCTTATTACTCTCTGCTTGTTTAACTGCACACATAATTCCACATATCGCAATCATAATACTTTTTAGACCCTGCGGTGTATTGAAAGGATTGACAAAAGGAGAACACAAAATAAATTTAGCCCCAATCCAATTGATCACTGCGCGTGATGATCCAATCGGTCGCCTCTCAACAATGCTATCATTCACTACAATTGCTCGCTCCTCATAAGAAGATAAAAGCGGATACTTTTGTTTCTCCGCCTTCAAAAACTTTTCTTTCTGCGTCGCCACTTGCGTTAACATCAGACTCATCGTCGACAAAGCTGCCATGGCTACCGCCAACCCCCAATTCACAGGATTAAGATCATCTAATCCCAATGAGGCTAATAACTTAGAAACTTGATATGCTGAAAATGCAGTATTGGTGACCACAGGTATACTGGCCATCGCAATATGCTTCGACAGAAACTCATACGTTGCAAAGGGAGGCAAGCCAGATAATGAAATCCCCTCACGCGCATTAAAATTTGCTGAGGAACAAAATACAATCAATGCAAAGTAAGCACCCAAAATATCGGTCGCAATTGAATGATGAACAAAAGAAAAAAAAGTTCTGACGCCATTAAACGCGCTCGCTCCAGTTGTAACACCATTCGCACAAGCTAGCCCCCAGTTCAGCAACCACAAACAGCAACCTACTGCGCCTCCCACTTCTTTCTTGCCTGGGGAAAAAATCCGATTTGCCTCAGACAAACCTTTTATCAACCCATCAGCACCACTATACGCACCTGCTATCACCCCGCTAAAATCACGCCCAGCCTGAGCACTGTCTTTTGCCAACACGAAAGGCTCATGCACTGATTCATACACCGATGGAAATGAGCCCAGGCCACTAAAAAAGCGCCCCAAAATAGCACTGACACCAAAGAGAATTTGCAAGGCACTTGGGGAGGATCCAGCCAATATTAGACTCCGGAATGTTAACGCAGCAAAATTATAAACTCTTCGGGATTAAATCGTCAAGTTTTATTTTTTTATACTGTACAGAAATTATGGAAAATTGCCACGACCATATTGTCAATGTGAATTTAAAAAAAACAGCTTGACTAGCGATCAAATATGCCGCACAATAACCAGACAAAATATTGCGATTAATATTGCTTTTTATATGGGCGTTTGTTATGATCACAGAAAAACAAGATACTTGCTTTGAATGGAACCTCGAAAAAGAACGACTTAATATTCAACAACATGGCATTTCATTTGAAAAAGCAACGACTGCATTTTTAGATGAGAACAGGATCATTGCGGAGGATATAAAGCATAGTGACGACAAAAAACGATATTACTGTTTTGGCAGGGTATCTTTGGAAATCTTAACCGTTCGCTTTACAATCCGCAATTCGAGAATCCGCATCATTGGTGCCGGATATTGGCGAAAGGGGAAAAAGACATATGAACAGGAAAACCAAAGTTACATACACTGATGAGGACTTAGGTGAATTAAGGGTGATCAAAGATTTTCTACCCAGCCCTGCTGTACTCGCTAAACGAGAAAAAACGGTGAAAGTGACCCTTGCTTTAACGGAGGCCACACTGGATTTTTTCAAAAACACCGCGAGAACGCATCATATTCCGTATCAAAAAATGATTCGCTGTTTATTAGACGAATATAAAGAAAAACATTGCGGCGCACCAAACAATTAACGCAACACCATTTTATACAACACCGCATCCTCAACAGGATGCGCGTAGTAATTTTTCCTCACACCTTGAGACACAAACCCTAGACTTTCATACAGGCGTTGTGCAGGTTCATTACTCGCACGGACTTCCAGGAAAACAGAATCAAAGCCAACAATGCTGGAGGCTAACAACTGCTTGGCATAGCCTTGTTTAAAAAAATGGGGATCAGTCGCAATCAGCAATAACTCGGCCTCATTCAAAACCACTTGAAACAAGGCAAAACTGAGCAGCTGCATATTGTTGAATAAACCAACTGCTTGATTAGATGATGCGCTAAAGGAATCCTGCAGCATCTGCGGCGTCCAATTCAAGATAGGATGCTGCGCCACGACGGCCATCACAGCGAGCAGATCATGCTGCTTTAAGGCTTTGCAAATCATGGAGCACTTGTTTTTTTGAGGCGGGATCCGTCAACATCATACTGATGCTGTGGGTTTTGACACATTGACGCGCGGCGGGAAGGGCGGTTAATCCACCAAAATGCAAGAGGATCTGCGCCTGGCAGGCGAGATCCGAATCCGCGTAGAGCAAAACAAAATCAGCTTGATTCAAATACTGCATGATTTTTTGCAACTGGACTTGATGCGCATCACTAAAAGTGGCCTGATTTTCCTCCACCAACACCACAAAACGATGCTGCGGCAAAACCCGCTCTTTAGCGCGTGGAATAAAGATCGGCAGATCTAAAGCCTGCAGAATGGCATGATCATCCGCCATGCGATTTTTTTCTCATTAACAAATACAAACTACCAACTGGCCCTGAAACCAAGAACAGCGAAAAAATAATACACAATGCTTCTGCGGGACGCAGCACAATGGCCGCCAACATGAAGATAATCAGGACGAGATAGGTGAAGCGGATGTTTTTTTTGAGGTCAATATCTTTAAAACTGCGAAAATAAATATTGCTGACCATCAAATACGAGGCGAGCAGCATCACGATCACTAGGCCAAGACTAAAGCCCAGGCCTTGATATCCATGCACATTACAAACCCAGATCAAGCTCGCAACCACGACTGCAGCAGCGGGACAAGGGACGCCGTAAAAATAACGTTTGGCTTTTTTACTATCGATCGGCGCTTCTAATTGCACATTAAAACGCGCCAGGCGCAGGGCCACGCAGGCTGAAAAAATAAAAGCCGACAACCAGGCTAATTTAGACCATCCAATCGGATCCAGATACAAACTATTCCAATTGTAAGCCAGCAAGGCCGGTGCCACCCCAAAAGAGAGCATATCCGCAAGCGAATCATACTGCGCGCCAAAAGCACTCTGCGCATTGATCAAACGCGCCACACGCCCATCCAGTCCGTCAAAAATAAGCGCAATAAAAATGGCGATGGAAGCCGAGACAAAATCTTGATTCATCCCCGAAATAATTGAGTAAAATCCAGCAAACAAGCTACCTGTGGTAAATAAATTGGGCAGCAGGTAAATCCCGCGCTTGCGAATATGTCGATTGGTATCTGGATCAGGAGTCATCATCACTAAAAATCGGTTTCCAAGATCGGCCATTATGCAGTATAATGACGCACAAATCTAGTCTTAAGGTTTTTATGACCATTCTGTGTGAAGGCGATTTCGTGATTGTAGGCGAAACGCTTGAAGGAAAAAAATTTCAGCCCAGCGATTGGGCAGAGCGGCTTGCAGGCACTTTATCCAGCCTGCGTAATCGGCGCATTGTGTACTCGCCTTTGCTGATCCCCATCCTCATGAATGGCGTCAAATCCCTTCGTGTAGCGATTGAACTCAAAACCCAATATCCAGCAATCTATGAAGAAGTCGAACATTTTGCTAAACTCAATCAATTACAGATTATTTGCGAGGTTCCCAATGCTTAAAAATACCAACCATAGTTATGGATCTCTTTCAAAATGGCTGCATTGGGGCGTAGTGCTACTGGTATTGCTGATGTTTTTATCCGGCTATTTTGGCCTCTTCTCTATGAATACACATAAGCTGATGGGCCTGTCGATTCTCAGCCTGATGGTGCTGCGCATTATTTGGCGCCTCTGCAATCCAACGCCGGAGCTTCCACCGCATGTGACCAAGCTGGAGCGGATTCTCTCCCACAGTGTGCAAGGCTTATTGTATCTGGCTTTAGTGATGATGCCCCTCTCTGGCTGGATTATGGCAAGCGCTAAAGGATATTTTCCGCACTTGGGTCACTGGCTGATTCCCCTCCCTGGCATTTCACTCAATCACAATGTAGGCGAATTTTTTGAAAATGTGCATGTGACTCTGGCCGTGATTATTTTAGTCTTGATTGGCCTCCATTTTCTCGGCGCAATCAAACATTATTTCATCGACAAAGATGGCATTTTGCAAAGAATGCTGCCGCGCTGCTGCCATCAGCACTGTGGCATTACCCGCTTACAGAAAAAACTCAGCAGGAGCAAATAATGGGATGGTGGGCACTCTGGGGTTTATTTAGCCTGAAAGTTTTGACTTTATGTGTATTGGTCAGTGGCTTTTTGCTGTTTGTGATCGGCGCTGCCAGCAAAGCCAAGCAGCGTATGAAAGCGGGTCAACTCGTGATTAAAAATCTGAGCGAAACATTTCACGAGCAAAACCAGGATCTCTGGGAACAAATTCTCGATAAAAAACAGTTAAAGCAAAAGAAACGCGCACTCAAGCAGGCTAAAAAACAACGCGCTCAAGCAGCCCCGCTACCGACATTGTATATCCTCACCTTTGAAGGAGATCTACAAGCGAGTGGCGCTGATCATCTGGCAAAAGAAGTCAGCGCGATTATTGAAGTCGCTGCGCCCCACGACGAAGTGCTGATTAAAATTGACAGCCCTGGCGGCGTGGTACACGGTTATGGTTATGCGGCCTCGCAACTGGTGCGCCTAAAAGATAAAGGCTTAAAACTCACTGTTGCCGTGGATAAAGTGGCAGCCAGTGGCGGCTATCTGATGGCCGTAGTCGCAGATCAACTGCTCGCCGCGCCGTTTGCCATTATCGGTTCGATTGGTGTCGTCGCCCAGATCCCCAATTTTAATCGACTGCTCAAACAAAAAGGCGTTGATTTTGAACAAATCACTGCAGGCGAATACAAGCGCACCTTGAGCTTATTTGGCGAAAATACAGAAGCAGGTCGCGAAAAAATGCAAACGCAACTCGAAAGTATTCACGAACAATTTAAACAATTTATTCGCCGCCAACGCCCGCAAGTTGATATTGAAGAAATCGCAACCGGCGACCACTGGCTGGGCGAGGAAGCGAAACGCCTCTACCTGGTGGATGAGCTTAAAACCAGTGACGCCTATATTCTGGAAGCGTTTGAAGCGGGACGTGCTTTATTTCAAGTTCAGTATGAGCAGAAAAAAAGTTTAGGGCGACGCTTTCATTTAGCACTTGCAAATACATTTAAATTTAGGTAAGATAGCCGACTCTTTATGACAAAAGGTGTATATTATGAAAAGAACTTTCCAACCAAACAACTTGGTTAAAAAACGCAAACATGGCTTCCGCGAACGTATGGCAACCAAAAATGGCCGCGCCATTCTGTCACGTCGCCGCGCTAAAGGTAGAGCTCGCCTCGCAATCTAAGGCGGTTTCTTTTGCGCTTTACCTTTCTAAAACGCCTGCTATTTAAAAAAGCCGACTTCAACACCCTCTTCAAAATGGGCCGTAGGAAGCACGGCTCTTTTTTTATTGTGTATTACTACACACCGGAAACCTCTGACTTTAAACGCTTCGGCCTGGTTGTCGGCAAAAAAGCCACCGGCAACAATGTCAAACGCAATCTGGTCAAACGCATTATCCGCGAAGCCTATCGCTTCAAACAGCATGATTTCACTCAACAGCAAATGTTAATTCTAGCCAAACGAGATTTGAAAACTATTTCGGCAAAAGATCTACGCCAGGATTTAGATCAGATCCTAACAAAAATCCATGATTAAAATGCTTCTCAAAAGCCTGGTGATTACGTATCGCTGGACGCTGGGGCTGCTGCTCGCACCACGCTGTCGTTTTTATCCAAGTTGCAGCCAGTACGCCTTGGATGCGCTCAAGATTCACCCCAGCTATTCTGCCGTTTGGCTTATTGTTAAACGTCTGCTAAAATGCCAACCTTGGCACACTGGTGGGATCGATGAAGTCCCGCCCCGAAAAACATTATCTGGGAATTAAAACTATAATGAAAGATCTTTTAAGCTTGAAAAATATCAGAACCGCGCTCTATGTGGCGCTTTTCATGGTCGCCAGTGCGTTATTTTTGAAATGGCAAGCCGTCAATGCTCCTGCGCCCGCCCTCACCACTGCGGCCACAAACACCGCCACGACAACGACAAGTAGCAACACAGGAAGCGCTACTTTACCCGGCAATGTGAACCTTCCGGTCACGCCTGCAGGCAGCGTCAACCCTGCTATCACAGCGAATGCAGCGCCCACAGCACCCAACCTCATCACCATCGATACCCCGCTCCTGCAAGTCAAAGTCAATCCCGTCGGCGGCAATATTGTCTACGCAGTATTAAAAGATTATCGACAAACGCTCGGCTCCAATCAGCCGTTCTTATTGCTGAATCAGGACCCTAATTCATTGTACTATATTATTGAAAGCGGCCTGGTCACAGGGGATAACAGCCTTCCTGCGAATATGACTTTCTCCAGCCCCAGCCTCTCTTATAATTTAGGGGATCAGCGCCAACTCACGGTTAATCTAAACTGGAGCAATCAGCAAGGCCTGAGCCTCACAAAATCCTACACTTTCTTCCCTGGCGTCTATACGGTCAACGTCGCCTATACGATTAATAATCAAGGAAAAACAGCCTGGAATGGACGCTTTTATGGCGAGCTCACCCGCAATGTGCCTGCCTCCGAATCCAGCATGTTGAATAGTTACACCAATTACACGGGCGCGGCGATTTCCTCCCCCAGTGATCATTATCAAAAAATAAAATTCAGCGATATGCTGGACAATAACCTCTCCCAAACCGTGTCATCTGGCTGGGTTGCGATGCTGCAGCATTATTTTATTACGGCGTTTGTGCCTGCGCCCAACACCATGATTACGCAATTTAGTGCAGTGAATCAAGGCTTATACAGTATCGGCCTGGCCAACCCTACGGTTACAGTCAATCCCGGCAGCACGGTCACGACAGGCGCCGGCATTTATCTCGGCCCTGCGGTGACAAGCCAACTTGCAGTAGTGGCACCTTATCTTTCCAAAACGATTGATTATGGCTGGTTATGGTTTATCTCCGGACCCATTTTTGTGGTGATGCAGTGGATCCATTCCTATGTCAATAATTGGGGGCTCGCGATTATTTTGGTGACCTGCCTGATCAAACTGATCTTCTTCCCGCTCTCTGCAAAAAGCTATCTCTCAATGGCAAAGATGCGTGAATTGCAACCCAAAATTAAAGAACTGCGTGAAAAAGTCGGGGATGACCGCCAAAAAATCGGTGCCGCGACCATGGAACTCTATCGCAAAGAAAAGGTGAATCCACTGGGAGGCTGCCTGCCCATTATCGTACAGATCCCCGTCTTTATTGCCCTGTATTGGGTACTGATGGAAAGTGTCGAATTACGCCAGGCGCCTTTCATGTTCTGGATTCATGATCTCTCTGTCCGCGATCCTTTCTATATTCTACCCGTATTGATGGGCTTGTCGATGTTTGTGCAGCAGCGTCTCAACCCGGCCCCGCCTGATCCGATGCAGGCTAAAATCATGATGTTCCTACCCCTGGTCTTCACGGTGATGTTTCTGAATTTCCCTGCCGGCTTAGTCCTGTACTGGTTAGTGAATAATTGCCTCAGTGTATTCCAGCAATGGTGGGTCATGAGTCGCTATCACAAAAAAATGGCTAAAAAACGCCATCATCATACCGCGGGGTAGCGCAATGAAAGCCTATCTGGAACTCTTGCAAGATATTTTAGATCAGGGTGAGTTTAAAGCAGATCGCACTGGCACAGGCATTTACAGTGTTTTTGGCCGACAATTACGCTTTAATTTGCTAGAAGGTTTCCCCCTGCTCACCACTAAAAAGCTCCATCTCAAATCGATTATTCATGAACTGCTTTGGTTTTTAAGTGGCAGCACGAATATTGCATATTTAAAAGAAAATGGCGTGCGTATTTGGGATGAATGGGCTGATGCCAATGGCGAACTGGGTCCAGTGTACGGCAAGCAATGGCGACGCTGGGAAACTAAAAACGGCGACACCATCGATCAGATCTCCAATGTAGTCCAGCAAATTAAAACCAATCCAGATAGCCGACGTCTTTTAGTCGTCGCCTGGAATCCCGGCGAGATCAGCCAGATGGCGCTGCCGCCCTGTCACGCGCTCTTCCAGTTTTATGTTTCAGGCAATCGACTCTCGTGCCAACTGTATCAGCGCAGTTGTGATGTATTTTTAGGCCTGCCTTTTAATATTGCTTCTTACGCGCTTTTAACGCATATGATAGCGCAGCAGTGTGATCTCATCCCGCATGAGTTTATCTGGACTGGAGGGGACACCCATTTATACAGCAATCATTTAGAACAAGCCAAGCTCCAACTCTCACGCACGCTTTTTACCCCGCCGCAACTCGTCATTGCACGCAAACCCACATCACTTTTTGACTATCACTATGAAGATTTTATCATTCAAAATTATGAGGCACACCCTAGCATCAAAGCACCAATTGCAGTCTAAGCTTAAACTCACTATAATGCAGAAGCAAAAAATTTTACTGAGGCCTGCATGCACTTCCTAAAATCATTCACCCCTCTGGCCCTCCTCGCCAGCATTCTCCTGCTTGCAGGGTGCGGAGCCATTCTCCCCAGCATGTCGATTCAAAATTCAAAAGCCTACAATGACGTCCCGGTCTCTGACCCCATTACCCCAACAATTATTCCGATTACTCCTGCCGTGATTAGCCAAGTCTCCCTGGACTTAAACCCCTATCATTATGTCATCGGCGCGGGGGATACTTTAAATATTGCAGCCTGGTCTCGCAAGGGTATTCCAGTCTCTTTGAGCGGCAGTGATATGAATGATGTGCCTACTCCTGACGCAATGAATAGCCAGGCCATGACTCTCCTCAATCCTGCGCTCAAAGCAAGTAGCAGCAACAGTAACAGTGCTACTACCAGTGGTTATTTTGTTGATGAAAACGGTAATATTTTTATTCCCATTCTTGGCTCCGTGCATGTCGCTGGATTAACCGCTAATCAAGTGAATGCGATGGTGGCGAGGCAGGCTTCTCTTTATATCAAAGATCCAGTGATTCAAACGACTGTTACTTCTTTTGCGAGTCAGCAGGTTTTTATCTTGGGTGAAATTAATGGTGGCAATAGCAACACATCCGGGGGCATGACCACTTCTTCCATGATGTCTCTGCCGATCACCGGCACGCCAATGACGCTGGCCACTGCACTGGCTCAAGCAGGGGGCATGAATTTATCAACAGCCAATACGCGTTTGATTTATGTGATTCGTCAAGGCTCATTGACCCACCCTTCTGTCTATTGGTTGAATATGCAGTCTGCGGCCTCGATGCTGTACGCAGAGAACTTCCCACTCAACAACAACGATATTGTCTATGTATCTACCGCAGGCATCGCAAACTTCAATCGTGTGTTAAATCAAATTTTACCTGCAATTCAAACCGTTTGGTTTACTAAATCTGTGGTTGATGGCAATAACTAAACAATGGAAATTTAAAATGGATTTACAAAATCAAGGCCAAAACAATCAAAACCCAGAGATGGAGACGATTGATCTTGCAGTGCTCGGCAAAACCCTCTTAGCACACAAAAAAATCATTGCCCTCGCGATGCTGATCTGCTTTCTCTGCACCAGTATTTTTGTGGCCGTCAACCCACCTACTTATCAAACTTCTGCGCTGGTTCAAGTTAGCAATTCAAATAGTGGCGGAAGCTCCTCCTTCACTGCATTGGCGAGTGCCGCAGGCGGAATGGGCATGGGTATGGGCTTGAACAGCAGTGCCAGTCAATCTAATATTGAAATCACCCTGATTCACTCTGACTATATTCTGCAACCTGTTATCCATGAACTGGGCCTAGATATTGCCGTACAGCCGAAATATTTCCCATTGATTGGAGCGTATTTTGCGCATCAATACATGGGTGATGTGCCTGCTCCACCTAAGTTTGGGTGTACGAGTTTTGCCTGGGGAGGCGAAAAAATCAATGTGGCTTTATTTAATCCCCCCGCTGATGATCGGATGGAAAATTATCTGCTGATCGCTGGAGATCAGGGTCATTATCAACTCCAGTCGCCAAATGGAAGCCCTATTTTACAAGGGCGCGTCGGTGAAGTAGAGCTCAGCCCAGCAGGGGATATCAGCATTTTAGTCACCACATTGCAGGCCCGCCCCGGTACCGTTTTTTATGTGACAAAACACTATGAAACCGCGATCTTAGATCATCTACGCAGCACGCTGAATGTCTCAGAGCTCGCTCCTCCCAATACGACCATGGCCAACACCGGCATTCTGCAAATCAGCATGAACAGTCCTGATTCGGCCCTCGCAAAGCGCATTATTGATGCCGTAGTCCACCTCGCCGTCACTCAAAACAGCAAACAACAGACGGCCAAAGATGCTCAACTATTACAGTTTGTGCAAAAACAATTGCCGATTACGCAGAAAAATTTAAATCAAGCAGAAACCGCTTTAAATCGCTATCAGGCAGAATCAGGTATTTTGAATTTAAGCGATCAATCCAAAATCCTACTGACGCAAATCTCCCAGATTGATAATCAATTGGCTGCCAATGAGTTAAACGAAGCGACACTGCTCCAAACCTATACATCGAAGGATCCCATTATTCAAAATATCAATATCAAGCAACAATCTCTGAATAAACAGAAAGCCAAAGTACAGGCAGTGCTTTCTGCACTACCACTTAAAGATCAGCAGGCCATTAACCTCATGCGCAATGCAAAAGCCCAAAGCATGGTTTATACTTTATTGTTGAATACCTATCAACAAACCCTACTTGCCAAAGCCGCGGTTACCAGTGATGTTTCCGTCCTGACTAACGCGCAAATTCCAGATGAGCCGAATCCAAGCTATACCCTGCTCATTCTGCTGGCCTCCTTGTTGGGTGGCTTTATTATCGGCTCCCTGCTTGTGTTGGCATTGCACTTCCTTCGTGACGGGATTAGCGATCCTTATTGGGCTGAAAAAGAATTGGGCATCCGTACCCTTGCCATTATTCCATTCAGCAAAATCCAAGCAAAAGCCAAAAAGGCCTTTGATAAAAAAGAAGCGACCGCTCTTCCCATTCTCTCCAAAACCAATCCAGACGATATTGCGATTGAGTCTATCCGCAGTCTCCGCACCAATTTATTGTTCAGCATGAAAGAGCATAAAACCAATGTCGTGGCTGTGGGTGGTGTTGTTCCGCAAACAGGTAAATCCTTTGTCTCAGTCAATCTCGCTACTATCCTGTCTGAGAGCGGCAAGCGCGTGCTGTTGATCGATGCGGATATGCGTCGCGGTTATCTCAATCAATACTTTAAACTTTCACACGCACCTGGCTTAAGCGAAGCATTGGAAAAAGTCTATCCTCTCGAAAAAATCATTCGGTGCACAGAGATTGAGAATCTTGATTTTCTTAGCACTGGAATTTTCCCGCGCAATCCTTCAGAATTATTACTCGGTGACCGCTTTGCTGAAATCATCCAACTAGTTTCAACCCAATATGATGTCGTGGTCATCGATGCACCCCCTATTTTAGCTGTGAATGATGCCAGTCTGATTGCGCAACAAGCGGGAATCAACTATCTGGTCATTCCCGGCAGCCAACTCAAAGCACATGAAATTGAATCAGCAGTGCGCCGTTTTTATAATGATGGCGTGAAGATAACGGGTACGCTCTTTAATTTTTCCAAAAAAATGCACGAACAGACTTCCACCTATGGACAATCCTACGGTCGTTATGCACAATACTATAAAAGCAAACAATAAATAAAAAAGAGGGTGCCGTTATGCGTATTGGTATTTTATCCCGTGCTCCCGATGCATATTCGACGCAACGTCTGATTGCGGCAGGTCAGGCGCGGGGACATACAGTCGACGTGATCAATTACCTGCATTGTTATATGAATATCAATTCCAAAGACTCGGCTTTGTTTTATCAAGGTAAACAGCTGCCCACCTATGATGCGATTATTCCTCGCATTGGCGCATCCAATACTTTTTATGGCTGCTCTGTTTTACGGCAATTTGAGACCACCAATATTTATTCCATTAATTCGTCGATTGCGATTACCCGTTCCCGTGATAAATTACGCGCGCTGCAATTACTGGCACGCAAAGGAGTTGGCTTACCTGTTACGGTTTTTGCGCATGGCGGCAATGAGCTCAAAGACTTTATCAAAATGGTGGGAGGCGCACCCCTGGTGATTAAATTGCTAGAGGGAACGCAAGGTATTGGCGTGGTTTTAGCTGAAACCAAGAAAGCTGCCGAGAGCGTGATTGAAGCGTTCTATGGTCTCAAAGTTAATTTCCTGATTCAAGAATATATCAAAGAAGCCAATGGGGCTGATATTCGTTGTTTTGTAGTCGGCAATAAAGTCGTGGCAGCGATGAAGCGTCAGGCACCTGCAGGAGAATTTCGCTCGAATATCCATCGAGGGGGACACGGCATTGCTGTCAAAATCACCAAGCAGGAGCGTGAAACCGCAATTGCATCGGCTAAAATCATGGGCCTGCATCTCGCCGGCGTAGACTTATTACGCTCTAGTCGTGGCCCGCTGGTCATGGAAGTGAATTCGTCTCCGGGTTTGGAGGGTATCGAAGGCACGACTAAAAAAGATATTGCTGATTTGATCATTCAATATCTTGAACAAAATCATGCAGGCGTGCGGTCTCCGCGGAAGTTTGAGGGATGATGAAGAAGGCAAAAATCCTGGTGGGATGGAAAGAGCACTGCGCGCTTCCCGAATTGAATATCCCTCGGATTGTCGCCAAAGTCGATACCGGCGCAGATACTTCCTGCATTCACGCCTTGGAGATTGAACCCTTCCTCTATCATGGTCATGTCCATGTGCGCTTTGTTACCCACCCCATTCAATTTGATGAAAGCAATCCGCTCGGCTGCACCGCGCCCACGATCGACTATCGCGTAGTCAGAAGTTCGAATGGTCAACATGAACGACGCTATGTGATTGAAACGGATATTGTTTTAGGCGCCCACCACTTTGTTACTGAACTCACGCTCACCGATCGTTCAGAGTTAAATTTTCGCATGCTGCTTGGAAAAGAATTTTTAAGCAAAACCTGTTTAATTGATGTAGGGAAGAAATTTTGTCAGGACAAATTATCCGAGAATATGGCCAAACCCTCGAAGTAGAACGGGATGGTCAAGTTTATCTCTGCTTTGCGCGCAAAAATCTAGACAGTCTTGTGGTCGGAGATCAGGTTGAATTTGAACTGGACCCCCAAACTGCGCAGGGCATTATCACCCGACGCCTTCCCCGTCACAGCCTCATTGCCCGTTCGGATCGCTATCATCCCGTCAAAGAGATGGCCGCCAATCTGACGCAGATTGTGATTATGGCAGCGCCCGTTCCCCCTCCCCATGAATATTATATCGATCAATATCTGGTTGCTACGGAATTATCCCATCTCAAAGCGCTGCTGCTGATCAATAAATCCGATCTGATCCCCACGCACCCTGAAATCTTAGACTTTAAACAATTCTATGAAAAAGTCGGCTATGAAGTGCTGATGATCTCTGCACTCAATCATGATCATCTTGCTGAATTAAATGCCCGCCTGGCATCAGAAACCAGCCTCCTCATGGGCGTCTCCGGTGTGGGAAAATCCTCCCTGATCAATGCACTCATGGGCGAGCAGATCACCAAAACCAGCCTGATCTCGGAGGCCAATCAAAAAGGTCAACACACTACCTCCGCCAGCCGCCTCTACCATCTTCCGCAGGGTGGCCATCTCATCGATGTGCCCGGCATCCGCGAGTTCAAACTGCTAAAATATCTCCAACCCCAACTCGCCCAAGGCTTCCGCGATTTTCACCCCTATCTCGGCCACTGCCGCTATCGCAACTGTAGCCACAAAGAGGACCCCGGTTGCGCCATCACCGCCGCCGTCGCCGCAGGCCAGATTCAAAAACAACGTCTCCAAAATTATGAGCGCATGCAGCAGACTTAAGCTTCTCTTAATCCCCTCCCCCGTCAAGGGGAGGGAGCTGTAACTTATACCAAAAGTCCTGAAAAAGTATGTTAATTGATGCGAGTTGCGCAGGTGAAACCGAGCATGTTTGAGCAGCAATTAATATGCTTTTTCAGGACTTTTGGTATTATTTAATTTAGCAGCATTATTCTCTATATTTTCTTCCAATGATCCTGATCATTCAGATAGAGGGGCAGGAGCTGACTAGGATCCATCAACATTTCTTTGTTCGCAAGCATCTGCTGAGCCTCATCCAGCAAATCAGAGGCATTGAGCTCAATCAAGGGCAAAGGAGAAGTGACACCCAATAGTGGCCAGGCATCGCCTATTTTTTCAGTAGAGGCACACAGATCTGCCACAAAAGCGGCATCCAATTGCGTCAGTCGATAAAAATGGGTCTCGCCATTTTGATCTAAAAAATAGAAGGCCTGCATGCGTGCATCCAAGGCTACGACAGGATGGGCGAAGCCATATTGACGCTGCGCCATCCGCGTTATAAGATGCAGATGATTTAATGCCAGAACCGGTTTACGCAAAGCATAGGCCAAACCCTGCGCCACCGAGACGGCAAGCCGCGTTCCGACAAAACTACCAGGCCCGATACCGCAGGCAATATAATCCAGCTGCGGCAAAGTGAGGCCTGCTTCCTGCAAAACACTTTGAATCGCCGGCAGGAGAAAGGCATTATGGGCTTGAATCTGCGTATTTTTGCGAGTAAAAATTTGCCCTTCTGCAGTCTGCAAGGCGACAATCCCTTCACGACTGGAACTATCCAGCGCTAGAATAATGCTCATGCCGCACGCATTTTTTTCAGATGAATCAGTAAGAGGGAGATCGCGGCAGGGGTCATGCCGGGAATCCGCGCCGCATGTCCAATCGTGGTCGGCCGCACCTGCTGTAATTTTTGACGCACCTCCGCAGACAAACTATCCACCTCTGTATAATCTAAATGGATCGGCAACAGCGTATCCTGATTTTTTTGCTGACGTAGAATTTCTTCTTGCTGCCGCTGAATATAGCCCGCATATTTAATCTGCGTTTCCAATTGCAAGGCTACTTGCGCGTCCACAGGCTCATCCGCCGCAAGACCAGGACAGGCGATTAAACGTGCATAATTTAATTCGGGGCGCTTTAATAATTCCAAGGCATGATATTCTCGACCGAGTTCGATGCCCTGCGCTTTAAAATGCTGCCACTCTGCAGATTGCGGCTGCACCATGTAGGCATCCAGACGCTGACGCTCGACTTCAATCGCCGCCATTTTTTCGTTAAATGCCCGCCAGCGCGCCTCCGAGACCAGACCAAGCCGATAACCGATCTCCGTCAAGCGAATATCCGCATTATCTTCACGTAATTGCAAACGATACTCCGCCCGACTCGTGAACATCCGGTAAGGCTCCGCCGTGCCACAAGTAAGCAGATCATCCACCAGCACGCCCAGATAGGCCTCATGCCGCTGCGGATACCAGCCCACTTTATCCTGCACCAGACAGGCTGCATTTAAACCTGCGAGCAAACCTTGCGCCCCTGCTTCTTCATAGCCCGTAGTGCCATTAATTTGTCCGGCAAAAAACAAGCCTTGAATTGACTTGGTTTCTAGCGTCGGCTTGAGATCACGGGGATCAAAGTAATCATATTCAATCGCGTAACCAGGGCGAATGATATGGGCATTCTCAAAGCCCTGCATCGACTGCACAATCTGAATCTGCACGTCAAACGGCAAACTGGTTGAAATGCCGTTGGGATACAGCTCGTGCGTATCCAGGCCTTCCGGTTCAATAAAAATCTGATGTTGCGTTTTTTCAGCAAAGCGCACTACTTTATCTTCAATCGAAGGGCAATAGCGCGGCCCAATCCCTTCAATCACGCCCGCATACATGGGAGAAAGATGTAAGTTCCGGCGAATGATATCATGGGTTTTTTCATTGGTATGGGTAATGTGACAGGGAATTTGGCGCGGATGTGAACTCGCCTTGCCCATAAACGAAAACACTGGCAGCGGCTGATCACTATGCTGAATGCTGAGCCCCTCAAAATTGACGGTGCGTGCATCAATCCGCGGCGGCGTACCGGTTTTGAGACGCCCAACCCGCAGCGGTAATTCACGCAGGCGCTCAGCGAGTGTGAGAGAAGGGGGGTCTCCGGCGCGCCCTCCGGCATAATGATTCATACCGATGTGAATTTTGCCGCCCAAAAAAGTCCCTGCCGTTAATACCACGGCTTTGGCATAAAATTTCAAACCCATTTGGGTGAGCACGCCCACCACGCGATCTTGCTCAAGGAGGAGATCATCCACGGCCTGCTGAAACAAAGTCAAATTGGGATAGTTTTCTAAACGCCTCCGCACTGCAGCCCGATAGAGCATGCGATCCGCCTGCGCACGCGTCGCCTGAACCGCAGGCCCTTTACTGGCATTGAGGATACGAATTTGAATCGCCGCATCATCCACGGCCTCGGCCATCACGCCTCCCAAAGCATCGATCTCTTTGACGAGATGCCCCTTGCCAATGCCGCCGAATGCAGGATTACAAGACATCTGCCCCAGAGTCTCAATATTATGGGTCAGCAGAAGGGTGCGCGCGCCCATTCGTGCGGCCGCACAGGCAGCCTCGGTCCCCGCATGTCCACCGCCAATAACGATGACATCAAATGCTTGATCATGATTCATGGTATTTTTCATGGCGCTAGTATACAATAAATTAACATATTTTGGCTAGGTTTTTTAAGCATATGACCTTTTTCCTCGGGCTGCTTTCGATCTTGATGATGACTATTTTCCCCGGCGCGATGGCGTTAAAATTACTGAAACCCAAGACGCCACTCGACCCATGCCTCCAGGTCATCTGTATTTTTGCACTCAGCTTGATCTTCAATCTGATTCTGGTCGTGGGCTTGACGATGCTGCATCAGTATCGCACGCCGATCTTACGCAATCTCTGTGCGTTTGAATGCTTAGCCATTGCTTTGCTCTATCAGGATCTGTGGGAAAAAAAGTTAGATTGGCAAGCCGGATTGAAGTGGCTACAGACCTATCCTTTTCAAAAAAAGCCACTGCAAAGCCTGGCCTTGATCGTGAGCTTACTGTTCATCCTCAATTGGTTTAGCAGCTTTGGACAGCCGTTTGGATATTGGGATGCAACGGTTTCATATAATCGCTGGGCCACGGACTTTGCAGCCAATCAATTGCCTACTTTGACCTGGCATTATCCGCAGCTTCTGCCCGCCAACTGGTCATTAACGTATGTCTTGATCGGCCCCTTAGTGCAGAACGTTCAGCTGCAATTCTTCCCAGCGGCGATTCAAGGTTTTTTCTTTGTGGGCATCCTGCTACTTTTTTGGGTGCTCTATCGTCAAAAACAGGACGGCGCCTATTTAAGCGGTCTGCTGTTGATGATGGCAGCCTTCAGCTGCTTTTACGCGGTCTACTTGAATGTGGGTTATGCGGATATCCCGGTCGCATTTTTCAATTTCGCTGCGCTGGTCTGCAGCATTTTAGCGTATGCTGAGGACACACCCAACCGCAAACGCCTGCTCATCATTTCTCTCCTTTTTGCCTTTGGGGCTGCTATGACCAAACCCGCCGGCATTTATACGGCCCTTGTGCTCCCTCTGATCCACGAATATCTGGATCCACACCCTGCATCTTTCTCGCAAAAATGTGTACGCTTGACCTCTAAATTTGTCTTTTTAGCCGCACTGATTTCACCCTGGTATATTTATTCTAGCCTTTATGAAAGCAATACGGGCTCTTTTTCAGATGTTTCTTTTTTAACGCGCCATGTCGCTTCTGCACATTTCACACAACGCGTATACGATGCCGTCATGGAAGCCTATCCTCTCGTTATTTTGATGGGAATTGCCTGGATTTTACGCGCCTCCATCCCCCGCACCTGGCGCTTGATTTTTTATGCCTACCTTCCCTACTTTATCCTCTGGAGCATTGGGTTTTCTTATGACAACCGCAATATCATCCTCTTTTGGCCCATCGCCTGTCTCAGTGTTGCATTAGCCCTCAGCGGCGAACAAAATCTTCTCAAAATACTCACCGGACTCCGCTTGTGGAAACAGCCTTTACGACTGTGGATGCTTTTATTTTCAAGCCTGGTGATCCTCGCATTTTACTGCATGAGCGGCCCCTTAGGCGAAATGAATTTAATCACCCACCAGGAAACAGAAAAAAACTACTCCCTCCAAGACATCCCGCTCACCACCCGCCTTTATGCTTACAAACTATGCCCAGGATTTCACGGCCAAATCTTAACGGACTACGCGTATTTCAATTACCTGCCCCTGCTTCAAAGCAATATGAATATCCCGCCGCTTGCCAGTTACAATAAAAATATGGAGCCCGGCTATTTTGACAATCTCCCCGCTTTTTTAGCCTACATGAAAGCGCATTCAGATATTCACTATTTATTACTGAACCACTACTTTGATGACCTGTACGAATCCCCGCTCTGGCAGCAATATTTCAAAGCCTGGCTGCGCGAAAAGAAGCTCAGTGTGGCCTTCACCGCCGGCAATGTGGCACTCTATACCATCAATGTCAGCAATGATCAGCTGGCCGATATCGCCTCAGCAAAACGATCGGTTACTTCCTGAGGCCCATCCGTATTGAGGCGCATAATCTGCGTTGCGTTCCAATTAAACGAATTCAGGTGCACGACATTGATGTCTTGATTTTGATAGGTTTTGTAGTAATAGTCGAGATGTGCTGGATCTTTTACGACGGTGATCATGGTGTATTCGGGCATCATTTTGCCACTGCTGACATCCCGCACCGAGCCTATGGGAATATCAAACTGGTTTAAAATATGAAAGACCTGGAAGACGGTTTGCGGCGCAGTGGCTGAGGGCAAGGCCATCGAGGAGAAAAACGCGGCTCTGACAAAACGGGTAGGCGAGGTGAAATCTCCCGGCAAACCATGTAAGCCTGAACCCTGGCTAAATTGCGCCAAATCGACGCCATTCACTTTGACCTGCCCGACATTGATCGGCGAAATATTGATATAATTGCGTAAATTCGTCATCTGCCAATCAAACGTCGGAGAATTGGTCATCACGCCCAGCGGATTATCATACACCACTAATTTGCCATTTAAAGGCTCAATCACGATACTGTTGCCGAGCTTGTCATACACGACATAATGCAACGGCGGCACCAAGCCCCAGGCCGGGAAAAGCGTGGGCACAATGGCGACATGCTGCAAGCCAGCCTTTACTTCCGCCACGGTCGCAAATTGGGTCAGCAACCAAGTCGGAAATTGGAGAGGAGAGACAGCCTCGTTTTTATTCTGCGCAGTGACGGCAGCATAATTGGCATAACCCGGGAAATAAAACGCCCCCACCGACAACCCCGCTTCATTCAAACCATCTTGAACGTCCACGCCATTATCTAAACTTCCGCCCACCACTGCATACTTCGCCTGATAGGACATGCCGGCAGAACCATCCGGCAAAGTGCCAGTAAAAGCATAATGATGCGGAATAATATCAATAATCGTATCAATAGGAATGCCGAATTCCAGCGTCCGCCCATTTACAAAAGTGCCATCCTGCGATTTCAGCATGATCCCCGTACAGGCAAAAACAGCACTCGCCACAGCTGTTAAAGCCAAGCCCAACAGTCCACAATGTAATTTTTTCATCCCTATTCGCCTTAAAAAATATGCATAAGGATTTTAGTATAGATCACGAGGTGATTTTATTGCAACTGCGTAATTTCTTCCACAGAAAGACCTGTCGCCGCCACAATCACTTCCATCGGGATATTTTTCAGCAGTAACGACTGCGCGATGAGTCGCACTTTTGCCTGACTTTCTGCCAGACCTTGCTCCAAGCCTTGCTTCAAGCCTTTTTCCAACCCCTCTGCCAAGCCCTCTGCCAAGCCCTCTTCCCGCCCTTTGTTTTCACGCCCGATGAGCAAGGTATTTTCCCGTCGAATCTGATCCAGGTACATTTCATACGCATCCAATTCGCCTGGATTATACGCCGCTTCTTCCGTCAATCTAACTGCACGCTTAATCTCAGGAACGGCCAATAACTCAGGATCAATCGTCTGCGTCGCACGATCGATTTCGCGCATAAAGCGCAGCCACAATACCTGCAGGCGCTTGGTTTCACGGGATTGCACCGGGAATTTTTTCAGCTCAATAAACACCAACTGCAAATGCTCAATAATCTCACGCTTCGGCTTTATGACATTCACGAGTTGATAGTGATGATACCAGTGTTCGGGATCCGGATCAAAATTGCTGGCGATTAAACCTAGGCCATACACCGGCTTGAGCAGATGATACGCCTCGCCTTTTTCAAGCTGCTTCACCACGGCCTGACCTGACTCAAACAGCAGGCGCTGCTTAAAACTATCATTCCAGTTGATCTGCATTTCCACAATAAAAATACGGCCTTGTTGATCTTTACAGCGCACATCTGCAATTGTCCGCTTCATGGTTGGAATGGCGGGAACTTGCTCCTGCGAGAGATACTCCAACTCGACAATGTCATGGCCTGGCGGCAAAGGCAGTAAGGCATTTAAAAAACTGATCAGCAAATCAGGATGATCGCCAAAGACTTTTTTAAAAACCACGTCCGTTTTTGGATCCAGATATTTGGCCATCTCTGCCACACTTGATTTAATTTAACATGGATCGAATATTAATCTTTTCTGCCCAGTCTGTCAAGCCATGAATTTAAGCTTAGATTTAAATCACACACTGCGTCCGCCGCTGTAATTCCTGCAATACTGCCGCATCGCTATTTAATGGCGGCAACCAATACAATTCATTGCCGATCGGACGTAATAGAATGCCGGCTGCGATGGCTTTTTTGGCGATCTCACGGCCATAGCGCTCTATTTTTTGAGGATTTGTTAGCGTTGCAGCCGCAATGCCGCCAATGTGCCGCACTGCACTGAGCCTCCCGGTCTGTGTAGCCAGCGCTTCCAGCCGCTGGCCTAATTGTTTTTCCAAATGCAACAAGGTACCGGAAGCATGCAATGCCTGCAGCAGGGGCAAAGTAGCGAGGGCAGCAGCCACAGCCAGGGCATTTCCTGAGTGCGTATGCGAATGTAAAAAGGATTTCCCGGCCGCATAATCATCATAAAAGTGCATATAGATCTCCGTCGAGGTCAGGACTGCACTTAAGGGCAAAAATCCGCCGGTCAGGCCTTTACCAAGACAGAGAAAATCAGGGGTAATCTCGGCATGATCACAAGCTAAAGCAGGACCCGTCCGATAGCAACCGGTCATGATTTCATCCGCAATCAGATGTACTCCATTTTCAGCTGTCCACTGCCGCAAACGCTTTAAAAAATCTTGGGAATATACACGCATACCCGCAGCGCCCTGGACAATCGGCTCGACAATCAAGGCACTTAAGGAGTGGCGATAGGGCTCCAACTGTGCCGCAATCGCAGGCCAGCAGGCGGAGCAATCTTCCCAAAGGGGATCCTGCCGATTCAAGACATAGGGAATCTGCTTCAACACCGGATAATCCTGCAAAATAGGACCATACGGTTCCCGGTACACGCCAAGATCACTCACACTCATGGCCAGCGCCGTTTCGCCATGATAAGCATTTTCTAACCCCATGAACTGCGTCCGCTGCATCTGTCCCTGGATCTGATGCGCATGCAGGCTCATCTTCAGCGCAATCTCCACTGCAGAAGAACCATCACAGGCATAAAAAACCCGATCCAAATTCGGCGTCAGGCGGGCTAGTTCTGCAGAAAGCTGGATAATTTTTTCATGCGTGGTACTGCCAAACATAACATGTTCAAAGGCTTCGAGCTGATCCCGCACCGCCTGCTGAATGACGGGATGCCCATGCCCCAGCGCTTTACACCACCAACTGGAAATCGCATCCAGAATCCTGCGTCCATCCTGCAATTCAAGATACGCGCCCTGTGCACGCTGAATCAACAAAGGCGGAAAGGTTTCAAAATCTTTCATCTGCGAGCAGGGATGCCAATTATGGGCCAAATCCAATTGAATGAAATCCTGCATTGTTAGCCTCTCAAAATAATAGGGTTGACAATTAAGCTGGGTAGATTATCATGGCGTTTTTTATTTAACAAGGAAAAGAAGATGTCCTCCCTTCGTACCGACTGGACCCTCCCTGAAATCGAGTCCATTTACACCCAAGCTTTTGCAGATCTTATGTATCAAGCCCAAACCGTGCACCGCGAATATTTTAAGCCCAATTCCGTTCAGGCCGTGACTTTGCTGAATATCAAGACGGGTGCCTGCCCTGAAGACTGCGCGTATTGCACGCAAAGTGGCCGCTTTAAAACCGGTCTCAAAAACGAAAAGCTCTGGGATGTCGAGGCCGTTCTGGTCAAAGCACGCGAAGCAAAAGACAATGGTGCCCTGCGTTTCTGCATGGGCGCAGCCTGGCGCAGCATTCCCAAAAAAGACCGCCCCAAAATTGAGGAAATCATTCGCGAAGTCAAAGCGCTCGGCTTAGAAACCTGCATGACCCTGGGCATGCTGGATCAGGAAGATGCGCAGGCCCTCAAAGCGGCTGGTCTAGATTACTACAACCACAACCTCGATACTTCTCCCGAATACTACCAGAAAATCATCACCACCCGCACCTATCAGGACCGCCTCGACACCCTCGAGCATGTGCGCAATGCAGAGATGAAAGTCTGCTGCGGCGGTATCGTCGGCATGGGCGAAACCCGCACTGATCGGATCGCTTTTTTACAACAACTGGCGAATCTACCCCGCCATCCCGAAAGCGTCACCTTAAACCAACTCATGCCCATGCCCGGCACGCCGTTGGAAAACGTCAAAGCACTGGATGCGTTTGAATATGTACGCGTCGTCGCCACAGCCCGAATTTTAATGCCCAAAGCCTATATCCGCCTCTCTGCCGGACGCAATACTATGAATCGCGAACTCCAGGCACTGTGCCTTCTCGCGGGGGGAAATTCAATTTTTTACGGCGAAAAACTCCTGACAGCAGAAAACCCCAGCGTGGCTGAAGACAAAGCCTTTCTAGCCACATTAGGGATGATTGCGGAAGAATCATGCCTACGCCAATAAACGAGCGTCTACAGGCTTTGCGCCTCAAGCATCTGTTTCGCGAACGCAAGATCCGCCCGCAGGGCTTATGTTTTTCCAGCAATGATTATTTGGGATTGGCGCAGGACCCGCTGCTGATCGATGCGTTTTGCGAGGGCGCCTATCGTTATGGCATTGGGGCGACGGGATCCGCATTAGTATCGGGTTATAGCCGCGCACATCGTGCTTTAGAAACCGCTTTTTCCGATCATGTGCAACGCGATCGGGCTCTCCTTTTCAGCAATGGCTACATGGCGAATGCTGCCGTTTTGCAGGCTTTGCTCGGCAAAGAGGATACCGTCTTTCAGGACAAGCTCAATCATGCGTCTTTATTGGATGGAACAAAGTTAGCCGGCGCCCGGTTGAAACGTTATCGTCATCGTGATGCGGCCCATCTCAATCAGCTTCTCAGCACGCATCATAACGGACAGAAAATGGTGGTCAGCGATCATGTTTTCAGCATGGGAGGGGACATTGCGCCGATGGCCGCTTTGATTGAGACTGTGCGGCAACATCAAGCCACACTACTGATCGATGATGCCCATGGTTTTGGCGTCGTGGATTTTCCGTATGCGCAAGAAGCAGTGCCGATTCTCGTCTGCCCGCTGGGCAAAGCCTTTGGCGGGAGTGGAGCATTGGTGGCAGGCAGTCATGAAATGATTGAGTCCCTCATTCAATTTGCACGCCCCTATCTATTCAGCACGGCCCTCTCCCCCGCTTTGGCCCATGCTTTACATCAGAGTTTGAAATTGATGCAGACCCAGCCCTGGCGTCGCGAAAAATTATTAGAAAATATCGCCTATTTTAAACATACCACTGCAGCTATGGGCCTGCCTTTTTTAGACTCTGATACGGGAATTCAGATGCTGCTGATTGGCGATAATGCACGCGCGGAGGCGATCAGCAATGCCTTATGCAAGCGCCGCCTTTTTGTGCGGGCGATACGGCCACCAAGCGTCCCGCACGCAGCATTACGCATCACTTTAAGCAGCCGTCATGATCCTGCAGAAATCCACTTTCTCCTGCGTGAAATCCAGGCTTTATTATGAACTTTAAACAACGCATTCAACAGCAATTCAGCCGTGCTGCTGCAGTCTATGATCAACACGCGACCCTCCAATATCAATGCGCGCAGGATCTCGCCCTCCATTTGCCAGAATTACCACCCCAACGGATGCTGGATCTCGGTACCGGCACCGGCTATGGACTGCGTCTTTTGCAAAAAAAATATCCACAGGCCTCCTCCTATGGCCTGGATTTAAGCCATACTATGCTTTTACAGACCCGGAAAAAATATAGCATCCCGCATTTTATGCATGCAGATTTTGATCATCTACCGCTGGCCGCACACAGTATGGATATAGTTTTTTCTAATCTGGCTTTGCAATGGAGCCCCGCGCTGCGCCACAGCCTCGCAGAAATACAACGCATCCTGACACCGCAAGGCACGCTTTTATTTTCCACGCTCACGGCTGGCAGTTTGACTGAACTCAAAGCCCGGCATTTTCTTAGCGAAACCGCTATTTTCGATGCACTCGATCAGTCAGGATTTCAATTAAAAGCGCATACGCGCAAAATCCAGCACTGCTATTTTTCGAGTGCGCAGGCGGCGCTCCGCAGTTTGAAAAATATCGGCGCCAATGCCCTGGCTGATTCGACCTGCTCTGCTTTCAATACACGCAGTAAACTCCAGGACCTAGAAAAAAACTATCCTTGTACAGATCAAGGCTATCCCCTGAGTTATCATATTCTATACGTGACAGCACGGAGAAGAGAATGCATGTTTATCTGAAGCACACTTGTATCACTCTATCCCCCTGGCGTGTCATCCTCGCGCACGCGGGGATCCAGCCTAAGGGCGCTCTTCTCTCTAATTTTTTTAAGGAAGATATTAGACTGGATCCCCGCGTGCGCGAGGATGACACAGCATATGAGAATGGCTTACGGTACATCATAGCACGGAGAAGACCATGAGTCGGCGCTTATTTATTACGGGCACGGATACAGGCATCGGCAAGACTTACTTCAGTTGCCAACTTTTACGTCACGCGGCGGCGCAGGGACAGCGCACCATCGCTTTGAAACCTCTGGCTTCGGGCTGTGAACGGGGCCCCGACGGCCTGCGCAATGACGATGCAGTGCAACTGCAGCAAGCGGCATCAATCCAGTTACCCTATGCAAGCGTGAATCCTTTTGCCTTTGAGCCCGCCATTGCACCCCATCTTGCTGCGGCTTTAAGTGGAACCGAACTCAGCGCTGCGGATCTTGCGAGGGCTTGTGATCCTGCTTTTGCTGAAACGGCGGATCTGTATGTGATTGAAGGCGCGGGCGGCTGGTGTGTGCCGCTCAATGAAACCGAGACCTGGGCTGATGTTGTGACCCAGATGCAGGCAGACGTCATTCTCGTCGTGGGGATGCGCCTGGGCTGCATCAATCATGCCATGCTCAGCGTTGAGGCTATTCAACACAGCGGCTGTCACTTAGCAGGCTGGGTTGCCAATGTGTGGCCAGATGAGATGCCCTCTCTTCAAGAAAATATTGCCTATTTACGTACCCACATTCCCGCTGCTTTATGGTGGACTCAGGGACACTTCACCCGCGGAATAGGCCTTGATTTCGCCTGAAGGAAGCTGCACCAGCAAATGTCCTAAAGCATCAATCCCTGTGACCACGCCCTGAATACACGCTGCCCCCAGATGTAACTGAATCGCCTGCCCTCGCAAAGCATCATAGATCTGCCATTCCGCCTGAAACGCAGCGAGCCCTTTTTCAGAAAAACGCTTTAAATACGCACTCAAGTAATTGATGAGCAAGGCCGCAATCTGATTGCGATCCTGCACCCTGCCTAAAATCACTTGCAGAGAAGTGGTAGGACGTTCGATCTCCAGCAATTTTTCTGCGGACATATTCACATTGCAGCCCACACCAATCACGGCATGAGTGATACTGTGCGCCTCGCCCTGCAACTCAATCAATACGCCGGCTAATTTTTGCTGACGATACAGAATATCATTCGGCCATTTGCAGGCCAACTCTTCCAGGCCAAACTCTCGTAAAGCCGCCACAACGGCGAGGCCCATGCATAAACTTAAGCCGCCGCAATGACTTAAATCCTGAGGCAGATTAACACGGCAGGAGAGCAAAATATTGGCACCAAAGGGGGCCAACCAGGGTCGATGAAAACGCCCGCGCCCCTGCGTTTGATGCTCAGCCAGCCGAAACTGCAAGCCCTGATCCGGATCCAGAGGGGAGGTAAAATCATTGGTCGAGCCGACGCTGCCCAGCAATTCCAATGCAATCTTGGGCTGATGCAATGCCGGGCGAATCTCATTTTCATTCAATAAACTCAAAGGCGCGTGTAGACGATAGCCGGAACTTTGCACCGACTCCACTTCAATCCCATATTTGATCAATTGCTGGATATGTTTCCACACCGCATTCCGTGAAATCTGCAAAGCCAGGCTAAGATCATGGCCTGAATGCAGCTGCTGATCGTTTAAAATTTTGACCAGCTGGCGCAATGCGGGTGTCACGGTTTTCACCGCTTACTCTTCATCCCAGCTCAAAGCGCCACCTACTTTATACTCCGTCACGCGCGTCTCAAAGAAATTTTTCTCTTTTTTGAGATCAATCACTTCGCTCATCCAGGGGAAAGGATTATCCGTATCGGGATAGACGGGCTTCAAACCAATCTGCTGACAACGACGATTGGCAATAAACTGCATGTATTCCCGGAACATCGGTGCATTGAGACCCAAGACGCCACGTGGCATGGTATCAATCGCATAACGGCATTCCAACTCGGTTGCCTCGATGATCATCTGACGTGCTTGCTCCTGAAACTCGGCCGTCCACAGATCAGGATTTTCAAACTTGATTTGATTGATCACATCAATCCCAAAGTTCAGATGCATGGACTCATCCCGCAAAATATATTGAATTTGCTCAGCCGTCCCGGTCATCATATTACGACGTCCAAATGACAGAATCTGCACAAAGCCGACGTAAAAGAAAATCCCTTCAAAGATCACATAAAACGCGATTAAGTCGCGCAGAAATTGCTGATCTTTTTCAGTGGTACCCGTTGAAAAATAAGGATCGGCAATCGACTGCGTATAGCGCAAAGACCAGGCCGCCTTATCATGAATCGACGGAATTTCGCGATACATATTAAACATTTCGCTTTGATCCAAGCCCAGACTTTCAATGATGTAGGTATAGCTGTGCGTGTGCAGCGCCTCTTCAAAGGACTGACGCAGAATATACTGACGACATTCTGGATTGGTAATATGACGATACACGGCCAGCACCAGATTATTCGCAACCAGCGAATCTGCCGTTGAAAAAAATCCGAGCGCCCGTTTTAAAATCACACGCTCATCTTCCGTCAGACCATTCGGATCTTTCCACAGCGCAATATCGGCCGCCATATTCATTTCCTGCGGCATCCAGTGATTCGTACACGCATCGAGATATTTCTGCCAAGCCCAATCATATTTCAGCGGAAACAGCTGGTTCAAGTCCGCACGGCAATTGATGATTTTTTTATCATCGACCCGAATGCGCGCCGCCCCCATATTCAAATCTTCGAGCCCGGTTGCGCCTGTTTGCAAAGCGCCATCATAATTGGAATTGGACATCATCTTCTCCTCTGCTTGGTCTTCTATAAACTTTTTAAATAGGGCAGCAATCCTTTCATCTGTTTAGGATTACCCGCCAAAAATCGTTTTTCTTTCAATATATCATCGCCACCTTTAAAATCAGTGACCAGGCCACCGGCTTCACGAACGAGCAGCATCCCCGCAGCGACATCCCATTCCTCAAAACCCACACACACTGCGGCATCAAGCAGACCCGCCGCGACATAAGCCAAATCCAGCACCGTCGAGCCAGTACGCCGAAACGCCGCCACTTCCGGTAAAGTTGCTGCCATAAAATCATGATACGCGGTTTGATCTCCGGCGGTACGCGGTAAATTCGTGGCAACCAAGGCGCCATTCAAACTGCCGCGTTTAGAGACACGCAAACGCCTCGCCGCATTGAGATTCGCGCCCTCCCCTCGTGTTGCCGCAAAAATATCCTGCGTAATCGGATTATACACGACCGCATGTTCCACGCGCCCATTCACTTTCTTCGCAATCGAAACGGCAAAATGAGGGAAGCCATGCAGAAAATTTAAGGTTCCATCCAGCGGATCAATCACCCACACCTGGTCAGGATCTCCCTTCCAGATCTCACCCTGCTCTTCCGTTAAAAAACTATCTTCTGGATAGGACGCGGCAATGATATCGATAATCGCTTGTTCAGCCTGGAGATCCACTTCACTCGCGTAATCATGATGGCCTTTCTCATGGATTTTCAGGCCCTCGAGGCGATCCATCGCCCGCAGAATGATGTCTCCCGCACGACGCGCGGCCCGCACTGCAATATTCACTTGTGGATGCATAGGTCTCTTTTCAATTTAAACTGGAATAGCAACTATCTTACAGGAACCGACGCTTAACTCAAAGGGATGCCAATCGCTTTCAAGCGCTCTTTTAATGCAGGATGGGTGGAAAAGAGATCACTCATAGACCCGCCCACGCCAATTCCCGCCTGAGCTGGATCGTAAATATACGCGGTACGTCGCACGCCTTCATGGGCCGTTTTTTTATAATCCTGCGTATATTGCGCCTGATTGCCAGCATGATCTTGCTGAATTTTCAGCAAAGCTCGCCCCAGCGGCCCATTATCCCGCATGAGTTCAACCGCCCCACTATCAGCCATAAATTCGCGCGTCCGGCTGAGATACATCGATAAGAGAATGGTAATCAAAGGCAAGGCATAGCGCAAAATCATTACGATCAAAAACAGCTGATTGCCCCCTCGTTCGCGCTCATCGCGCCGTCCACCGCCGAACAACATTGACCAAAACAAAATATCAATCAGCATAAGAATCAGATTACTCAGCACCGCCGCAAATAAAGTCAGCTTAATATCTAAATGACGGATATGCGATAATTCATGGGCCAACACAGCCTGCAACTCCGCACGATCTAATTTTTCAGCCAGGCCGCGCGTAATCGCAATCATGGCGGAGGCTTCACTAAAACCACTGGCAAAGGCATTCATATAATTTGCTTCAATCATAAAGACTTTAGGCATAAAACGTAAGCCCGCCGCAATACGCATTTCTTCCACCACATTGTATACCTGCGTGTCTAAAAGATTGCGTGCAGTTTGAGGCGTAATTTCAAAATATTCCGTACCCAGCAACATCAGCTTATCGTAAGACGCGTAGGTCACCAGCACACAGATCACCGCAATGGCCAAGGCCACCAAGGTAGACACCGGCAAAACTTGAAAACTCAGCAACAAGCCCATCACCTGTGCAGCACTCAAACCAGGGTACAGACCCATATGAAAATAGGTATCAAACAACAGCCCAACAAACCCATAAATCAATAAAAATGTCAAAATCACAGCGCGCGTGCGCAGACTATTCTGCTTTAAGATTTTACGCCAATCAGCCGTATTGGATTCCTGATGCGAATGCATGATCTACAGCTTCACTGTATAGGCTTCTTGCGTTTTCACTTGATCCGCATCCAGCTGCCAATATGGGAAATCCTGATTCAGCTTGGAAAAAAGCCCCACCACCATGCCTTGGAAGAACGATTTTTTCTCAGCATTATAACGCTCCACACTATCATTCAATGCCTGCTTCGCAAAAGCGAGTTTGTTTTCCGTGGAGACAATTTCTTCCTGCAATTGCAGGGCATTTTGATTGGCTTTCAAATCAGGATACTGCTCAAAAACGACATTCAATCCCGATGCAATTCCGGAGATTTTATTTTCGGCCGCCATCATGGCTGCACTATCACCAGAGCTCTTGGCCGCTACTGCACTATTACGCAAAGCCACGACATCTTTCAGCGTCGTCTGCTCGTAGTCCATGTATTTTTTGACAACTTCAATCAAAGATTGGAAAACCTTATACCGGCGATCCAATTGAATATCAATCTGTTTTTGATTATTGCGCACGGTCTCAATCATCGAGATCAGGCGATTGTAAATGCTGATGATATAGGCCAAAATCAAGACCACAACCACGCCAATCCACACCATTCCTTTCATAGTTTATACTCCTTTCGTCAAATCTATTTTCAGTATAGCACAGATCCACGTCTGAATTCTATCCAGCAGCGGCCGATAAATGGTGTGTCCAATTGGGTACAGATCCAAGTCAGGATGATAGCCCATCTCCCGCAGCATCTCACAGCTTAATTCAGCAAATTCAGGCAGGACGAGCACATCTTCAGTGCCATGCTGCATTAAGATCGGCGGCCGATGGACACTCCGTTTTGCAGGCAATAATTCCGGCGCAGGCAGATACGTCGACAAACCGATGATGCCTCCCAAAGCGTGCACATCCGTCAAGCCAGCATACAGCGCAATCGCGCCCCCTTGCGAAAACCCAACCAAAATAATTCTGGAGGCAGGAATGCCCAGGCGAACTTCTTCTGCAATTAACTGATGCACAAACGCGCTGGACGCCTCAATACCCGGGACATCATGAATAAAATTATCTCGATCCAAGGTCACGATATCATACCAGCCGCGCATCTCATACCCTTGATTAATCGTAATTGGACGTACCGGCGCATGCGGGAAAATAAACTTCACGCCCTGGTGCAAAAGCCCTAACTCCTCGGCAACCGGCGCGAAATCATAGCCATCAGCACCCAATCCATGCAGCCAGATAATGCTCGCCGTATGCGCGCCCTCTGGATAAAGTATATGCGTTTCCATGTTCATCCCTAGTTTAAATACATATAAGCATAATTCGCAGCACCCTGCAGGCCGATATTCGTATCCAGCACTACATAAATCGGAATACTCGCCAACAAACCAGACATGCGCCCTTTATCACCATAAGCACGCAAAAAGCGCCCATCCAGCAGATATTCAAGCAATTTAGGCGCAATCCCTCCAACAATATACAAACCGGAATACGGCAGCGTCATCAACGCCAGATTCCCAGCACAGGCCCCATAAATGCGAATAAACAAATCCAAAGCATGCATGGCCATCGGATCATGATGCACCGTTGCATAGCGACTGATTTCTGCAGCAGGATCATGCACTTGATTGAAGAGCGCACGCTTTAATTCCGGATTTTCCGTTTCATTCAACAGCGGATGCTTGCTCACATAATCATAAATATTCACCAATCCCTGACCCGACACCAGCCGTTCCATGGAGACGCGGTGACGCTTTCTATTCAAATATTTTAATAAATTAATTTGCGTATCATCCGTCGGCGCAAAATCGACATGCCCACCCTCTGTAGGAATCACCTGATAACGCGCACCATTTGAAACAGAAATTGCCACACCCAGCCCTGTTCCCGCACCCAAAATTGCCCGCACATGATGCGCTTTCGGCACGCCCTGCTGCAGCACATGATATGCATCCGGTTGCAGGGTATCGATGCCATAACCGATGGCCTCAAAATCATTGATCAGCTTCACATTTTTCAGGCCCAAGGTAATGAGTTCCGCCTCCGAAATCACCCAGGGCAAATTCGTAAACTGCACCACGCCATCTACAATCGGCCCCGCCACAGCTAAACAGGCACAATCCACTTGCGAGAGGTCCACTTTATTATGCAACAAAAACCGCGCCACCACACTCGAAAACCCTTCAAATTCGCTATTTGAAAAAGACTCATGCGCCAAAATGGTAAATTGCGTTTCTGACTCAAATTTCGTGAGTTGCAAACGCCCGTTTGTCCCTCCGATATCGCCCGACAATACTAACATCTAGCCCTCCTTTACTTTTCCATTCTCACCAATTAAATACTCCTTGACGATCTGACCGCCCAGGATATGCTGTTGAATAATTTTTTCCAATACCTCCGGTGAGCACGAATGATACCACACTCCCTCCGGATAAATCACGACAATCGGCCCTTGCATACAAAAGCGCAGGCAGTTTGCCTTGGTACGCAACACACCTCCCTGCCCCGACAACCCCAATTCATCAAGCCGCGTCTTCAAATATTCAAAGGCCTCTATGCCCGCCTCACGCATACAACATTTATTTTTACTGGAGTCTGCACAAATAAAAATATGCCGCTGAAAATGGGGCAGTCCCAGACTCTCGATTTTATCTGCAAACACATCCAACATCAGAGCTCCCCCATGTAAATAGCTTCTATTATCCCGGAACTGTAATTTAAATACAACGCCCCCTTGACTTTTGAATTCAATTCCTAGAAAATACCCCCTCTTCCGGAGAAGTGGCCGAGTGGTCGAAGGCGCTCCCCTGCTAAGGGAGTATGGGGTCAAAAGCTCCATCGAGGGTTCGAATCCCTCCTTCTCCGCCAACCACCTAAATCAAGATCACTCTCTAGACATCAATACGATCGCAATATTCTGTAAGTGATTGAAAAACCTAAATCTCGTGCATTCATAAGCACCCACCTCAACCCTTGACAAGCCAAAAATATGGGGGTATTATTGGGGGTATCGGCAAGCAACCAAGCTTAAGGATACCCCCACCATGAATTTAAATGATGTCATCTGCAAAAACGCTAAACCCATGAAGAAGGAATATAAGCTCGCGGACGCTGGCGGCTTATACCTTTTAGTCAAACCTAACGGCACAAAATGCTGGCGCATGAAGTATCGTATTGCGGGAAAAGAGCGCCTTCTTTCCATGGGGATATACCCTGCTGTTAAATTATTTGATGCCAGAGAAAAGCAAAGAATAGCCCGCGAGATTTTGGCTAAAGGCCTTGATCCATCACAAGCCAAGAAAAACGTAAAACGTTTGGTCTCCATGAAAGAAGGCAACGTGTTTGAGGTCGTTGCGCGTGAATGGCATGATACCAATTTAGGCAATTGGAAAAAAAGTCACGGGGAAGATATTTTGCATCGCCTAGATATAGATATCTTTTCAGAAATTGGCAGACGCCCTATCGCAGAGATTGGCGCCCTTGAATTGCTTGATACGCTCAAAAAGGTGGAAAGTCGCGGCTCACACGAAATGGCCCACCGCCTCCTGCAATACTGTGTCAGGATTTTCAGATATGCTATTTTGACCAAACGTGCGGAGCATAACCCTGCCAGCGACTTAAAGGATGCCTTAAAGCCATCTATTCATACCCACTTTAAAGCCCTTGATCTAAAAGATCTTCCCGCATTCTTGCAAGCGTTAGAAAAGAATGAAAGACGCCTGTTTAAGCCAACACGCCTAGCCGTTAAAATGCTTTTACTCACCTTCGTACGAACCAATGAATTGATTGGCGCTAGGTGGAATGAAATCAACGAAAGGGATGCTCAATGGGTGATTCCTGCTGAACGTATGAAAATGCGCCGCTCGCATATTGTGCCCTTATCGAAACAGGTTTTAACAATCATCAATGAGCTCAAAGAATTCAGAGGCTCTTCAGAATATCTTTTCCCAAGCCAAATCAACCCAAAAAATACCATGAGCGATAGCACCATTTTAGGCGCAATCAAACGGCTTGGTTATCAAGACAAGACCACGGGCCACGGGTTTAGAGCTTTAGCGATGAGCACCATTAAAGAAAAGCTTCATTATCGCCATGAGACGATAGATCGGCAGCTGGCCCATGCCCCTGAAAACAAGATTGTCGCGGCTTACGATCGCGCTGAATTTTTAGATGAGAGGAAGGTGATGATGCAGGAGTGGGCAGACTTCGTCGATGCAATGGAACAAAAAAAATAAGCACCCCCTAAACCAGGCAGGTGAATTACCCGCTTTATCTGGAAGACTTGCTACACAAAATATTTGTTTTAAAATATTCACTGACGGCACCCTGATCTAAATGATTAAATCCAGCGCAGTGCACTATAAATAAATTGATTAATTTTGCCTTAATCTTATCCTCCTCATCACGGTTGCGATTAACAATGGTAATTTTAGTGTTGTTTCGCAAAAAAGATGAAAAGCCATGGGCCAATAACAGTGTTAATTCAGTATCATAATCATTCAAAGCAAGCCCCACTATATGCACATCTCTTAATCTATCATTTTGAATCATATGCAACATTAAATTATGAGCCTGATCTGTTTGCAGAATTAATTCATTACCATGCATATCATTTTCATTCCAATCAACGGCCATCTGCATTGGTAAAATCAGACTTTTTGGATCAGTTACTTTGCCATGTATATGAAGCACATTAGGGCAAAAACCGTTTAAGACATCATCCCAGTTGCTCGTTACACACAGCGTATTATCTTCACCAGTCTTTTTAATTAAAAGATCTTTTAAACTTTCATTAACCACTAAAATATTTTTCATTGTGAGAAACTCTTCACACAATATTTTCCGTAATTCAAATAGCTCCCCAAGCTTAATAACTGCATCCGAGAGGGCAAAACAAACCGGCCTAAAAAGCTTTTTTTCTTTTCCCACCATAAATCCAATTTTATTAATTTCTTCAGCAAAACTATTGATGTTCTCTTGAAGATCTCCATCTATTTTCTTTGAGAGAGACTCCCTCAATAATTTTGAAATTTTTTCTAAAGATTTGAGCTGATCGTTTAGCAATTCTTTCTGCTTTGTAGAGCCCTTGCAATACAACCTACAATGCTTACTAGCTTCTCTTATTATTTGAGTTAGCATTCTTTTTTGATTAAATAAAACCTTCCTTAGATGATATTTTTCTGCAACAGCATGTGTTGCTAGAATAGATGCCATTGTACTGCCATTTAAATCAGAAATTCTGTTGTTAAAAAATTTGTTGATTGCGCTTTCAACGGGTTTCCAACCAGAGCCATTGTCAAACAACCCATTACCAACAAAACACATTTTTTGAAAATAAAAATCTTGACTGGCCATTTTATTATTATTGATTTCCACTAATTGAAACGGGCGGACAAAATCTTTCTCATTCTGAGCAATATTTTGAATTAGAAATTTATTGCCTCCAATTTGAAGAAGACTTTTGTTTGCACTCACGATACCCTCCTCTGCAATGGCAAAGGGCATTTTAACTTATCCTCACCACATTTGCATCAGCAATTCATGTCATAAAAAAGGCCCCTTATCACAGGAGCCCTTTGCATTAGATATTGCCCTCAAGCTTTTTACACTCAGTATTATCAAGCCAGGCCATGACTTCATCATAAAACCAGCCTACGGCACGCCCTCCCAGGTCACGCCGTGTCGGGAAAAGCCCCTTTTGTTCACGACGGGCAATGGAGCTCACGCTGAGGCCTGTTAGCCCTTGGACTTCCTTAAGCCGAATCATTTTATGCGCCAACATTTTATTTACCTCCTTTTGCTTTGTAGCCTTCATTTTCACGAGCCAATTTGACCCAGATTTTGCGGTTGCCAAATTGTGAACCAGTCAGCTTTAAGGCCTCATCTGCTTCAGCCTCATTCGACATTTCAACAAAACCAAAGCCACGACTGAGATCAGTTTCTTTGCTTTTGACGATTTTGACATAGACGACTTTTCCGGCTTGTTCAAAATATTCCTTGAGATCGAGTTCGGTTGCGCCATAAGGCAGGGAACCAACGAATACGCGTGCTGTCATGATAATTGCTCCTGTTTTTGGTGGTGGGTTTTTCGGGGTTTTTCTAACGCTAAAGATGACGCTCGGGCTTCTTTCTCAATAGCGCCCTTAGGGTGAATAAGGGCGTATCGTAAATATCAACTTTGACCTTATGGTGCAAAGCCAATTCAATCAAGGCGCTGCGGTAGGCATAGACAAACAGCGCCTTAAAATCATCCTCCATCGCTATGCCGCGATTTTCCTTCAATAGCGCTCTGATTTGTTGAGATGCGGATTGATGTTCAACTTCCAGGGCGCGGGGGTTTAGCTTTTTGACTTTGTAATGCTGCGCTAATCGGCAAAAGCAGGCTCGGGTCAGATATTGATGAAACTCGAACAACAAAACGTCGTATAGCTTTTTGTAATCGAGACACATCATCAATTTGATTGGGCCACTGCGGTTGAATGCATGGGTTTGTGAGCCCATGGATTGCATCGCAAAATAGGCGTCGGCGCTTTTCAGCCACAGGTAATAACGCTTTTCTCTCAGGTTGCGATAATAGGCCTCCGCGCAGGTTTGCCCGATGAGGCTTTGGGCAAACTGATTCTGCGGTGGAATGATATGGGCCCGCTCGCTGCCTTCCTCCAAAAACATGCGGAAGGATTCAGCACGCTTGAGCCATATCTTGCTATTGGGTCGCAATCTTATTTTTTTTACTGCACTCATTTTTGACTCCTCGATGTATGGTTTTAGCCTTCCAATGGATTGCGGTCATAGCGGCCTTTAAATAATGGGTCGCTAAGGTAATACACTTTTTCGCAATCGATGGGGCGCACGCCTTGAATAAAGACGATTTGCTTATGAACAGGCATTTCGCGCACTTCGTTGTACTTAATCAAATCGGCACCGGATTCCTGAACGCTGACTGATTCATTTTGAGATTGACCGCCGCTTTTGGAACCGCTTTGGCCTTTGCTCTCCGAATTGCTGCTGGTGATATAGGTTTTGCGACCACCGAGCCTACAGATCCATCTGATGGTTTCATCATCGCCAATCCCAAAGAACTGCATTAGTCTGGCACTCATGAACAGATTACCCTTATCGCCATAGGCCTGAATTTGGCTGATATCCTGGAATACGGCCCAGAATTTGGCGTTATAGGCACGCATGATGGGCAACATATTCACGACGTCTTCACAGGGGCCCAATTGTCCCAATTCGTCGAACAGGAACAAAATGGCTTCTTTGGAGACTTCGGCGCGCGGACTCTGTACCAATAAATTGCGTACACAGGATAAGATCATGCGGAAGACACGGCCTTTTTCTTGCGGATCGCTATCTGGCATGCAGACGTACACGTCCATTTTGCCTCGGATTAGATCTTTGAGGTCAAACGTGGTTTCAGAGACGAGATCGCGCAGATTCACATCTGATAGCCAACTCAATTGCTGCCCTGTGGTGGTCAAAATACTGCCGAGCTCTTCTTTAGCTGCACTTAAAACCCTTGCACCTGCTGATCTTGCGCGCAATAGAGTGGTAGAGTCACGCATCTCAGCCAGGAGGCTTTTAATGCTTGCTTTACTGCCATCGAGAATATCATGCACCATGATCAGCGTTGGGTTTTCGCGTGTTGCCATTACCCATTCAATCAGGCCCATTAACAGCGTTTCAGCAATCCCCAGGAAGTGATCGCCTTTCTGACTTTTGGCATCTCTGACCATTAGGCTTTTAACCAAAGCTGAAATCGCTGCATCGCGTTCTTTGATATCCTTTGGAATCGCATCCAGTGGGTTTAAGCGATAGACCTTCGTGGTGAGATATGCAGGTTTATTTGCAATAAACTCGGGCGTTTTGGTGATGCTGTACGGATCAAGCATAGCGATTTCATGACCAAACACTTCACAACGATGGCGTGCCGTAACTGCCCACAATTCGCCTTTGCAGTCATAAATAAACATGGGGCGCTTTTGTGTCAACAATGTTGGGATCACGACACCTGCGGTTTTACCCCCGCCTGTGTAGGATATGATGGTGCGGTTGCAAATTGGATAGCGTAAAAATTTCCCGCTCGCATCTTTACCAAACAATACCCCTTGATCATCGCTTTGAGCATATGCACCGATTTCTTTGAGGTTATATTTATCGGCATACGCTGCTGTGCCGTGTTCTCCAGAGGTTTGATCCTGGCGATTCAGATAAAAGCCTTTTATGCCGAAAGAGATCATCGCTAAAAAGGCTGGTATGGCATACAAAACGCCATATTCGCCAAAATAACCTTTGAGCATATTGCACAATGCGCCAACGCCTAAATGAGACTGGTGCGTGTAAAAGGCCAGGGTCATAAAATCGAGACCGAAGAAGAGAGCCGTAACGGTCAGCGCTGAGATTCCCATCGCCGCCAGAGTGGCCCCAAACATCATTTTTTTACGCTGTCTCTGGCTGACTACATACGCACACCCCGCGGCAGCTAGACTAAACGCGCCATACATTAAAAACATGCTAAGCTGATAGCCAAAGCCATCGGGCAAAAAGACATTGTTCGCATGAATATAATGCTCGTAATTGTACAGACGAGTGCCAGAGGTCAAGAGAATCGCTAAGACAATCAGCCCTAAAAAAGCGCCGGATGCTTTGCTACGCTCCTGAGGCGAATAGGATTTATTCGCCCCTTCACCTACCCAGGCAGAAAACAGGTTGCCACGTCTTCTGCTTTGATTTTGGTTGTTTGGTTTTTTCATAATGGGTTACTCCTTGGTGAATGAGTGGGTGGTGTGCTGGGTATGCGCGGCCAGTGCTGCGCCATAAAACAGCGTAGTGGGATAGCTATCACTTAAAAGTGATTCCTCATCGGCATCCTGACTTTTCCAGGAATCCAAAAGGTTTTTTAAGTAATATCTGGCGTGTTCATCGCCATCACTGGATTCAGCGTCAGAGCTCGATGCGGCGATTGAGATTTCCTCGCTTGCGCAGGCTTGATAAATTTTTCTGATCAGAATGCCTGAGGCTGACAAAATTAGCCCTGCACTCATGCCGACCAATCCTGCATACAGCAGATCCAGATCTGAATCTGCTTTGTATGCTCTTGCAAGGCCTGCTCCAGCTGTGGCAAATAAGCCACCTGCAATCGTGCTGATTGCGATCGTTTTTAAGTTATTCATTGCCTTGTCCTCCGTTGTTGTTATAAGGGCCGCTGAAAGGAATATCGCGGGTTACGAGCACATTGAAATTATCGCCAGGGCGAATATTCAAGGTGGGCTGAATATTAAGATTTTGCTGAATCATCTGGGTCGCGGTTTGACTCAACTCTTGGCCCATCGCACCTGCAATAATTTGCTGATTGCTTGGCGATGCTCCGTTGACGCTACTGGTTTGTGGCTGAGATAGCTGCATTCCTGCACTGAATACACTCATCAGTAAGGCTGAGCCAAAAATCCTGATGTAATGGTTATCCACTTGATCATGCAGACCTGCGAAACCGCTTAAGTCAGCGCCAGGCATCCCCTGAAGATCAAGTGATTGATCATTAGGAAAGATGATGCGTGACCAGACAATCAAAACTCGGCTTTGTCCATAAGCGACTTGTGAGTCATATTGACCTACCAAGCGCGCGCCTTGGGGAATCAAAACGCTATTGCCCGTGCTGGAGTCATAGACATTTTGAGACACGATCGCCTGAATTTGGCCTGGAAGATCTGAGTTAATCCCCGTGATTAAAGTCGCAGGAATGACTGAGCCTGCCATGACCATATAAGGCGATGCTGGGTTTTGGACACCGCCTTGCAGCGTGCTTTGTGTTGGAGATTGAGCACTCTGTAAGAAAGCATTCTTTTCACCCTGCATGTTTTGATTATCAGAGGCCGCTGCAGGTGCTGCTTGAGGTGCAGCGGCGGGACTGACTGGATTCATAGCAGGCTGAGCGGGTGCATTTTGTGATGATCCGCTATTACCCGTTTGAAACCCATCAGGTGTTAAACCGCTCTGCATACCGTTTTGAACGGCCTGTTGATAAGGCGTTTGTTGTTGAGTGTTACCGCCAAAGCCGCCAAAACTTGAGCCTTGACTTGAGCTGCTTTGATTTTGCGTTACGGTGGACAAATTGCCTGGCACATTGGTCTGTTGAGTTGGAGCCTGTTGTTGTGGCGCAACTGCTCCAGCAGGTATCGGCAAATTTGCAGTGGCTGAGCCCTCTGGCGTACCTTGAAGCGGTGTACTGGCTGATCCATAAGCCTGAACCCGCAGCGATGTCACTAGGCCATCACCTTGCTGTTGTTGTTTATCCAATGATGTAGAACTGATATTCATCGAGTCAGCTGCACTTGGGCTGGCAGTCTCCACCTTGGGCGATAAATGAAATATCGCCCATATGATGTAAATCCCCAACCCTGCGCCCGCCAGTAAAATAATGTTTTTGCCGCGCTTGTTGATGCGTGTGCCTGTCGGCGGTGTCGGCAAAATACTTTCATCTTGGGGCTCAGTAGCAGGTTCTTCAACCTGCACTGGCCTTTGTTCTTCAAGAATTAAGTCTTGAAGGCTGATATCTTTGTAGTCTTTCGTCATGATGGCTGCTCCTATTTTATGGGTGGTTAGAACCAAGAGTGGTCAAGGTTTTTATTGGTGATGACGACCTTGGTTTGATCCATCCCTACGCCCGACACCAGAACCGCCTTCGTGAAGATCTGATCGACTACATAATCAACGGTGCCATCGCTCTCGGTTTTTTTGCGGAAATTCACCAGCTGGTTTTCACCATGATTCAAGACAAACAAGACAGGCAGGACACTGCTTTGCACTGTGCTGGGGAATTGAATAATGGTGTGAGTACCATCGTCAAAAACGCGAACAGGCTTCCAGCTTGGGCTATCCCCTGAAATGGAATAGTTAAAGCTGACCTGATTCAGGCTGATGTTCGTGCTGCTGTTGATCGCACTCACCACGTTTTGACTTTGTTGGTTCTGCTCCTTTAAAGCCTGTTCTGTTGCGGCTTGAATCGACGAATCGGTGTCGCTTGGATAATAAAACACGGCTTGACGCACATAGTTGGTACTGGAGGTCAAAAGTGCAATGTTATAAATCCGCTTATCGGTCGTGATAACAAGATTTGTCGCAAGGTTTGCTGTTTTGGGTTTGATAACCAATAGCTCTGCACCATCAGGCCAAGTTCCACCGACCAACATGGTTTTGATATCCCAATTGGCAGTATCTCCAAGGGATAGATCCTTGATGAGCTCTCCCTCTTGAAATAAGACGGTGCAAATATGCAAGGGTTCGCAAGCAAGATAGATTTGCTGTGAGGGATCATAGGCAAACCCTTCAAAGCCATTGGTGCTAACATTAGGGGCCTTTCCTGTTTTTTGGTAGCTTTGGTAGGCTGCCACCAAGTCAGGATTGCTGCCATAGTTAAAACTTGCATCAATCGCATCAGGCGTTTGGATCGGCACCGCCACTGTTTTAGTGATGACCTCTGTTGCAGGCGCAAAGGTTTGATGAGCGGGATTGCTCGCACAACCCACTAATGCAGCGCTGACGCCCAAAACTAATAGCGTTTTTTGAATGTTTTGTATCTTCATGGTGTTATCTCCTATAGGTGGCGGGGGTTAAATTTGTTGAGTCCAGGTGATGTTTGTAATGTAGATGCCCAAGGGGTTGTACTTAATGTCTTTGACATCGCCGATTTTGTAGGTGATTTCCCCTATAAAATTCTTTTGGCTAACAGGCTGATCACTTAAAGTGGTGGTCGTTTCCTGCCACGCGATTTCATAAGTGTTGGCCGTCCGTGGAATTTCATACTGGACTTGAATCGTGACCTTTTGGTTTTTACCCAAGATCAGCGGATTATTTTGCTGGTAGTAATTGCTCAGCGTGGTAAAGGCATCGCCTGTCGTTAAGGCTTGTGCGGCATAGATATCATCCTGGTCTACATCAGGATCACCCGTGACCCCGCGTGAATACAGCATGAATTTGTACAGAACGCCTTCAATTGCACTTTGAGGAATATCGCTGCTGCTAAAGCTCTGCGCCTGCATTCCCGTAATCACTTGACCGTTGCTCGTCACCTGCACGATATAGGGCTGAATTTTTGACTGACTGGCAACGTGCCAGCAAATTAAACCCAGACCTAAAATCACGGCGCAGAGACAGGCGAGTAAGCGATGACTGTTTTCGAGTTGCGTTGCCGTACTACCGTAAAGCTCATCCCAAGCCATACGCCCTTTGACATACGGACTATCCTTGTCAATATCTTTGACGATCGCCGCATCGGCTTTGGGTTGATTCTTCATGACATAGCGTCCTAGATTTAGCTTTTCCAGGATGCTTTTTATCTTTAGTTTGTGGTTCATAGCATTATCTCCTTTGGTTGTTAATTGCTGGTTGCGAACAAATCACTTTGACCTTTACGATTCGCCGACTCTGGCCCTGGCAGGTGAATCACCGAAGGCGTGATGAGACTGCCTCCACTTTTTCCGCCTCCGCCAGGGGATAGATCTGACATTCCGCCATTGCCTGAATGGCTGCTGCCAAAATGGGTCAACATGCCTGAGGCAAGACTCGATGATTGATTGCCGATGCCTTGCACACTGCCCGCAGCGCCATCAAGGCCGCTGCTGCTTCCATTGCCCAAAAAGCTCGACATTTTGCCGTGCAACCAATTAGCGCTATCTCCTGTTGCATGTACCGCAGTTTTAGCTAAAGCCATTGCACCCATTCCCATCGAAACGCCTGCAATGGTTTTAGCAACGCTGCCTGTTGCTGTACCAGCCACACTGTCCATGTGACTGATTGCAAAGGAGTGAGAGGCGGCAGAGGCTATTTTGGAGGGAACGCTTTTCACAATCAGGTAATAAATGATTGATCCTACTGCAACGCCAAGGTAGGTTGACCAGTCTTTTGCTTGAGTCGCCTGATTGATCAATTGCGCCCAATCGCTACCCAATTGCACGCCAATTGCGATCATGACGTACAGCATCATGAGTTTTATGCCGACAGCTACGGTCATCCCGATATATTCACGCGCCATCGGGAGGGTGTAGCTGGTTGCGCCAAAGGCGATGAAGAGCGCACTGACTGCGACTAAAAAATAGCTCTCAATCAGGGTGATCATCAGCTCCGCCGCAATCAGGCCATAACAGACCACGACCGCAATACAGCAGAAGACGCCGAAGAATGAAAAGGCGATATCAGTCAGCACTCCCCAGCCGTTGAAGCTTTGCAGAATGGCGCTTGCGATGGCTAAGCCTTCGCTCACTACACTCGACGGATCAAGACTGGTAATCGTTGAGCCTGCCACTCCCAATTGTGAAAACGAATTGAAGAGTTTTGGCAGCAATGTCCCTGCATTGGTCATCAGATAGTAGAGAACTGAAAGCAGCACGATGTTTTTGATGGAATGAACCATCATCGTCACCGCATTACCTTCACCTGTCATTATGGCTTTGCTCAGTTTTAAGGTGAGCTGAATCACCAGCAGGATTACCATAAGCGTCATTCCGGCAGCTTCCACCTGCGTAAACCAGTGCTGGGTCGCCTGAAGATACTCATTAGTCATCGTGTCAAAGATTTGCATTTGCATGATGTTCTCCTACTGGCCAAAGGGTTGCATTGGGCCAAAACCGTTTTGGTTTTGATATTGCGGATAGGTGCTATTCATGCCGTTGATGAGATCATTACTCTCACTTCGCTGGGCCTGATCTTTTTGCACCTGGTACGCCATATAACTGTTTTGGCTGTTGATCTGCGTCATTTCTAGCTGACGCAATTCTTCGAGTTGATTGACCCCCTCCCCAGCGAGCATGTTGCCCATCTGAACGGCCTGCAATTGGCCCGTCGGATTATTGGCAAGACCGCGTAAAGAGTTGATGGTCTGTTCCTCCGTGGCAAAATCAGATGCTTGGAGTGAGATCGAGTCCAAAGCCCCGCGCACCGTATCCAAGGTGCTGGTTGACCAGTTTTGATAGGACTGCTGGTAGTTTTGCGGGGATTGATAACCTGGATACATTGCCTTAAACGCTGAATTCATATTTGACATGGAGTAGGCCAAAGACTGCCCCGTTTGAATCGCACTCCCCAGATTCGCCAGCGTTTGTGACATATCCTGCCAGGTAAAGCTCCCGAAATTTTTGATGTTTTTTAATTGCAGATCGTATTGCTGCAATTGGGTTTGATAGGCCTGCACCTGCTGCAAAACCATTTGAGTGGTTTGCAGAGCTGTGATGGAATTTTTACCAAAATTAATCGGATCAAATACCACCATCGCCGCGGCATTCTCGACGCATCCAAAAAGGATGAGCGCCGAGAGAACGACTGTTATTTTTTTACGCATGATTCACCTCCGCGTAATGTTGATTGAAGTGGGCACTCCAAGTGGCAAGGCCTCTTTGCTCTAGCCAGACTGAGATCCAGTTGGGATTGCTGCAGTCATAGACTTCCATAAAGGAGGCAATATCCTCTTTTTTGGAGATCCCGATAAACGCCAGCGTTAGCTCGCCTAAACCCAGAGTGATTAGGCGCTTGTCATTGGGATACATGACGTAATAATCACGTTTAGGTTTCGCACTGCCGATGATGTCAATTTGGCGGTCATTGAGCCCGCAGAATTGATACATGGCCTTGGATTCATCGGTCATGGAATCATTCGGCAAATAGATCTTCGTTTTGCAGGATTCCAGCAATACGGAACTGATGGCAGATTTTGCGGCATCCTGTAAAGACTGGGTTGCAATCACAATGGATACGTTGAATTTGCGCAGCGTTTTAAACCAATCCTTCAGCTTTTTGGCAAAGTATGGATTGTCCAAGTACAACCAGCCTTCATCCAAAACCAATAACGCAGGGTGACGCTTTTTAAATTGGCGGTACAAAACGCGGAACAGATAGTCAATCACTGGCAAATAAAAAGCCTCCTTCTGATCCAATAGCCAACCCATTTCAAAGGCCATCAGCGAACTCATATTGATTTGATCTTCCGTTGCGTTGATCAATGAGCTCATCGCCTCAGACTCCGTATAGACATCGAGTACTTTACGTATTTTGGTATCCTGGATCAGATCAGCTAGCCCCCCTAAATTCCAGGTGTTTTTGTTGGAATCCTTCAGGTTGTTCAGTGCATCTCTGATTTCGGCTTTTTCCTCTGGACTTGGCGCCTGGCCTTGCAGAATCAGGAGGTCTTCGATAAAACCTAACGTCCAATCGAATTCCTCAGGATCATCGATATGGGATAGCGGCGCGAGGCTGATGCTATGATTCTGCCCCACATCGTAATAATCACCACCCAGAGATAATGTGACCACTTTGTTGGAATTATCTTTATCAAACACATAGACGTGCGAGTCCCTGTATTTGCGGTGTTGAGCAATCAGCAAGCCCAGAAAGGTGGATTTTCCTGAACCAGTCGGCCCAATAATCATCGTATGCCCGAGATCTCCCACATGGATATTGAACCTAAACGGCGTTGCACCTTGAGTCGCCGAATAAAACAGAGGTGGAGATTCTTCAGGATAGAATGGGCAAGGACAAAATTGCTCACCCTGATAAATCGCGCTGACAGGAGCCATGCAGGATAATTCATACGAGTTGAGCAATACCTTGCGAATATTGCGCTCACCATGGCCTGGCAGCGAACCCAAAAAGGCATCGATGCAGTTATAATCTTCGTCCTTCACCATAAAGCCTAGTTGCTGAAGGCCGCGCGAAACCATGCGCACTTCCTCTTCCAACTTATTGGCATCATCATTCATGAGTACGATGACATTGGTGACATAGCCAAAGCGCACCACACCGGATGAATTGAGGTTTTTAGCACGATCAATTTGAGCCACCATGTCTGCCGCATCGCCATTTTCAAGCGTAGGTTGCCCACCAAATGCCTGGCGTGCAATCCCTTTAAAACCCAATGCTTTTTGATACCAGCCGCGCCCAATGGCCTTAAGCTTTTCCTCTGCACCTGCTTGTGAGAGCGGGATAAAACGCAGCGACCAACGATAGACCATGGGCATGCTGTTCAAAAACTCCATCACCGTCGGATAGACTTCGGAGGGATATTCGGAAACATTGATCACGCGGATATGTTTATTGCCGATCCTGGGCCTGATCCCACCCACAAAATTTTCGTGACTGAGATAGGAATCCAGGAATAATGCGACAGGTGGCACCTGAACTGATTGGCTCTGACCCGTTAGACAATAGTGCATATAAGTCAGCAGGTTTTTCCCAATCAGACGATCGACCCGTAGATATTTGGTCAGGACATCCATCGCGGCTGAGATTTTTTCCTCAAAGCGCTTATGGAGGTCATTGATGGTGACATCTTTAATCGGCTGATCCGATTCCATAAAAAAGCGCTTGATCGATGACTTCAACTGGCGATCTGGCAAATAGGTCAGAGTCAGATAGGTCAAGGTATCAAAATGCACGCCTTCGGTTTGATATTGCGAGCGGCGTTCATCTTCAATCAGCGCGGATACTGGATCAGGGAAGCTTTGTCCTGACAAATATTCGTTCGACTGCAAACGGACAAGATTAAATTCGACCATCCAACCTGAATCCAGCATTTTGAGGGCGTGATTCAGGGTTAAGACGATTTGATCAAGCTCGCTGTCAGTAGATGATTCAACATCTGGGCCACGATAGGCAAAGACCGCCATGAAGGCACCATCTTTCATCAGAATGGTGCCTGGCTCGAAATACATCAGATAGCCGAGCAATTCGTTGAGGCCCACCTGTTCGCCTTTTTTATGAAGCGCCATTCGGGTCTTGCTGGTTTTCACCAAGGGCCGAAATGCGGCCCTTACAATTTGGGTGATTTGGTTTATAGGGTTTGTCATGAGTCGTTCTCCTTGGGTTAGACTGCGGGGATGGACGTGATTTTTTGTATGCTGACTCTGGCTCTAGCAAAGCTCACGGGTTGATAAAATCCCTTGTAGCGAAAGTGATTGGCTAAGACCTTCACGATTTTGGGATCTTTCTTGAATCCCCACACAGCAATCGCATGGAAGAAGCAGAAAACTAAAGGCCCAGCCAAGACATAGGGGAAGTTAAAGCGGGTGACATAAATCATCAGTACCGCAATCAGCCCATACAGACAGAGGGGCGCTTTATCGACGCCAAAAAACAGCATCTCGCGTGATAGCGCCCGATTGATCGACATTTTTGTTCCACGCATGATTGAGTCCCTCCTTAAATCATTGCGCCAGTGATACCAGGCACCATCATGATCAAGCTGGGTGCGGATAAAACCAGTCCGCCGCCAATCAGCGCGCTGACCACTTGTTTCATACCGACGTCATGGCCTTTGAACACCCAGAAAAATCCTGCTGCCATAATGCCGATTGCGGTGATGATCATGATCGGTGGGCCTTGTAATTCCATCATGATGTTGTAAAGCGCTCCAGTGAATTGATAACCGTCCGCCTTTGCCGCAAAGCAGAAATTGCTTGAAAGCAGCAGAGACATTGACCAGATTGCCTTTGGAATCAAATTGGCAATCCGATTTAAGATAGTGACTTTTTTGGTATTCATAATTGAGTACTCCTGTGTTGTGGATGGGATGTTTTTTGAAAAAAGCTTTTTAAACGGCATGGCGAATCCTCCCCATGGCATTCAATTGCTTAAGATTGCCCTTGAGCGAATCCATCAAAATCGCATCTGAGAAATCCTTCTCTGGAACACAGTGCTGAATACGCAAGCGTAAAAGCAGTGTGGCCTCCAATAGTGATACGATTTTGTTGGTGTTCAGCTCCCAAGCCATTAATAAATCGTCTTGGTTGGCATCTCTGTTGTAGTCCATTTGTGGTCTCCTTGGTTGGTGGTTGTGGTTGGTTTGTTTAATCAGTTCAATTCTTTGAATGAGAATTTCTGGGTCAGAGGGTCATATCCCTCCAGGCTCGAAATGTTTTTGACTCTGCGCTCAAGGGTAAAATTGTTGCGCTCGATGGCGACGATCAGATCGATCGTTTCCAGTAGCAGAGAGATTGGTTTTTCAACGCCAGCCTCTTCAGCCAAAGATAAACAGCGTTGAACGGCTGAGTGCGTATCGTTGGCGTGAACGGTGGCAATCCCTCCAGGACAGCCTGTATTCCAGGCTTTCATTAAATCCAGCATGGCTTTATCACGGACTTCACCAATCAGAATGCGATCGGGTCTGGAACGCATGGCCACAAAGATCAGCTTTTGCAGGTCAACGGGATTTTTGATGATGCGGTTTGTCACCATCTGCACCACATTTTTGGCTGAACATTGCAGCTCGGGCACGTCCTCTAAAATCAGCAACCGTTCTGACTCTGGCGCGATTTTGGTGAGCTCATAAATGCAGGCGTTCACAAAAGTGGTTTTACCCGTACCAGGCCCACCGCAGACGAGAATATTTTTACGCTCTGCAATCGCCTGGCGAATGACTCTGGCTTGTTCAGCGGTCAGTGCCCCTTTGCGAATATAGTCATCAAAGGTATAGACGGCCTCCGCCTTTTTACGAATCGTAAAGCTGGGTCGCTTAACCAAAGGCGGCAAGACGCCTTCAAAGCGCGAATGATCAATCGGAAACTCGCACTCCAAAATTGGATTGTCATAATTGACCTCTGCCTCAACAATCCCCGCGATCTTACGAATAATCCGCTCAGCCTGGCCTGGTGAGATTTCCCCTGCCTGAATGACCCCATTTTGACGGTGCTCAATCCACAAGATACTGTCAGGATTCAGCATCAATTCCGTCACCAGAGGATCGCGCAAGGGATTGAGAATAATCTCCCCACAGGCCTCTTCAAGTTGTTTGATACGGGCAGTAAGATTGTTCATCATACAAACCGCCGATCATGGTTAAAGTCCAATTCACTGAGCGCATTCAGATCTTCCAGCTCTAAAAAATCTTTTCTGCGACGGATGGATTTTTGGAAAGTTTGCACACGTTCCTCCATCATTAGGGCTTCATCCGTTACAGAAAAGTCGGTTGCATCAACCCCCAGGAAGTCAAAGCACTCCCCAAAGCCTGATAAATTCATAGTGCATTCAAGTTCGTATTTGTTCATGATCGTCTCCGTTAAATAATTTTGTTCGACAATCACAACTATAGAATATTTCAAATACAGGTCGTAACCGCCTAAAACGAAAGCACTTTCTGCTTGCACTTGCAGGGGGTAGAAAAAACTGATTATTCTCCGAACAGGCTTAAAGCCTTGTGAATTAAGGTTTGCAGAGAAATGGGATTTTTAATATTTTTTGATGGTGCAAAAATTTGTGTCAGTTTTTGCATTTTTGGAGTTTTTTTGAGGGAATTTTAGATTGACGGTTTTGGTTGTTTTTTATGATTTGATCGAAATAAGGGCGACAAGGCGCTCATAATCATCGTCGATTCGTGATTATTTTTTGGAATAATTGAGCCTTGTCACAATGTACGGACTGACGTAAACTATATTTTTATATAGAGCGCTGCACTTTTTTATGAATGAACTCCTCTCCATCTATCAGCAACGCCTTAATTTACCTCATGCTCTCTTCTCGCGCATCGAGCATGAAGATGCGATGGTTGCGATTGTTTATAAAATCATACCGCCTACGGGCACCCCGCTGATTTTAAAAATATGCACGCGCCCTTCAGATTATTTACGGGAGGCCTATTTTTTGAAGTATTTTGCAGGAGAATTGCCTGTACCGCAGATTGTTCAACTAATACCGCCAGAGCCAGATCTACCCGGTGCAATTCTCATGGAATATCTACCTGGAAGACTTCTTCAAATAACAGATTTTACCCCCGCTCTAGCCTATGAACTGGGATCGCTATTGGCACGAATTCATCTCCATCGTGCAAGTGCTTTTGGAGACTTGACTCAGCCTGAAGATTTAAACTCAGACCCACGCGTTTATTTTATGCAAAAATTTGAGGAAGGCTTTGCTGAGAGTAGCGATCACCTACCCAACGTTCTGTTGGAGCAATGCCGCCAATACTATAAGACCCATATCGATTTGTTGAAGGTCGTGGATGGCCCCTGCATCATTCATCGAGATTTTCGCCCTGGCAATATCATTATCAATGAGGGAAAACTGCAAGGCATTATTGACTGGGCTTCAGGGCGCGCCAGCTTTGCGGAAGAGGACTTGTGTTCGCTGGAATATGGAACTTGGGTCGCTGACCCGCACCATAAAAAAAGCTTTCTCGCTGGATATATCAGTATTCGCCCCCTCCCTGAATATGAAGCGTTGATGCCGCTTTTAAGTTTACACAAAGCGTTGGCCACGGTGGGCTTTACTGTTAAACAAAACACCTGGGCAAGCACCCATGCCGGGATATATAAAGTAAGCCGCCAGTTTATGGAACGCTTTTTTAAACATTAAGGGGACATACGGCGTTGATTTTTATCCGAAGATTTTATCGGCATATTTTCGCCTAGAGTTTTCAGGGGGTAAAATCTTTGAGTGTTTACTGACAAATTAATTAATCGACAGAGGCAGAGTAACGCCAACAATTAATGGGGTGGTCATTAACCATGCCCACTGCCTGCATAAAAGCGTAAAGAATTGTTGAACCCACAAATTTCATATCCCGTTTTTTTAAATCCTTCGATAAGGCATCACTCTCGGGAGTCGTGACGGGCACCTCAAACCAATGCCAGTGGTTTTGGATGGGCGCTCCACCCACAAAACGCCACACATAAGCATCAAAACTGCCAAATTCTTTTTGAATCTGCAAAAAAACTTGCGCATTTTGGCGTGCGGCAAAAATCTTTAAACGATTACGAATAATACGGATATCCGCGCAAAGCCGCATCAGATCTTGATCGGTCATGGCAGCGACCTTCACGGGATCAAAATGGTGAAAAACAGCACGATAGGCCTCGCGCCGTTTCAAAATAGTCTCCCAACTTAAACCCGCTTGAGCGCCTTCCAAAATCAACATCTCAAATAAATGCTGGTCATCATGCACAGGAATACCCCATTCTTCATCATGATACTGTGCATACAACCCCTGGCCTGGCTTACCCCCAAAACAACGCACTTTTATTTCCGACATTTGACAGCACTCCAATTCAATGCGCACAAAAAAATCAACGCCTGATTTTCGGCGGCAAAAAAGTTTAAATTCACTATAATGATCTTACCAAACTTCAGAGAGAATAAAATCATGATCAGCGATTTAGAAAAGGCCGTCTTTTACAAAGCACTCTTAGCCAAGGACAGTGAATTCGATGGCGTGTTTTTTGTGGGCGTGAAAACCACAGGTGTATTCTGCCACCCAACCTGCTCTGCACGTAAGCCTAAACTGGAAAATTGTGAATTTTTTCGAACCGCTGAAGAGGCATTGCTGGCTTCATTCCGCCCCTGCAAACGCTGCCGCCCCTTATCTCATCCACAACGTGTCTCACCACTGATTGAAAAGCTGGTGGCCGCAGTGGAAGCGGAGCCTCAAAAGCGTTGGCAAGAAAAAGATTTTGCTGATCTGGACATCGACCTCTCCACCGCAAGACGTCAATTCAAAAAGCGCTTCGGCATGACATTGATTGAATATGCCCGAGCACGACGCATGGGCCTCGCCATGAAACATATTCGCACTGGCAAGTCAGTGCTTGAGTCTCAACTTGAGGCAGGATATGAGTCTGACAGCGGCTTTCGCGATGCTTTCTCACGGATTATGGGAACTGTGCCCAGCAAAATAAACCAGCATCTCATCCTGAAAGCAGCCTGGCTTGATACACCATTAGGCCCGATGATCGCCATCGGCAGCGAGACCGATTTGTATTTGCTCGAATTTGTTGATCGCCGTGGCCTGGAGCGCGAAGTAGAACGCTTACGCAAAAGAACCAAAGCTGCCATTTTGCCTGGAGAAACCGCCCCCATTCAATCCATCCGCCAGGAGCTTCACGCCTATTTTGAGGGCAAACTGACTCAATTCAAAACGCCCTTGTTTTTGCTGGGATCCCCCTTTCAACAACAAGTCTGGCAAGCCTTACAGACCATTCCTCCAGGTCAAACCTGCTCTTATCAGGAATTAGCCGTTCAAATCGGCAGACCTTCAAGTTGCCGCGCAGTAGCCAATGCCAATGGAGCAAATCAAATCGCCATCGTGATTCCCTGTCACCGCGTCATCAATACAGGCGGTGCGCTGGGCGGATATGGTGGTGGAATCTCTCGCAAACAATGGTTGCTCAGTCACGAAAAAAGGATATAATCTCCAAATCCAAACACAAATGATCCGCCATGAAAAAAGTCTTCTGGGAAAACCCCTACCAAACTCAACTCAACACCAAAGTCACCGCTGTGGATGGCGACCGAGTTTTACTGGATGAAACCATCGCCTTTTCGTTTTGTGGTGGACAAGAAAGTGATGCAGGTCAGATTGGCGGCCTTCCTATCCTGAGCTCAGAAATAGTCGACACCCTGATTTACTACACGCTGCCTGCTGACCACACTCTAAAAGCAGGTGATCCCGTTTATCTGGAAATTAACTGGAAGCGCCGCTACAAATTGATGCGCCTCCATTTTGCCGCAGAGCTGATTTTAGAAATCGTCACTCACAAGCTGAATTTGGAAAAAATCGGCGCCCACATTTCAGAAGAAAAATCGCGCATTGACTTCTTTCACAACCAAAATATTTCAAGCCATTTTCCAGAAATCCTCGCCGAATACAACCAGATTATTGAGCGGGATCTCCCTATCAAAAAAGGCTATACCGATGAAGCAACCCAGCGCCGCTATTGGGAAATCGAAGGCTTCTCGAAAGTCTCCTGCGGGGGCACACATGTAAAATCCACTGCTGAAGTCGGCCTCGTCAATCTGAAACGCGTGAATATCGGCGGCGGCAAAGAGCGCATCGAAATTAAACTACAGGAGCCAGACCGTGCAAACCCTCCTCAAAATCCCTGAGACATATCAGCACACATCGCCAGCAGGTGCAGAAGTACGCCTCCTGATGAATAGTCATCTGGGCGGAATCGCTCATTGCACACTGAAAGCAGGTAAAATCACCCTAGCTGTTCAGCATAAAACCGTCAGTGAATTTTGGCATGTCTTATCGGGTAAAGGTGCGATTTGGCGCAAAATGGACGGGAATAATGAAGAAATCACCCCTTTGGAAACAGGCACCACCATTGAAATTCCAGTGGGCGCTCAATTTCAATATCGCAGCGATGCCGCAGCTGATCTAGTTTTTCTATGCGTTACGATGCCACCTTGGTCAGGTGCAGATGAGGCAAAAATCGTAGATCAAGGTGCTTGGACACCTACCTAATTGGAGCTTAAAAATAGACTTTTAAAGGATCTTCATCCCGGTTGACTCTTCTCCATCCTGATGTAAAACCAGGTGAGAAACGTTACCTTGTTTATCCTTAAAAAATTCAATTTGGACATCCGGTATTTTACTGAAAAATTTTGTTTCTGACTCAGGGAATAATTTGACTTTAGAATGACTTTCTATTTGAGCAGCCAAGTGATCGTTTTCTAGATAAATCACCAAGGTAGATGTTTGCGTTTTGTAGTAAATGTTTACCGGAGTGATGGTGTACGAGCCGATGAATTGGGTCAGCGCTTCAGGTAAAAACGCTATTTCTTTTCTTTCTGATGGTGTTGTCACAGATTTTTTATAAACTAATTCTGCAATGTTCAAGCCAATACTTTGTGGAACAAAACCTAATGCAATGAGATTGGCTAGAACGATAACAGTGAGCTTGTCCTCAGGAAAATAGATCATAAACGTATTAAATCCACTAATGCCACCGCCATGAGTGATTGCTTTATGCCCATATAATGATAGGATGCTTACCCCGAGCCCATAAGTGTTTTTAAATGGCTGTATCATTTTATGAAGCGATTGCGGTGAAATAATTTTCCCTCCGAATAATTTTTCGTGCCAGCGCAGCAAGTCTTGCGTGGTTGAGTAAAGGGAGCCTGCTGCATAAGGGATGCTCATATCAAGATAATCTGTATTGCGAAGGCCATTGGGGGTGATTTCATAGCCGGATGCCCGGTGCAATAGGATTTCCGAATGAGAGTCGTAACCAGAATCATTCATTTCAAGTGGCTTGAAGATGTTTTGCACAATAAAGTCTTGATAGCTTTGACCACTCAGCTTTTCAATCAGGTAGCCAAGCAGGACATAAGCTGAGTTGTTATATTCAAAGTCTGATCCAGGTTCGAACTTTAATGGTTTGTCGCGAAAATACGCGATCTGCTGTTCAGGCGTTTTTGCACTACTTGCAAATGCAGTAAAATCCGGAAATTTGGTATAATTTGGAATCCCGGATGTGTGGTTTAACAAATGAAAAATTGTAACCTCATTCCAAGCAGAAGGCGCATCAGGCATATATTGATTAAGCAGGTCAATTATTTTTAGTTTACCTTGTTCCTCCAGCAACAAAATAGCGACAGCTGTAAACTGCTTCGTCAGCGAGCCTAAACGAAATTTTGTAATTGACGAATTAGGTATTTGCCATTCGAGATTAGCAAATCCATATCCCTCATCTAGTAATACCTGCCCTTTTTGAACGACAAGAATAGACCCCATAAATTGCTTGTCGTCTACATATGACTGCACAATTTGTTTCATGCGCGGCGCATATTCTTTGCTGACAACTGATACCCGACGTTTCATTTGATACCCTCCACTTTATATACTTTCAAAATTTCGCCGAATATATTCACAATCAGCCAAATATAATTCACAATGCCCCTCATCCACAGCCTTTTGATAGAAAGAGTCTCCCGCTTTTGCCCGAGCGTTGATGAAATCAATCAACACACCGAGTCGCTCCAAAATAGTGGAAATCAGCTGGCTTAAATCTGACAGACCATATTCCTGGCAAAATAATTTAGCCCGCCGAATTTGCTCTTCCTGCGCACCAAACCCTGCTGGATTATCAGGTGTCATCAAGGGTGCAAAACGATACACTGCATAAGCAATATCCCAAATGCGCGAGCCCGGGTGCGCCGTATCAAAATCAATGACCCCAACTACTGCATCGCCTTGAAGCACACAATTGTAGGGAGCGTAATCACCATGACAGATCACCTCAATGGGCGGATGTGCTGGAAACTGCCATTCGCCCTGGTAAGTATTTGCAAAATCCACTGTATGATCATGATAAGCACGGAGCAAGCGGGCAGCAGTTTTTAATGCAGTATCTGAACGAGCTGCTGGACTCAAAGGATCATGGCCAACGTCACCCTCACGATAGGAAAGAATTTCTCGCCCTTCATCATCAAATCCAAGTACTTCAGGCGCATTTAAAAATCCACGACTGCGTAAATGCTTGAGCAAAGCATGCACTGCTGGCGTCCATGGCCCAATCTCGCGATGAACCGTATTATCAATTCGAGTTACCTTAATCATCAGGCGATCCAAATGGCACTCAATGATTTCCCGAATTTTCTGCCTATTAAAATCAGGACAAAACCGCGGATAGGTACGATCCAGCCCATAAGACCATTTCTCCAAAGTATCATGGTCATACTCCAGCATTTCATCAATCACGAATTGGGGGAGATAGTTTGCATCAGAATGCACTCCAATCCCTCCATCATAGAATTGACCATTGGGTAAACGAATCACCACATGATCACATTCATCCCACTTTTGTGTCATCACGAAACAAATATGTACTTTGTCTGCAAAGCGTCTATTCCAAGCCTGATAAAACAAAAAGGCAAATACGCCGCAAGGCCCGTAGTTAATTCTAGGAATGCCTTCGTGAAAGCCTAAAAGCTGGTTCACTTCATTCTTCAAATCATTGAGAACAGAGTCAATTTGTGACATAATATGCCTATCCTTGCAGCCATAAGCCCATTATGCCACAGACAACCCTAAAAGCAGACTTACAAATCAAAGTCGATTACAATGCTTCTGATGAAGATAAAAAAGCCATTCGCGCTGGAATCGTGGCGTTTAACAAAAGCATCATCCATGAGACAGCAAAAACCTTCTCCGTCGTACTGACAGATAAGCACGATAAAATATACGGTGGCATTTTAGCCTGGTTGCACAGCGAGTCTGTTTATATTGATGTGCTCTGGGTCGATGAAGGCGTTCGTCACCACCACTATGGAACAAAATTACTGCTTGCCGCCGAGGATGAAGCCCGCAAGCAAGGCTGTATCTACTCAACGCTAGACACTTTCAGTTTTCAAGCCGAAGCATTCTACGTAAAAAATGGATATCAGCGCTTGGGGGAAATCAAAAACTATCTGTTTCAGCACTCCAAAATTTTTCTGCGTAAGGATTTGAGATGAGCGCTATTCTCGAAACTGAACGCCTGATCCTCCGCGAATGGAAAGACGAGGACATTCCCATATTTGTCGCCATGAACCAAGACCCACGCGTTATGGAATTTTTTCCTGCTCTCCGCACTGAGCAGGAATCGAGAGACGGTATCGAATGGCATCGCCGTCATTTTAAAGAACACGGTTTCTGTTGCTATGCTGTTGAGCTCAAAGAAACTGGCGATTTTATTGGTTTTGTTGGTTTAGCCATTCCACCCTATCAAACCCATTTCAGCCCCTGCGTTGAAATTGCTTGGCGCTTGGCACATCAATTTTGGGGGAAGGGCTATGCAACTGAAGCAGCAAAAGCAGCTCTGAAAAGTGGATTTGAAAAACACGGCCTCAAAGAAATCGTTTCGTTTACTACAACTTTGAATAAGCCTTCCATGCGTGTAATGGAGAAGATCGGTTTGAAACGAGATTTTAACGGTGATTTTGACCATCCTATTAGTCACGTCAGGCATGTATTGTATCGTTTAAGCATAGAAGACTATAAGACGCTTAAAATTGCCACTACACCAAATCCAGCCAAAATAATGACGGATAAATAGCGAATGCGTTGAATCCAAACCTCAGGCAATTTATGCTTAATCTTCACAATAAACGATCCCAATATCACCCACCAGGTCATTGATCCTAAAAAAACGCCCAGCACCATAATCAAAGCACCCAAACTGGTCGCCGCTCCTCCGCCAATACTAGCAAATATCCCAATGAAACTTAAAATCGTCATCGGATTGGTCAAGGTGAGAAAAAAGACCTGAAGGGTTAATGCACCTTTATTTTTCTTCAATCTAGCCTCTTTTGTAGCGGGCTTGCTGCGCAGCTCCTTATACGCCAGATACAACAAGAAACATCCACCCAACACCCGAATGAACACCACCTGTCCAAGCAAAAAATGAGACACTGCCGTCAAGCCTGTAGCCGCAATACCACCATAAACACTATCGGCCAGCGCCGCACCCAAGCCCACAGCCAACGCACCGCGCAATCCATGCTCAAGGGTTCTGCGAATACAAAGCATACCGATTGGGCCAACGGGTGCGGCAATGGCAAGACCAATCAGCCAGGCATTTATCAAGTAAAATAAGTTTGACACAGAATATATTCCCGAATATAATAAATAAAACGATATTTTAAACTGAATAATAGGATAAAGTCAATGAATAATTTTGATTATGATGAGCTAGACCATAAAATAGTTGAAGCACTCATGACAGATGCCAGTCAAACTTCAGCAAATATTGGAGAATTAATCGGACTCTCTGCCTCCGCAACCAACGAACGGATGCGTCGACTCAAAAACGCAGGGGTCATTCACAAGACTGTGGCACTGGTCGATAGTCGCTTTATGGAAATGGAGCTTGGGGCCTTTATTTTTGTGCTGGTAGAAAAGAAAGAGGACAATGCTGCTTTTTTAAAACAGGCCATCGCCCACAAAAATGTTTTGGAATGCCATCACCTAACAGGCGAATATTCCTACGCACTGAAAGTAAGGGTTGCAAACACGCGAGCACTAGAAAGCTTTATCTCTGATTTCCTGAAAAGCCAAACAGGTGTGACCAAAACCATGACTCAGATTATTTTATCTTCCCATAAGGAAATGAGCGTGGTTGTGGACTGAATATATTGCTTGATGATTTTCCACTTAAAGCAGCTGAATTATTTTAATCAAATTATCAGCAACTTCTCCAAGATTTCCATCTTTTATTAATGATGTCCTGTCAATCCAGGCAAAGCCATCGTTTTTATATCGCGGAAAAATGTGCATATGGTAGTGCCCTACATCATTAAACACGCCGCCATTTTGCATAATGCTGATCCCATCTGGTTGATAGCGTTTTTTAAGTGCTTTTGAAATCAAAACGACTGCGTCCATCACTTCCAATCGAGTATCACTGTCTAATTCCTCAGTATCCAGCACGTGTCCTTTTGGAACAATTAATACATGCCCGTCATTAATCGGATCAATATCTAAAAAACAAGCGATATTTTTTGTCTGATAAACAATATTAGAGGCTTCACGCCCATTCGCTAAATTGCAAAATTGGCAGTCCATATTTCAGTTCACCTTATTTTTTCATAGTGCATCAATATATCATCACGACAAATTTAACCTCAAGAGATATTCCGCCAACTCACCGCGCGAGCGCGTATGCGTTTTATCCTTCACATGATTGAGATGGGTTTCAACTGTCCGAATAGAAATATCAAGCTCCTTGGCCATCATTTTTTGCGTGTACCCTTTCGCTAAAAGGCGCATACAATCCAATTCCCTGGCCGTAAATTCTATTAAATCAGGGCCACTGGAAAATTTAGGAAGTTTCAACTCATTGAGACAAAACAGCTTGGGGGCTATTGCAAACTTGTCTGGAATCGTGATTTTGTGCTGCAAGGCCTCTTCAATCAGCAGCTTGGCTTGTTCTCGAAAATAATCTAGAAACCGTTTCAACACATCAATATTAGCCAGATATTTTGGCATGATCTTCGCTTGATCTACGCCTGTTCCAATGAAGAAAAACTCACAGCCATCCGTACAGGGCTCTATAAACGTAATCCCATGATCGATATTGAATTGGCGGGATTTTTCCAGCACTGCATTATAAATTTCCAATCCTGCCCAGGGAATATGGGCCTTAATATATTCAGAGGGGTGCCGCTCAAACAGGCTGAATTGATAGAGTTTATGTTCATAAAAATAGGCCAGCCAATCCGGTCGATTGGACAGGCGGATCTCTGAGCCATCGTTAAAATTTTTCAGATAAACCAGGTTCGTCAAGCCAAAAGAATCCTTAAGCGGCTGGATAATTTCATCAATTTTCTCACTCGGCGTCATAAAAAAACGTCCCTCCGTTATTTCAACGGATTTCTGAATCGATTTATTCCAGTATAATCACCTCAATCATGAACAGAAAGGAGAGTATCACTATGTCGAAAGTATTAATTGTCGGGGGCTCATCTGGCATTGGCCTTGCCACCGCCCAGCTATTTGCCAAAAATAATCACCAAGTGACCATTGTTAGTCGAAATGCGGCGCAACTCAATTTGCCAAACTTGACCGGCATCAACTTGGATTTTATGGATGAAACGGCAATCAACCGATTTTTTGAAACTCACGCTGATTTTGATTATGTGATTGTGACTGCCACCACTCCTCTGGCCATGGGCGCGTTTTTATCAGTTGACTTAGCTGATGCCAAGAAAAGCTTTGATAAATTTTGGGGCATCATCCACATCATTCGCTATGCAGCCCAACACTCCAAGAATCTTAAAGCAATTAGCGTGGTGTCTGGTGCTGCTGCTGATAAACGTGGCGCCCCCATTACTTTTTTGGCAACAAATAGCAAAGCTGTCAATGTCTTGGTCGAAAGTCTGGCAATTGAATTAGCCCCGTTACGCATTAACGCCATTTCTCCAGGTTTAACACAGACGCCACTTTATGGCACAACGCCCACAGAAAGCCTGCAAGAATGGGCTAATGCCTCGCCCTTAAAGCGTTTAGCCAGCGCTGCTGAAATTGCTGATGTCATTCATTTTGTGACATTACATCCACAAATGACGGGAGCGATTGTTGCAGTGGATGGGGGTGCGCGCTTGGCTTGATCAAGCACAAAAAATCTCTTTTGCACCTTATTTTGTAGCATAATATATTTGATCGACCATGAGAGCCTCCGTTATGCCACAGTCAAAGCTAAAATCAGACCTGCAAATCAAAATTGACACCTATAAATAGCCTTTAATTTCAGAGATCGGCCCTGATGCTTGACTATGTAAATCAGCCGCAGCGGTTTTGCCTCTAAGAGCCATGTACGACAGGGCTGTATTAAATCCATGAAGTGTCCGCAATCGTTGGCTTTCTATAAGATCTTTAGCTTGAGCATAGACAGCTGAAGTTGGACCTGATATCTCAGACACCTGATCATCTCTTAATGCACGAGCTTGCTGCAGTCTTTCAACATAAAAACTGTTTTTTTCAGAAAATGGAACATCTAGATTAAAACATTTGTGCACTTCATAGCTTGACAAATTAATCGCCTCTTGGGAGCTTAAGGACTTTGCTTCAGCCAATCTAGCTCTAAACCCATCATCTTGTTCAGCCAGAGGCACATTAAGATGGAAAAGCTTGCGTATCCCTGGGCTTGATAAATTAATGACCTCCTGAGAGGTTAAGGATTTTGCCTCAGCCAATCTAACTCTAAATGCATCATCTTGTTCAGCCAGGGGTACATGAAGGTGGAAGACCATGGGCATTATCCCTGATGCTATCAAATTATCCGCCTCCTGGAAATTTAAAGACCTTGATTCAGCCAATCTAACTCTGAATGCATCATCTTGCTCTAAAGTAGTGCCGTACGGAGGCATGTCAAGGTGGAAAATCTTGCGTATCCCCGGTATTGATAAATGGTACTTCTCTTGGTAAGGTAGCGCTGCTGCATGCAGTGTTGTTAGTCTGTTATACATGATAGGCTCCTTTAATTATTTTTAATATCGAGATTCATAAAAACATCCATTGCAAAACCGCCATCTACTTTCAAAACCGTACCATACATGTAGGCTGAAGCATCAGAGGCTAATAATAAGAGAGGTCCTTCCAAATCAACAAATCGGCCTGCCCGTTTTGCAGGAATGCGCTGTAGATAATCATTCGCAGAGGGGTCATTATCAAGCCAGTCTTTGACTGCATCAGAAGGAAATAGTCCCAACTGAATCGCATTCACCTTGATTTTATAATCGATCAACTCATAAGCCATCAATTTGGTTAAATGCAGAACGCCTGCCTTGGATGCGGCAAAGGCGACACAGTTTTTGCGAACCTTTTCTCCATTTAGCGCTGCGATATGAATCATGCTCCCACCTGCCTCCTGTCGCTTCATTTGTTTGGCTACGGCTTGCGATAACAAGAACAAGCCTTTCAGATTGGTGTCCATATGCAAATCCCAGCTTTGCTCAGTCACCGCAAAAAAATCCTGATCCACTGAAACGCCTGCATTGTTGACCAGAATATCAAGATGGCCAAACTGCTGCACGATCTCTGCCACTTTGCTCTGAAAGCTGCCAAAATCTGTCATCTCCAAGACCAAAGAAACAGCTTTAAATCCCTGATCTTGAATCCGCTGAACGACCGTATTCAGACGATCCAGAGAACTAGCACGCCCACTGGCAACGACTATTGCTCCATTTTTGGCAAGCACCTCGGCATAAAAGGCACCCAAGCCTTGTGAGGCGCCTGTAACTAAGGCGACTTTACCGCTTAAATCAGCGTGAATGATTGATTTGTTTTGCATGATTCCCCCGTTTAGAGTTTGTGTTTTATTATTTTGGAACACGCACATTATATTTCATGACATATATTTATTATAGTGATATAATTTCATATAAGATTAACTAAAGGTTAATATCATGGATCACCTAGCACATATCAACGCATTCATCGCAATTGTCGAAGAAGGCACTCTTCATGCCGCTGCATTAAAGCTTCACCAAACCGACGCAGCCATCAGCAAAAAGCTCAGCAAATTAGAAGGCAGCCTCGATGTGATTCTGCTTGAGCGCGGTCATGGCAAAATGAAACTGACCGATATCGGTCAGCAATATTATCAGCTCTGCAAAGAAGTCACCGAGAAAATTGCCAATGCCAAACAGTTGATTCAACAGGTGACCGCCATCCCGCGTGGAGAATTGAAAGTCCATGCTGTCAAACATAATGCTGATCGCCATATCATGCCTAAGCTCAAGGCGTTTTTGAAACAGTATCCTGAAATTCAGTTGACCCTGACCACATCTGAACTCATCCCAGATTTTTCGCGTGGGGAAGTGGATATTTTATTTGGCTTTGCCATGCCGATTTTGGATCAGGGCGATAATCTGGTGCGCAAAAAGATTGGTCTGACACGCGACATCCTTTGCGCTACGCCTGCATTTCTAGCTGAAAAAGGCATGCCAACAAAACCTAAGGATCTGATCGCTTTGCCTTATATTTGCCACACTGCACGTCGACCGTTGAATCTGATTTCATTTGACAATGGCACTGAACTCCAAATTCAGCCTTTTCTAAAATTCGACAATCATGAAAGCTTAATCAATGCGGCTTTACAAGATTTGGGCTATGTTTATGTCAAAGAATATATGGTCGAAGATTATTTAAAATCAGGACAGCTGGTGGAGATCCTCGCCAAACATAAAAAAGCGCAGTGGCCCATTTATGTTTATTATCGCTATCAAGCCTATCCTGATCCAAAAGTGCGAGCATTTATGGAGTACTTTTCTTGAGAATAAACGCAAACACGGCAGCTCCAGCCACCAAAACACAGTAGACCAACGGCAACAGAATCACTGCACTCATATGCACAAATCCCAAAACCAGAACAATCAGCGTCGTCAGCCCCATATTGATAAAACTCATCATCGCTGAGGCATTCGATTTATCCTCTATTTTAGCGGTTGCAATCCCTGAGGCACTGGCATAAATAAACCCAAGTCCAATATAAATAACCAGCAACGGAAGGAATAAAAACAGCGCGGTGATAGCGCCACTCAAAAATGCAGCCGCCATGATTAACACGCCAATCAGCATCACCCCAATGCCGATTGCAATGGCTTTCATCGGCGAAATGGTTTGGCTCAAATGTGCAGAGAGTTGTGAACCTGCAATCACCCCAATCACAGGCAAGAGATTCCACACCCCATATTGTGCCGGATTTAAGCCAATGGTCTGCATCGCAATAAACGGTGCCAAACTAGCAAACACATACACAAATGAAGTCGCACAACCCATCAGCAGCGCAGCAATCGGTAATTCCATGCGAGCCAAAGTCGCACTGTATTTAGCCCAAATTTTGGCGGGCTTTAAGGCATTTTGATCTAATGACTTCGCCGTCTCCGACATACGCATCGTCAGTGCTAGCACCACCAAGCCATACACAGCCATAAAGTAAAAGGTCGACATCCAAGTAAAATGTTCCACCAAAAAGCCACCAATCGCCACACCCAATGCAGGCGTAATGGCAAAGGCGATCATCAAATGGGAGATGATTTTGCGCGATTCCTCTTGCGTATAGCTGTCTGCAACCAGAGTGAAGCTCATTTTCAGCCCGACACTGGCTCCCAACGCCATCAATAAACGCGCTAAAACCAATAGCCAGAAGGCATGGAGTGGTGCCGCAGCAACACACAATAATGACCCAATAATTTCTAAGACAATCCCAATGTACAACGCAACTTTACGACCGAAGCGATTGGCAAGCGGCCCATAGAGCAATTGACCCAACGCATAACCGACCAAAAACAACGTGATGGTCAAACCAGCCGCTTTGGCACTGACATTAAAAAACGCAGAAATCTCAGGCAACGCAGGCGTAAATGCGACCGCCGTAATCGATCCAAATGAGATCAGCAAAAACAAAAGTAAAAACGAAGGCTTTTTGGTTGTCATCACATTCCCCTTAAAATAAATCGCCGATTAAATGCCACTATACCAACCAGGCCCATTGTCAGCAGTGCTGGGGCTGCGTGGGCGAGGCACACCACCACGATCCAATATCCGCCCATGCCTTTCTGTCAAACGACCACAGAACACACTGACCAGACAGGCTGCAACGGCTAAAGCCATGATCACGATCCCAGCCTTTACTTCCCCTGGAATGGCTTGATGCTCGCCTGCCGCTAAAAGTATGGCACCGCCAACCAAGCCCCCAATACCAATATACATCAATATACGATTGGCACAACAAGCACGCCTAGCGCCCACCTCTGCATGATCTATTCTGGCAAGACGCATTTCTACTTCTTCCCTAAAAAACGGCGCAACGGTGGGCATAACCCGCTGTAAATCTCGTCGTGTCTGTATGGCGGTCAACGCTCTTGCCAATGGCAATTGTATGTCAGCCATGTCCTTCAGATCCTGTTTCCAAGCTTTGGATGCGGATCGCAAATTTAAAAAATCGCTCAAATTCAAATATCCTGCAATCTGCAAACGTAGATCTTTTGAAATCTCAGGCCTGACAAGAACAATAGCTTCTTCTCGGTCTACATCTGTTAATAAGGGTTGTTGGTAGGCTTGCATAGTGTGCTCCTTTTTTATTTTTGATCTTGTTGAGCATCATTATAAATGCTATTATATGTAAATAAAATTGAAATTTACGCCACAATAACTTACTAAAGGTTAACAATGAGCACCATCAAACAATTAGAAATCTTTGTCAAAGTGATTGAATGTGACGGGGTGATTCGCGCTGCCAATGCCCTCCATGTAACGCCTCCTGCTGTGACCAAACAGATCAAAACGATGGAGGCCCATTTAGGCATTGCCCTGTTTAATCGCATCGGGCGCAAATTAGTCCTGACTGAAATGGGACAAATGTACTATCAGGAAGCGACTCAAGCCCTGCATAATCTCAAGCAATTAGAAGCGCTGATCAAAACGGGTAAAAAAGAAGTCTCTGGCATTTTGAAAGTCCGTTCTGCCCAGTTCTTTGCTCATCAACGCTTATTGCCACAACTGCCGCAATTTTTGGAACGCTACCCCAAACTACAACTGAATCTGGAATTGCAGGAATCTTCTGCTGATTTTGTGACGGACAAAGTGGACGTCCTCTACGGCGTCTCCATTCCTGGTCAAGCCAATTGGGAGCAAAAACAAATCGGTGTCACACGCTATGTTCTCTGCGCCAGCCCAGGCTATATCAAACGCGCTGGGATCGTGCATAATATTGCTGACCTTCAAAATCATCGATACCTTACGCATACAGGCCGCAATCCCGATAATTTGATCCGTTTTAAAAATCAGGAAATTCTCGTTTCGCCCTATCTGTGGTTTAATAATTACGATGGCTTATTTGGCGCAGCGCTACAGGATCTTGGCCTGATTTGGGTGCATTATCCTGCGGTAGAAGATCTTCTGCAAGCAGGCAAATTAATTGAATTACTCCCCAAGGAAGCACCGCCAACGCAACCCGTCTATCTTCAATATTTGCATGGGGAATATATCGATCCAAAAATCCGCGCTTTTGTGGACTTTTTCTCTAAGCCGCTGACGACCTCATAAGCGTCAAACGATACTCTGTCAAAGCCTCAAGCACCATCAACAAATGAATGATCTTGATGCCTTTCACAAAGCTCAGACCCTTTCGCTTGATAAAAGCTTCAATGGTGGCTTGACTGTAGGCCGCTATTTCATCATGAAAGGCTTTCACTTTGGACAGAGATGTAGACTCACGCAGAGACAATACGACCTCCACAAACCCACGAATCGGCGCATCTAATTCAGACAAATCCACACTCTCCATGGCGAGACTCAATGCCCCCCAAGTGTGATAACAGCGAAACCAAGTCGCTACGAGCTCTTGATTTTCTTTAGCAAATTCTGGGGTCATCCAGTGAAACCCATCTAGCGCTTTAATTTGCTGGCGGAGCAAATTCAATTCCATGTAAACCAGCGGCCCATTTTGATTCGCAATGGCTTGCTGAATTAAGCCCTGATACCACGCCAGTTGAGCACGATAATGCTGGAGGATTTTGGCATCTTTAAACGGCCAAATCCAAATTAGCACAACCCACATCATAAACGCAGCCAAGCCAATTTCAAATAAGCCGACGATTTCCGGACGCCAATCCGTAATCGGCCCCAAAGACCCAGTGGTACTGGAAAAGAACATATATGCAGCCAACCAGCCCGCAAAACTATAACTGGGCGGCCCATGTTTGGCATACGCTAAGAAATAGCCAATCACCGCAATGCCCCAAAGATAGGCCAAACCACTAGTAAAATTGCAAGCAATTAAGAGCAGGCCAAAGCCTACACCCATCACTGCACCCACAGTCAACAGAAACAAATTACGCTTGGTCACACTCAAATCAAATTGCAGGGTCACGACGACCACCACAGCGAAAATCGTCACCCCAGGCAAATCCAAAACCATCGCAAAATACGGGAAGAGCACCGCCATCAAACTGGTCTTGATGGCATACTCCCAATAATAACGATCAAAAGTAAAACGATGGCGCAGGGATTCACGGCGGGGGATCTCTGGCGCAGGCAAGTCAGCCTGCTGACCAAAGCGATCCATCAGCAGAAAAAAAGCTTCCTGACGCACCAGAAAATAAGCCCACTGTGTTGAGGCCTCCACTGCAAAATGCGCACCTTCCTGATCGCGGAATCGCGCGGCTTCATCCATCAGCTTATTCAAAGCCTGCTGCCATTTTTCGAGCTGAGTTTGAAAAGCTGCTCGTTCTGCTCCATCACTGGACACAAAAGCGATCATTGCCTTCAAACTGGCATGAATGGTTTTTTGTAAATGGGTTAAGGACTGCTCAAATGCACTGATCAACTCAGCGGCAGCATTGTCATGACGCCAATACAAATCAGAAATAATCTCCTGACTCATAAACACTACCTGCTCCAGCAAACGATGATTCATTTTCTCCGGCGTATTAAAGATATTTTCCTGCCTGACAAAGCGCCGCAATTGGGTTTGGGTTTCAGTTAGATTTTGCAGCGCAGTTAATTCCGCCTGAAACTCAGGCTTGATCGTATTGTGTAAATAACGCTGGATACAATCCCCCTGCAAAATACTCAGCTTTTTCAGCAATTCAATATTGTTCTTTTTGAGTTCTTCTCGCGTGGCAGGAGTTCTAAACAAAAGCGTGACGACCATCCCGCAACACACGCCAATGATCACCTCCAGTCCACGATCATAAGCCACACTGGTAATCTGCTGTGTCTGATAACCGATGGTTTGAAACAGCACCAGCAAAAATGTCAGCGGCCCGTACATCCACACAAAAGGCGACTTACTTTTTGCCAGAAAATAAAAGCAACCCGTCAGCCCAATGATTGAAAAAATCATCAGCAATAAAAAGTTATCACCAAAAAAACACAACAGCAAAATGCCTGCAAACAGACAAATGACGGTTGAGACAATCCGCTCAACCACTTGCATCAGCGTCGATCCGCGCGAGGACTGCATCATCACAAACGCCGTCCACGCCGCCCAGGTGGGATCAGTGATATTGATCTCCCAGGCAATCATCAGCGCAATCAGGCAGGAGAGAATCGTTTTTAAGGATAAAATACCGCGTTCTGAACGGAATGAAAAGTGCTTGAAATCTTCAACAATATCCGTCACTAAAGTCTGTATCGGCGTGAGGATGCCCATCAGCGAACCCCTGCAAAATCATGATAGGACTGGATTAAAGTCCGTCGACACTCGGCCAACTTCTCAAGTAAATTTAAAGCATGTACCAAACGAATCGCCTGCTCAAAGGGCAAGCGCTCTCCTGCAATAAACCGTTCGCGCATCAAACGCTTGTATTCAAGCAAATCGGCTATCACATTCTGTAAGCCCTTTGCAGTGGGTGTAGCCGCCAAAACCACCTGCATAAAATCAGGCAGTGGATTTTGACCTCCTTGCAGATCCTGTGTTTTTAAAGCAAGCACCAATCCTGCGAGCAGATGATAGGAGCGATACCAGAGACCAATCACCGCCTCCACTTTTTGCTGACAGCCTGAATTTTCCCATTTAAAATTTTCAAAATTGCGAATTTGCTGATGCAGCGCATTAAATTCCTGACGCAGAGGCGCAATATTTTCCTGAGGTTTGTGCTGGAGTGTGTGCAAAATAAAAGTCCGAATCAAGCCCTGATACCACACAACCTGATCTTGATAATGTTTAAAAATCCGCTGCGGCGAAAAAGGCCAGATCCACAACAGCAAAACCAAGAGTGCAAAAGCAGCAACGATAATTTCCATAAACAGCAAAAAAATATTACGCCAATCCAGAATTGGGGAAATGCCTGGCGTTACCCCAACTAAAAAAATAATCACGGCAAATAATCCAAGCATACTGCGACTTGGATCTCCATGCACCACCCTGCCCATCACAAAAAGTAATCCCGCAAGCACCAAGAGATACAGGCAAACATTCTCCAGGTTCAAACTTAGCAAAAACAAAGCGGCAAGGGTTCCAATCCCTGACCCTGCGACAAGCAACAGGAGTTTGCGCCGCGTCATATTTAAATCCACTTGCAAACACAAAATCACCACCACCCCTAAAAATACGCCACTCGGCAAATCAAAATAGAGGGCTAAAAACGGCGATAATACGCCAGCCAATGCCGTTTTAAAGGCATATTCCCAATGATAGGCATCCCCAAAATAAAGCTGCTTCCAGCCCGCAGAATGATTCACTTTTTCAGGCAAAATCGGTGCTTGTGAATAAAAGTCTCGCATCAAGAAAAAAAACTCTTCCTGGCGCACTAAAAATTGATACCACTTGATCCACTGTGTGGGCAAAAACTGCAATGCACATTCATCACGAAAGGCCTCTGTCTGTTTGATCAACGCTGTAATTGTTTTCCCCCAAAGATCAAGATGGCGCAAGACCTCATCCTGATTTTGACAGCGCGTCTCAACAGAGACAATCATAGCCTCAAAACTCTGCTGCATCGATTGCTTGAGCCCTGCTAATTCAGCTGAAAAGTGCTGGATGACCTCATGCTCTGTACCGTCGTCATCATAGTACAAGGTCGTCAGCATCTCCTGCGCCATAAACGCAATCTGTTCTAATTGCAGGTCATTATCTTGGCCTTGAGATTTAAAACGATGCTCCTGCCTTGCAAACCTGAGCAAAGCAGCCTGTGCATCCGTTAATTTGAGTAAATGAGCACGCTCTGCTTTAAATTCCTCAGGATGGCGATGAGCACGATAAACCTCCAGGCAATAATCACTTAAACGACTTAAGCTCCGAAGCAATTCCAGATTATTTTTTTGCAAACCCTCCATGGCCAAAGGCGTGCCCATCAAAAGGGTCACCCCCAAGCCACAAAAACTACCAATACTAATTTCCAAAGCCCGATAATACGCAAAAGTGCCCATCTGAGCAGGCTCAACATTTGAGGCACTAAACAACACTAACAGAAAGGTAATCGGCCCATAAATCCATACAAATGGGGTAGGGCTTTTTGCCGAAAAATAAAAACACACCGTCAAGCTGGCAATCGCAATCAACACCATGATCAACACATTGTCGCCAAAAAGATTGAGCACCAAAAGCGCACTGAACACCCCTGCCAATGTTGCGCCAATCCGTTCAAAAGTTTGAATGAGCGTGGCCCCTCGGGAAGCCTGCACCACCACAAATGCCGTCAACGCGGCCCAAGTGGGGTCACTAATATTCAAACCCCAGGTAATGAACAAAGCCAAAACACAAGCCACAGTCCCCCGCAAAGCAAGCAGAGAAGATTGAGAGCGCCAAGAAAACACCTTCAAATCAGCCATCACTTCCGAAAACAATGTGGATATCGGCGTAAAAATCGCCATGCTCAGCCTTGTAAAATCAAGATCTCTTCCTCGAAGAGTAACAAAATATTCACAAAAAAGGTAGAATGGGATAAAGTAAGCTTAGAATAAATCAGTGAGCGATGAATGAAACTGTCTTTCCGTAGTAAAAAATGGTCTTATGTCAGTCTGGCCATCGCCGTGATTCTGTTGATCTGGTATTTCTTCACCAGTCTTGCTTTATATTCCAACGATGCCTACATCTACACCAATTTTATTTCGATTTCACCTCAAATCACGGGGCGCATTTCTGCGGTCTATGTCCAAAATAATCAAGAGGTCAAAACAGGCGATCCCTTATTTGAGATTGATCCCACCCCCTTTCAACTGACTTTGAATCAAGATCAGGCCAATCTAGCGCAATCTCAGGCCTCACGCGTGGCGACAACAGTGCAACTCGCCAATTTAAAGCAACAACTTGTGGTAGCAGACCGCACTCTGCAACTCGCTCTCAACACCCTGAATCGATATGGGGCGCTTCTCCAACAAAAGATTGTCTCCAAACAAAACTACGATGATGAGGATACGCTTTATCAAAATGCGAAGGGGCAGCAACTCAGCCTGCGCACTCAAGTTTTTGCAGCGAGTGAATTACTGAAAGTCGAAACCGCTAAAATTCAAAGCGATCAAAGTGCAGTGGACCTTGCCACCTACAATCTCAGCTTGACCAAAGTCAGCGCGCCTCAGGATGGCTATATCAACAATTTGTACATTTATCCTGGACTGGAAGTTTCCGCCAATCAGGCACTGTTTGGCCTGGTCGCACACCGCGATTTACAAGTGATCGCCAATTATAAAGAGGCGGCTCTCTCATCGGTCAGACCTGGCCAATCTGTTTGGGTTTTACTCTCCAGCCACCCCTGGCATATTTATCATGGCACGATCGTGAGTTTTGGACGCGCGGTGGCTCGTGATGCCGTCCCCAGCAATGCCGCCCTTCCTTATATTTCACCAACCACGGATTGGATTCGTTATCCCTATCGTTTCCCGATTACCATTGATGTCAAAGGCGTGAATTCCGACACACCCATTGCCATGGGCGCTGATGCACGGACTTTGATTTGGGTGAAATGAGAACTTAGCACAAGAAATATTGGAGGACTCATGAACGCAGCCCAAGTTGCCACTTACTTAGATCGAATCGGCGGAGTTCAAATCACCCCACCCTCTGAAATACTTTTGCGTGAACTCGTCTGGAAGCATGCAACGACAATTCCGTTTGATGCCCTGGCCATCCACTGCGGCGACCCCGTTGATGTCAGCCACATTGATGCCATCTTCAAAAAATTAGTGCTCCAGAAGCGCGGCGGCTGGTGTTATGAAATGAATGGCCTGTTTTATTACATCTTACAAGCACTGGGCTTTGAAGTCGCAGTTCATTTAGCTTCGGTATTTGAAAAGGAATGGCTCCCTCCCACGCATGCCATGCTCACTGTCAATCTCGATGGCAAAACCTTTTTAACGGATGTCGGCTTTGGTAACTGGGGGCTCACTGAGCCCATCGACCTAAATTCAAGCGATGAAATCCGAGTCATGAAAAATGGCCTTCATTACCAACTCACCCATTCTGATTCGGGGGAGTATCTTTACAGCGCGGGTTTCAATGATCGCATCAGCCCTCAGTACCGTTTTCGTTTGAGTGAAAAGCCGCTCTCTTTGCGAGACTTTATTCCCCTGAATATTTTCTTTTCAACCCAGAAAGAATCGCCTTTTGTTGAAAAAGCGGTGATCAAATTGGCCACGCCACATGGCTTTAGGAAGCTGATTAATAAAGAACTCACGGAATATGAAACGATCGGCACAAGGATGGACACCATCAAGTCTCCAGCCGTCCTATCCAAAGTTGAATATCTGGAATTATTGAAGCAAAAATTTGGCGTGAATTTAGCACCGGATGTGACATTTATTTCGCCTTTAAAAGGCGCTGATCCAGCCCTTTCATTTTAGCATATGAACGCAAAAGACACTTTACATTTTCAGAAAATTGAGCCCACCCACACGGCTTTAGCTGAAGTGATTCAAGCCAGCATAGGCAATCCTACACCTGCAAAAATTCAATCCATATTACGACAATATGCGAATCATGATCAGCATTTGATTGGATGTTTTTCTGGCACACTATTGATCGGGGTGATTGGCATTCAGTTGACGGACGTCAATGCAATCATTGAGCACATCAGCGTATTAAAAGACTTTCAAGCGCGAGGCGTTGGAAAAAAACTCATTCAATATGTGATCAATCACTTCAATATCAACACCATTAAGGCTGAAACGGATGATGATGCAGTGGGGTTTTATCAGGCTCAGGGATTTGACTGCGCCGCTTTTGAAGGAAAATATGGACGGCGCTATGCAGTCTTACTTACAAATCTCCACAACCGTCTTGATCTCAGCAATCCGCGCAATGACTGAGAGGAAGACTCAATATGTTTAAATCTAGCCTTTTTCACCAGGCCTGAGATCCAACACTTCACAACCATCGCGAGTTACAGCAATAACGTGCTCCCAAAACAAAGCAAGTGAATCATCTTTGGTTCTCACTGAGCGCAAATCGGTTGGCATCAAAATTGCGTCACCTGATCCAGCACAAATAAAAGGCTCAATGGTAATGACCATCCCTTCTTCAAGCACATGGCCTCGACCTGGAATACAGTCATGAAAAGGAACAAACAAGCCTTCACAATGCACTTGTCCAATCGCATGCCCCGTTAAACCAGGAAAACGCAGCATTGAAAACCCCTGACTTTTGACATAATCCTCTACTGCACGGCCAACCGTTCCAAGATCAACACCCGCTTTGACTTTGTTGATGCCAACCCACATGCAATCATAGCCTACAGTTAAGAGTCTGCGGCCCAATGCTGAAGTGTCCCCGCCGACGATATACATCTTTTGCGTATCACCACACCAGCTGTCTTTTTTAAGGCTCATGTCAATACCGATGATATCCCCAGCTTTTAAAGGTTCATCGCTCGCCATACCCCGTGCGACCACATTATTCAAAGTAAAAAATACATTTTGAGTTTGACTATATTCATGGCCTTCCAAATCAGTACGATCCAACTCTGTGCCAAATTTTGCCATTAAATCACCTGCCAGATTATCCAGGTAACGCGTGGTGACTCCAGGTTTGATATGGTCTCCCAGGATATTCAGAATTTCCGCACAGATACGGCCTGCTTCTTTCATTTTGGCAATTTGCTCAGGAGTTTTAACCGTTGCCAATTCTTTAAGTGGTCTTTTTTCTTGTTCAAGCAAGACATTTATTGATCTCATTTGTGATTCCTTATCCATGTTTAACTATTCGCAATTTTTTATAAAGCAGGCTTATATCCGAAGGAGTCCTTGGGTGGATGCTCTGTTTCACCTGATCTGTAATCCAAAATATCATAGCCATTATCTGTCACTGCTAAAATATGCTCCCAGAAACAGCAATATTGGTTGTCACGCATAATCATGGTAGTTTCACGATTGTTCAATCTATCACCCCAGCCATCCCCTGTCGCCACTCCAGGTTCTATCGATATTGTCATGCCTTTTTGCAATACCATTCCTGTATTGGGCTCTGCGCCATAAAATGGGATCAACATCCCTTCGCAATGCACTTTGCCAATAGCATGTGCGGTTTGACCCGGAATTTTAATGATAGAAAAGCCTTGGCTTTCAACATATTTTTCAACTGCACAAGCAATTGTACCTAAATGAACACCTGGCTTAACTAGACGAATGCCAACCCACATTGCCTCATAAGCAACTGCAACAAGACTTCTCAGACGAACTGAAGTTTCATCCCCTACAATCCACACTCGACTTGTATCGCCACACCACCCCTCTTTTTTAAGACTGACATCAGCGCCAAATATTTCACCTTTTTGCAAAGGAAAATCATCTACTGCACATAGACCAAAAACTTGATTCCTGGTGTAGGTAAAGCATTGAAACCCGCTTAAATCGTGCCCTTCCAGATCAATTCGATCAATCTCAGCATTGTATTTATTCACAATCAAATCACGAGTAATTTGTTCTAACTGCCGTGTTGTAACGCCCGGTTTTATATGCTCACCCAAATCATCTAAAACACAAGCAGCAAGGTGACCTGCCACACGCATTTTCTCAATTTGCTCAGGCGTTTTAATTGTGTAAAGTTTGCTTGGCTCTTGCTTTAACTGTTTCAATAAAATTTCATTATTTAGGTTTAACATCACTGCTCCTTTTGCAAAAAACTTTAGAATAAAAACACGTTAAATCTGGCATATTAAAAATGATCTGTCAACGACAGGATCATTAGTCATACCCCCTACTTTTACGCTGGTAGATCACCTGTACTATGATGAGGTATCATGGACGGCTATGACCGATTCAGAATTTTTAACGCAGGCTATGGCAGCAGCACGTTTTTTTGCGACTGCTTCCGCTCAGCAGATGATTGCCATTAAGGCTTGTGACTCTACGCATCTATATTGCTCGCCTTATCTTCTTGAACTCATGGGTGTGAGCGAGATGGATATTCTAGGCAAAACCATCTGGCCCCCGCTGTATGACTATGATCCTGACTTTGAGCAGATTATCATTGCTGAAGATCAGGCTATTATTCAAAGCCAAAAACCCAAAATGCTGCTGAAAATTAATCGCTTTACCACTGGTTTAACACCGTATGTTTGCAGCAAAACACCATTGGTCAATCCTGACACCCAGAATACTGTGAGCATTCTTTTTCAGGGTTTTGAAATGAGCCTACTTGCCTTGAATCAGCAACTGGTTAAAGCCTCCGCCAAGCTTAACCAGCCTCAAATAAAGTCAGCCGAACACCCTAATTTAAGCCGCCGCGAACGCCAGGTTATTTTCTTTTTTATGACCCACTTAGGCAGTCAGGAAATCTCAGACATTCTGCATCAAATGGAATGCAAGCCCATCGCCAAAAGCACGATTGACAGTCTTTTTAAAGATCAACTATACCCAAAATTCCAGGTCTACAGTCGCTCTGCTTTATATCAAAAGCTAGAGGCTATGGGCTATCAAACCTTGATTCCAACAGAATTACTCAAGCACGCCTCTTTCTTTCTTAGCACGATGAGTGCTTATTGATACAACGACCGTCGAAATTCGTGCTCATTCGTCAGTCGTTAAAAACACTATCGCGCAGCCATGCTTTTACCTCTTGAAAACGAGGAGTTTCTTGAGCAGAATCACTGGCCTTTAAGTAAAACACGTTGTCAGTCTCTACCATTAAGGGGTGTGCCAGGCGCAGCTTGTTTTGCTTGAGATCTTCTCTGACAAAGATTTCATGGGTCACAAAAATTCCTAGACCATTTTCGGCTGCTTGAATAGCCTGTAGGGTTTCGTGAAAGCTGATCATGTTGGAGGTGTCTACTTCTATTTTCAAGGCAGCAAGCCACAATGGCCAATCTTGTTGACGCATGGTTGGAGTGACTCTGATTAATCGAGCATCATTTTCAATGCTTGCTTTGTAGTGAGGGGATTTAATCGCAACCAAGCGATCTTCTGCCAAGATCATATCAGCATCTATGCCTTGTCGCTCGCCATAGCTAATTTCAATATCCACATCATCGGGTTCGTTTTGATCGTGGAAGATCAGCAGTTGAATTTGGCTATCTGGATAGGTGTCATAAAACAAGCCCAGCTTCGGGATCAGGCATTTTAAACCCAGAGTATTGGGTACGCCCAGCCGAATGATCGATTGGTTTTTATAGCTGCGGACTTTTTTGCTGACCTGCCGCAAACGGTTAAAAATACTAATGATACTTTCAGCGTACTCCTGTCCGGCAGCGGTCAGTTTTATTTTATGACCCGAGCGGTTAATTAAACTAACGCCCAGATCTTCTTCCAGGGCTTTTACTTGCTGACTGACGGCGGAGTGGGTGACAAACAGTTCATCACCAGCTTTGCTGATGTTTAAGTGTCTGGCAACGGCTTCAAAGGCGCGTAGGTGGATCAAGTTGGGCAAAATTCTCATCGTAAGTTCCACTAATAATAAATGTTAGTACATTGAATTTTACCAGAGTGTTATTATGAAGTACAATGGCTTTAATAAATGAATGAGGTACATGATGGAAGCATCGGTATGGAAAGGCGCATTGTTAGCTGTGATGGCCGCAGTATCACTCACTTTAATGAGTGTCTTTGTAAAACTGATTGGGTCAAGTATCCCCGTGTATGAGCTCATCTGGGTACGGTTTTTAATGGGATTAATTTTCTTAATGCCCGTTATAGTCTTATCACATGGCTTTAGCTTTAAATTACAAAACCCCTTGCGGTTTTTGCTGCGTACCATTTGTGCACTCTTAGGCTTGGCTCTATTGTTTTTGGCGGTGCAAAGGATGGCCTTATCACAGGCATTGTTATTGTCGAATACCACACCCTTAATCGTCCCAATCTTGGCTTTCTTGATGCTGGGCGCAAAGATTACTCGTTGGGGAATTTTGGGGGTGGTGATTGGCTTTATTGGGGTTGCGGTTGTGCTCAATCCCGCTCACGCCAGTATTGGTTGGGGTGACCTGCTCGCACTCGCATCCGCTTTCTTTGTGGCATTGGCAATTCTTCAAATTCGCCTACTCGGCAAAACTATGGCGACTTGGCCGATGCTGTTCTACTACTTTTTGATGAGCACCATCCTGACCACGCCCTTTGGTTTGATCAAAGTGGTGGTGCCGAGTTCAGGCAGGATGTGGCTGTTTTTGTTGCTGATCGGTGTGGTGGGCTTTATTTATCAGATTTGCTCAACGCTAAGTTATAAACTTGCCCCCGTGCGTTTAACCACGCCGATTTTGTACATCAATGTATTACTCGGCGGCGTATTTGAATGGGCAATCTGGGGGCAAAAACCAACGGCATCGTTTTTGATTGGATGTGTGATCATTGTCAGTGGAGTGGTGATCACCCTATTCTTGGGAACTCCACGCACAAAATCAACCGGAGATAATAATGAAAAAGACAGCACTGATCGTTCTTGATTTGATTAACGGCATCACTGAGAACGAGCATTTTAAACCGTACATTGAGAAGCATCACACCATTGCCAACAGCAATCGCCTGATTGCCCATGCGCGGAAAAACCATCAGCTGATTATTTTTGTGAAAGTGGGGTTTAGTGATTCCTATGTGGAACTGGCGCATCGCTCACCATTGATGAGCGGCAACAAGGCCAATGGATGGTTAAAGTTGAGTGATTCCAGCACTGCATTCCATCCGCAATTGGATTATCGCCCTGGTGATACGGTGGTGACTAAACATCGGATCAATGCGTTTTATGCCACCAATTTAGAGGCGATTCTCAATGCCAATGAAATCAATCATTTGATTTTGTGTGGGGTTTCGACGAATTTTGCAGTGGATAGTGCTGCCCGTGATGCCCATGATCGCAATTATTTTGTCACCATTGTCAGTGATGCTTGCGCCAGCAGTAGTGAGGAGAATCAAGAAAAAGCCCTGTCGATTTTGGGGATGCTTGCGGAAGTAAAAACCGTGCAAGAGGTGGTGTCATAGCCGTTGCAATCTCAGCAATTCACACTGAAACTGCTTGACACCATCTAGGCTTATGTTAATGTTATAAACACATAGACAATAATGGAACCGGCACATGCATGCGTTTTATACTGCTTTCGTCTACGGGTTTATTTCGCTGTTTTCCATGGTTAACCCTATAGGAATGTCAGCAGTATTTTTGGCAATGACTAAAGACTATCCCGATGCCAAACGACACAAAACTGCTTATTTGATTGCCCTCTATGGCACTATTTTGTTGATTGCCACTTTTTTTATTGGCCCTTATGTCCTGCTCTTTTTTGGCATTTCTTTGGCTAGCATCCAAGTTGCCGGAGGCGCTTTAGTCTTCTACACAGCATGGAATATGCTGGATACTAAACCTAAAGCGAATACTTCAGCCAAAAGTGGTGCTGACAGCGATGAAGTTGACAACACCTTCTTCCCCTTGACCATGCCTATCACAGCAGGTGCTGGAGCCATTGCAGTCACCATTGCTTTAGCAGCAAAACTCAGTGACAATCAGGCCTTTAATCTTATTGGCATTAGCGCCACACTTCTGGCTATTGTCCTTGTATTTGTTGCTGTTGCTTTTTGTTATCGCCACTCTGACTTGATCTTCAAAAAATTAGGCCGCACAGGCACCAGCGTCGTGAGCAGCCTGACTGCATTTATTCTATTGGCCATTAGCGTCACCGTCATCTGGGATGGCATTCTAGGCTTGATCACCCCGCTCATGCATCACTAAAAAGGAGAAAAAAATGACGCAGGTCTTATTCAAAAACTGTAATCTACTCGATGGCAAAAATAAAACCTTACAGCCTGGATATTGGGTGCTCGTTCAGGATAATCTGATTCAAGAAGTCAGTCAGAAAGAAATCAAAGCACAAGGTGCAACGGTGATTGATCTGAAAGGCAAAACCTTGATGCCAGGCCTGATTGATGCGCATGTTCACGTCACAGCTGCTGAAATTGATTTAGCCAATGACTACATCCCTACCAGTGAAGTCTCTGTGCAAGCCGCACGCTTTATGGAAGACATGCTCATGCGAGGTTTTACGAGCATTCGTGATGCAGGCGGCGCGGATATGGGCCTCGCCAGCGCAGTTAAAAAAGGCTTAATTAAAGGGCCCAGACTCTTCTATTGTGGCAAAGCCTTGAGCCAAACCGGTGGCCATGGCGATTTTCGCAAACCCAATATCGGAGGAGATCTCTGTAGCTGTGCCTGCTCAAACAGTAATATTTCAATTATTGCAGATGGAATTAGCGAAGTGAGAAAAGCCGCCCGTGATGAAATTAGAAAAGGCGCAACCCACATTAAAATCATGGCCTCAGGCGGTGTTGCCTCCCCAACCGACAGAGTCACAAATTTACAATATTCGATTGAAGAAATCCGCGCCATCGTCGAAGAAGCCACAGATGCAGGAATCTATGTCATGGCTCACGCCTATACACCTGAAGCGATTATCCGTTGCGCTGAAAATGGCGTACGCACCATCGAACACGGCAATCGCCTCAATGAAAAAGCCGCAGACATCATGGCCAAACACAAGGCCTATCTCGTACCCACCTTAGTCATTTATGAAGCATTGGCTAATCTTGGCCCCAAATTACACTACCCACCTGAAAGCCTGCAAAAAATTCAAGATGTCCGCGCAGCAGGCATTCAAGCCATTAAAATTGCGCGTTCCAAAGGCGTTAAAATTGGCTTCGGCACTGACCTATTGGGAATTGAGGGGCAGACGTGGCAAGCCAAAGAATTTACTATTCGTGCTGCCGCTGAGAGCGCCTTTGACACGATTTATTCTGCAACAGTGGTCAATGCAGAAATCCTAAATCAACCTGGTAAATTAGGCACCATTGCCGCAGGCGCTTATGCTGATTTATTAGTTGTGAATGGTGATCCATTATCAGATGTAAGCTTACTTGCAGGCCAGGGAGAAGCGCTGGATTTAATCATGAAGGATGGCGTGGTCTATAAAAATCACTTGTGATTATTTAAAAACCTCCATATTTGAAAAATGAGACTGCACGCTCCACTGTTTTTAAAAACCAGGGCCTCATTTTAGGATTGTGTTTTCGTAATGCCAACGCACCGACGGTATTGAGTTTTCTCACAAGCAGAAAATAAGGGATCATATCAATATCATCCTGCGTTAGCGGAATCTGATCCGCATAGCCTTGATATAAAGCCTCTTTCAACGCGCTGAAATCCTTTTTTTTCTCACCTTCGGCAAGATGCTCAAATGCACATAATGGCTCAGCAAGATCATAACCATAAAATCCCACCCCGCAATCATCAAAGTCAATGACATTGTATCTGCCTTTCTGAATGATAATATTGTTGGGATTGAGATCCTCATGGATTAAACCGAGCTTTTCGGGATGCTTATGCTCATATTCCTTTAGTTTAGCATAGGCACAACGCCTGGCGATTTTGATGACTTCATTCTGTTCATGAGGCACACCTGTCAACTGCTCCAAATTAGCATATCTGGGCTGTGTCGTTCCCAGCAGACTTTCTGCATTCCAATAAAGACGGTGCTTGCACTTTATGCGCTGGCCGCTTTTCTCCAATTGTGCAGTGAGTGCACCCACATGATAGGCATATTTTTTATTAATGGCATTCCACAAATGCCTCCCTTCTACCCACTCGAACAGGGCGCAATAGCGGACTCCTGTAATTCCTGGATGTTGATGCTCAACGATATATTGCCCCGCGTGATTGTAAATCGGTTTTGGCACGGAGATTTCTGTCGAATTCAAAATAGAATTCAGCCATTCAAATTCTTCGAGCATGGCCTCTTTGGTATGAAAATTCGCAGGACTGATCCTCAGCATGTACTTTTTATCGCTGTGATCTGTAATTTTGAATATGGCATTTGCGCTGTATTTGATAAACTCAATCGAGCGCACCTTAATCGGATATTGATTGACAACCGCTGTTGCCATTTCCCTAAATCTGCGTGCTTGCGTTAAATACGATGCCTGTTCAAATGGGGTCATATGCATTTTTCTACCCTTGCACCTTCAATTCATTTTGTCTGAAAGGATTCAAAGGCAAATTCGTCGGATTAATCACATCATCACATAGCGCTTGGTTAGGCGGAGTTAGATTCAGCAAATAATTGTCGACCTGATCCTGCACACAAGTCCCGGGCATTTCATTCGCCAAATAAATCATATGCCCTGGGCCTGTCCAAGTGATGAGATTGGAATTAGGAATGACCTGATGCAATTGCTGACTAAACTCCAGGGGAGTCATTGGATCATCATCATTGCCCAAGAGCAAAACAGGCAGTGTATTTTGTGGATATGACAAATTGGGTAGCGTATTTGATTCATCTGGGAAAGCCTGGCACCAGGCCAAAATAGACCCTGCCACATAAGCACCAATTCGGGGTGTGGTTACGCGCAAATTTGCTGCCATCTGCGAAATCTGTGCTGGGCTCGGATGATTACCAAAATCCGAGCAAACAACTGCTGCATTCGTATAGTTATTGCTGACTGGCCCTGGCCCGCCCTCAAATATTCCTTCGAGCAAACTCGCATTATTATTGACATCAATATCATGCAAGCCTTGAGCCAAAGTATTCCAGGAGTCAGGTGTCAAACTGAGCGTATCGGAGCTGGTGCTTTGCAAAACACTTTGCACAACAGAATAAAAATGAGGCAAAATCAAGGGCTGTAGACTTGGGCCAGCAGGAACAGAACGTACTTTTAAAATACCTACTGCCTCATCATAAGCCGCTGCGGCATTAGGATAAATAGGGCATTGTGAATTACTGTCACAATATTTGAAAAAGTCATTCAGCGTTGTTTCATTTGCGGCAGCAACCTGAGTAATAAAATATTGATAGTCTCGACTTGGCGGCACATTACTATCCAAAACCATCGCCCGCACATGTTGCGGATAAAGCGCTAAATACAATGGCCCCAGCTGAGTTCCGTATGAATATCCCAAATAGCTGATTTGATTCACACCCAGCGCCTGGCGCACTTGATCCATGTCTCTTGCTGTATTGAGTGTTCCCATATAATTTTGAAAATCATTAAATTGCGAGGCACATTGTGTTGCCACTTGGCCATAAACCTGGATCGCTTGACTCACTCCCTCTGCACTTGCAAAATTAATATCAGTCAATTGTTTGTTTAATGGTGTATTGCAAGTCAAGTTTTGGCTTTGACCGCCGCCACGAGGATCAAACCCTACCAGGGTAAAATGCTGTAGAATCGCTGGCGCAGCCACACTAAAGATATTCACAAAACCAGCAAGCAAGCCTGTGCTCATTGGAATCCAAGGCCCACCTGCATTAAGCAACAGGACATTATTAGAACTGACGCCTGTCTGCTGATATTTAATGACCTCAACCCAGGTATTGCCTGGGTGCGGATTGTTATAATTGAGTGGCACGGTCAGGCGAGCGCAACTGTATTCACTATCACTGATTCCCTGACAGGGGCCCCAATTAAGAGAAGGTGCGGCTTGGGCTGTAAAAAATCCGACTAATAATAAAGCTCCGAAAGTTATTTTATAGCGTTTTAACATGGAACACCCTGTTTTTGTTTACCGCGCCATTATACAGAAAAAATATTATTTTTTCAATCGTTATGGATTTTTTTCGCCACAATCTTTGCTACATGTTTTTTTGTTCCTCCTAAAACCCAAGCTTACTAAAGCCACCATCCACAGCCAAGTTTACGCCAGTGATATAGGAGGCAGCTGGCATCGCCAAAAATGCAGCAACACGGGCAACCTCTTCAGGCTCAGCAATGCGTCCCAATGGCGTGGCTGTTTGTATTTTCTCTTCAATGTCTGGATTTTTATGAAAGGCATCCATCGCTAAGGGCGTGCGCGTTGCCCAAGGATGAATAGAATTCACCCGAATTCCCTCTGGTGCCCACTCTACAGCTAAAAAATTAGATAACTGCTCCAAGGCGGCTTTGGAAGCGGTATACATTGCAGAGGTAAAACGAATTACCCGCTGACTGTTCAGTGACGAAACATTCACAATACTGGGGCCCTGCTGTGAGGCTTTGAGCCAGGGGTAGAACAGTCTCGACAAATTAAAAGCGGATTCCAAATTGACTGACATGATGGTATGAAAATCCTCTGCAGTATATTCCAACGTCGGCTTTCTGATATTTATTCCAACATTATTGACGAGAACATCCAGCCCACCTAAAAAAGATTCCATTTTCCGCACAGTGGCTTGCAAATCATTTGCCTGTGTCACATCTGCTACAATACAATCCACAGAAAATTCCAAATCCAACAGCCTTGTTTTTTCAAGATCAAGCGCTTTCTGATCTCTATCCACCATCAACACCGTTGCACCCAACTCTAAGAACGCCTCTGTGATTGCCAAACCAATGCCACTGGCAGCCCCTGTGATAATTACTTTTTTACGATCGAGATTCCATACGGAATGATTTTGCATGACAATGTTCCTTATTTTTTAACCCAAGTTTCATGTAAATGCCGCCAAAGCAAAGGCTGCCTGGGATTATTAGTCGGTACAAAAACAGCAGTGGATAGACGACGCAAAGATTCCTGAACACTGACCTGCTGATATTCCTCAAAGGTGACCATGACACATTCTTCAGTGGCAAAACTTTCTTTAAAATGCTCAATACTGATTTTCACTTGAGGGCGTGATCCTGCTGCACTTTCAAACCAGTTGCGTAGCCAACTAAAATCTCGCAAAACACCATCAGGCGGAATCATTGTAAAGTCTGGATGAAAATAACTTAAAAAAGGCAGGCGACCTGAATCATCCGTTTTATTGTGGAATAAATTTTCAATTTGCTTATGTAAGTCGATCACTTCTTGATATGCTTGCTTGAAAAGTTTCTGCATCTCATCCCCTTTGTTCATGAATTTCCCCACCCACCAAAACCTGCCCATCAACAGCCAAGGAAACATAAATACGACTGGGCTCACCCATTGTATCACCTTGATCAATCACAAAATCTTTTTGCTTGGGATGTCGCAGCACAGCGATTAAAGTACCCGCCGCAACACCAGTCGCTGCATCTTCATTCCACCCACCTTTCGGATTGAATCCTCTCGCAATAAAATCAATTCCCGCTGGCGCATCAGCGCTGTAAACATACAGGCCATTCACTTGATTCTCAATACTCCATTTTTTGATGAAATCGAAATCAGGCTTCAGCTGATTGAGGATCTCTGCTGTTTTGAGCGGCACAAGCAGTTTTGGGCTACCCAGGCTTGCAGCGATGCAGGGGAAACTCAAATCAAGTTGATCTGTATTGATATCCAGCATTTTTGCGATGATCGCAAGATCAATCTTAATGGGTAAAATCTCCGCATGTGGCATTAAGACTTGCACTCGATCAGCTTGTTTCACCATTTGCAGAACTTGCCCGGACTGTATTTTTACCCGCAATAAATCCGTATTTCGCAGATGCATCAGGTATTTTCCTGATGCCAGCGCACCGTGTAGGCACAAAACACTTTCACTGCTGGGATAAAAAAACCGGAGCGCAGGGATCTCCGCATGCACATCTTCAATAAAAACGGTGACGGGCAGATTTAATTCTGCTGCAAAAGCTTGTTTTGCTGCAGCATCGCCTGTGAAATCCTGAACAATTGCGGCTAGATTCCCTGATTGAGAGTCGCCTCTGCAAAAGCAGACAAATGGATTGACCTTCATCATTCAGCCCCTCTTATTAGTATCAAACGTCAATAAAATCCGTGTCGGCTGCCCAGGATCATAATCTACAGGAATCACCTCTTCACGATAATCACCATCAGTAAATTTTGCCACTGCTTTACGCCAGAATTTAAGCGCTGACTGATTTTCTGGAATCACGCGTAATTCCCACAAAGCGGGATGCATCAACCAGATTTGCTCAGCCACATAATCTGCCACGCCTTTGCCTTGAAACTTCGCCGTAATAAAAAACTCACCCACACTCCACTCCGTTTCAGGCCGGAGTTTCTCATGATCAAGCAAGCAGAATCCTGCTACTTCTCCTTTGACTTTAATCAAAAAAGCCTTTTTGTTAGGATCTTCAAAATAAGTTTTGAAATCGATACACTCGTACATACCATTATCTGGAAAGCGCCATTCGTCTGAGATAAAGCCACATTGACGCGAAAGGTCATAGGCGTAGAAATGGCCCAGATTTTGGATAACAGGGTATTCTACAAGGGTTGCGTTAATTATTTGTATGTCATTTTTCATCAAGTTTTCTCACCATCAATATCTCATCATAAAATTTCTCGCCTACTTTCAAAGCGCGCGGTTCAACGCCAATCTGCATAAAACCATGATGCTTATACAACTTGAGAGCCGAGGCATTGCCCACCACAACTGCACAATACAATTGTAAAGCCTTTGTTTTAGCATGCTCAATAACCACTGTAATGAGCTTGCCCGCAAGGCCAAGGCCGCGGCATCTTGGCTGAACATATACCCCAAACATGCCCGCTTTATGTTGCAATTTACTCTGCTGATGATAGAAAATTCCTGCTGTTCCAACCAAATTCTCACCCTGAAATACGCCAAAAATATCACTTTTCTTCAATGAGTCTTGCCAATCTGCATCACTGCGGAGGACTTCATCTTCAAAAGAAGAGCCAAAGGCTTCAGGCACTTGCTTAACAGCCTCCAGGCGAATGGACTTCCAAATGGGCCAATCTTCTGATGTCAAAATGCGAATTGTCATCACTGCCTCCCTGGATTAATCACTGCAAACGTTCTGTTTAGTGTATCATAACGGCCTGGCTTTATTTTAATTCTCTTCAATCACTGCATCAATAATTTGCAGTTGCTTCGCTAAAGCTGCACCGCTCTTATCCTCAAGCACCGAAATCTCAAACAGCGCCTTCCACATCGCCCAACCTCGTGCTCTTGCCCAGGTCTCCTCATCCAAAGGCAAATTTGCCTTAAAGACTTCTCTACTCTTGCCTCTAAAAAATGTCCAGGCGATCGTCAAATCGCAAGCTGGATCGCCAATTCCCATGCAACCAAAGTCAATGACCGCGGCGAGTTTGTTGTCTTTCACCAAGATATTCCCGCTTGAAACATCTCCATGAACCCAGACTGGATCTTTTTCCCATTTGGAATCGATGGCCCTTTGCCAAAGTGATCGTGCTTGATCAACATTAATAAGATCCTGAAGCGTTTCGATAAGCGATCGGGTCTCAACATCATAAATGGATGTATGCGCAGCGCGCCACCAGTTATGAAGCCCCGGAGCCGGAGCGCCATCGGCATCAAACTGATGAAAGGCTCTCAAAAAATGTGCCAGCTGCACAGCTATAGCCTCTAAATGCGCATCACTCAGCGCTAGAGTATTGGCGCTCTCTCCCTCAAGCCATTTATAGATTGACCACTTCCAAGGATAGCATACTGAAGGCATTCCCATTGCAATCGGTTCAGGAATAGGAAGGGGTAAATGGGCTGCGATTTTAGGCAGCCATTTTTGCTCCTTTTCTACCTGCCTGACGTATTCCTCAGCACTCGGTAATCTGATGGACATTTCTTCCCCCAGGCGGAACGTTCTATTGTCGTTACCCCCATGATCAACGGGTCTGATATGCAGATGTGCGAATTGTGGAAACTGCTCAGCAATGAGTGCCTTTGCAGTTTGGGTGGTGATTTCTAATTCCATATCTTCCTCGATGATCTAACATGATCTATTATACACAAAATGTATTTTCATAATCCATAAAAATCTGCTACAATTCAAGCAATACCTCATCGGAGCCCTACATCATGTCTGAATTTTTTGCCATCACTTTGTTGATCATGCTCGCTGCAATCTCGCCTGGGCCGGACTTTGCGATTGTCACTAAAAATGCGCTGCTCTATTCCAGAAAGGCAGGAACATTGACCGCAATAGGTGTGGCATCCAGCCTACTGATTCATGCCACTTACTGCATTTTGGGACTGGCGATTATCATTTCACAATCTTTGCTCGCATTCAGCATTATCAAATATTTGGGCGCGGCGTATCTGATTTATATTGGGATCAAAAGTCTAATGGCGAAACGCGAATCAACTAGCCCTGAATCTTTACAAATCAAGCACCAGCATTTGTCAAACTGGCAAGCTTTTCGGCAAGGATTGCTGTGCAATTTACTCAATCCCAAAGCGATTATGTTTTTACTCGCCTTCTTCACTTTGGTCGTTAAACCAGGGGTAGCACCCCTCACTGAAATCGGCTATGGCATTGAGATTGCGCTCATCCATTTAATTTGGTTTTCCTTTTTGGCCTACCTGTTGACGCATCATTACATTAAAGCCAACCTGGGTAAGGCTCAATTTTATATTGTCAAAGTCATGGGCGTGGTCTTGATTGCCTTTGGCGCACGAATTGCGACTTTGTCTCATGGGTAATGTGAAAAAATATCTAATTCAAACAGCACGCTTAGGATTACGCCCCATCGAAAAAGCCGATCTACCTGAAATGGCCAAGCTCAATGCTGATCCTGAAGTCAGACAATTTTTTCCGGACGGCGTGCAAACGCTTGAACAAAGTGCAGCACGCATGCAAGACTTTCTGGATTTTTACCACGACAAGGGAATACCTTGCTTTGCTGTATTTGAATTAGAATCACAGCAATTCGTGGGGCGGGCTGGTTTTGGACTCATTGATACGGGTGAAATTGAAGTTGGATATGTGCTGCATAAGGCATTTTGGAACAAAGGCTATGCATCAGAAGTATTGACCGCTTCACTGAATTGGGCAAAGGATCATATTAAAGCGGATTTTATTATCGGCTATGCGCCCACTTCCCATACAGCATCGCAGCGAGTCATGGAAAAATCTGGCATGAAGCATTATAAAGACGAGATTGTCAAAGATACCCCATGCCGCTTTTATCGGATAGAGAATTAGTTTTTCCTCTGAATCCGCACACACCCATTCAAAAAGTAACTATGCGCCTGTAAACTGCGACCAGGCCAGGACTTCATAAAATCTGGATCATCCTTCACAATCTGCTCAGGAAATTTGAACACATCAAATTCCACAGCCTCATCATGATAAAAATCAAAGGCGTATTGCGACAGAACTTGATACATTTCAGAGTCAGGAGATACTTTCAGTTTTTTAAAAACATAACTGCGCAATCTCTCAAAATTCCAATACAGCTGAAACATATAGCGCACCATACTTTTGCGCTTATTTCTGTAAGGGGCAATCATGTAGGAGGTGGGGTGATTCAAAGAGTAGTAGAGATTTTTCTCCGGCTGCCAATTCATATACTCTGGAGCGACGATGATCGGGGCATATTCTTTGATACCGTAATGCTTGGTGTAGGCTTCCTGAATTTGCTGCAAGGGCAGTGCTTCCTCATCCGCCTCTCTAAAACCGGGGATTCCGCTGGAAGCCAACAAAACCAATGTTTTCATCTGCTCTTTTAGCGGGTCGGTCATATTGATGTCTTTTTCGCGCATGAGGCCGCCGAAAATCGAATCGAGCCAGGGGCCTTTTGCATCAATGGTTCGATATTCTGTCAGTGAATGTTCAATGCAGTGATAAAATGGGGCCCAGGCGGGATCATCTCGATGCGTGAACCATTCGTCTGGAAATGTCAGCAGTATTGCCTTCCAGGAGTTTTCTGGGTTATTCACTTTACTGTTGGCAATAAGATAAAAGACATCCCAATGTTCATCAAGCTCCTGTGGGCTGACGACCCCAATATCATATTTTTTCTGGATGACTTTATGGTTTCGCAATGCCGAAATTTTGGGGAGCATATAAACGCTGCGACAGCCTGCGGTGAGCTTCCAGAGATCGTGCGCTTGCGGCTGCATTTTATCGGCAAAAATATGCCAGGCGCACAGAATATTTCCTGGGCGATAGACTCTGTAGGTCGGCTTGATATCAGGATATTCAAAAAATAGCTCACAACGCTTTTCCAAAATCAGACTTAAGCCTGGGTTCATTTGAGGGTCGGCGATGGTCGCCCCATAACCGTAGGTATTGAGAAATAATGGGTGGGGTGAATCCAGTTTATCCAATATTTTCGCTAGGTCTGGCCTGACTGCTTGTACTCTTTTTTTTACTTCCTTCCAGGAAACTTCGGTTATAGCCTTTTGTGGTTTTGGATTTTTGATGGCGACAAAGGGCGACACCGACATTTTAACTGCCATGATAAGACCTCTCTTTTTTTGATTGTTTTAGTGGGGAGTAATTAAGATGCAGCCCTGTCGTAGAAAGGGGGACTGCTTGCTGTGGATCTGATTAGATTTTTGATCCGGTGAAAGATTCTGTTTTGCTTTTGCATGTAAAAACTCTAACTTGGCTAAGTCATATATGTCTCCTCGATGCCAGCCATCGACTTCCGTCAGACGACTGTATAGGTTTTGGGTTTCGCGCATTACCTCAAGACTGGATTGACGTCCTTTCTTATGATGACGCGCATATTGATCAACACTACTATTAAACGCAAACGAATAAAAACAATCTACACCTGCGCGGATATAACCTGGCTGCATGAGCTCTGTCAGCTCCAAGCCATAATCTTTGCCGAAAGCTTCACGAATTAACTTGACGGGCGCAAAGGTCTCATCTTCTGCAAAGCTGAAACCTGGCAGATCCCCAGCGGCGATTGATAAGATATTTTTCAGGATTTGACCTGCGTGGACTTCATTTTTTCGTTGAATGACCCCTGCCACGGCTGCATCAATTTCCTGCCGATGCGATTGAAAATCAGGGGTGGGAACACCTTGTTTAGTCAGATAGTGCTTAAGTTCAGCACTGCCACTTTGATTAAGCCAATCTTCTGAAAATAAAATGACCTTCGCGCTCCAATCGGAATTGCGAGCACTGGCCAATGCCTTAAAAAGCTCCCACTGGTGAAAGATGGATGCTGGCATGCACATTGGCGTATTATTCAATTTGGAAAAATGGAAGAGACGATCGGAATCACCTAATTGGGCGAGAAAGAAAATGGATCGCGCCCCTGCGGTGACATATTGCAAATTAAGTGGGATTGAGGAAGGCTCAAGATCCTCATGTAAAAAAAGCAGATTTCCGGGTTGGAGCATCGCGAGCGTTGTTACTTTGCACTCATCCTCGTCATTTTGAATAAAAACCTCCAGCCCGCCATTCAAAACCAAGCCAAAGGCAAATTTTTGGCTTTCTCCTGGCAAATCCAGCATTCCCTGTTGCGCAATTACATCACCATATTTATATTCTGCGATATACGTCTTAAGAGAACGATTTTTCTTAAAAATAATATTAAGATGATTTACTAACTCTGGAGAACAATTGGCAATATTGTCTTTTACACTTGGCCATGATGCTTTTGTTATTTTCATTTTTTTTATAAGTTTTTAACCTAACCATGTGATCAATTATATTCTCATGCATAAAACTAGTCAATTGAACATTTGTTACAGAATTTTAACATTTGTATACTTTATTTATAAATAACGAAAAACAATATCATCATGTGTAATAAATTTGCTTATTTAAATAATTATTGCTATCATTTATGTCAACGAAACTTTAAATATACATAAAATTTGGTGACAAATGGAAAAATCTATGATCGATGACTTAAATGACCTTCCAGCCAGCGTCATTGCTGACTTCATCAATCTAATTAAATTATTTAATAATATGTTGACTGAAACCCTTGAAAATCTCGAAGAAGATTCCAAACGCTCCGACTTTGAAAAAATAAAGGCGTATTTGAATGATCAATTCGCCTGGTTTGCCAATAATATTGAAAACTGGTGCAAGAAAGAGCTTACAGCAGAACAACAGGCTGAACTTGCCGATTTGCAGAAAATGCTTGAAGAGTCGAAAAATATGATTTCAAGAATTGAGAGCACGCCTCGGCATTAGCATTCAGAAACGCAGGTAAAAAAAATGTGCTAAAATAAAATGCAACACATACCCAAAGGGAACCCATGCTATTTTCTGCTCCTGTTGTCTTTTATGATATTACCAAGCTCATTCACTCTGGGATGCTAATCTATCCAGGAGATCCCGCATTTTCAAAAGAGTGCATTTCCAGCCTTGATAATGAGGATGCTTGTAATTTACTCCATATCCATATGAGCAATCATGCAGGAACACACATCGACTTCCCCGCTCATTTTATTCGAGGCGGCAAAACCAGTGCTGACTTTAGACTGTCACATTTAATGGGGCGCTGCCTTGTAATTGAGGTTGGCCCTGGCGCACCATTAATCTACCCCGAACATTTGGTTGATCAAGATATTCAGGAAGGAGATATTGTTTTCTTTAAAACCCCCAATTCTGCAATCACAGAATATGCGGAAGAATACACTGCAATTAGCCCCGCAGCCGCCCAATATCTTCGAGAAAGAAAAGTAAAAATCGTTGGCATAGATTACTTAAGCGTGGATGCGCATGGGGATGATAGTTTTGCCGTCCATCGTGAATTGCTTTCTCATGACGTCCTGATTGTCGAAAATCTTGAGTTAAAAGAGGTTCCTGCCGGACTTTATTACGCCCGCATTTATCCTTTGAACATAAAGGAAGTAGACGGATCACCTGTTCGAGCAAGCCTGGAGAGATAAGGAAGCGCAAGCCTCAATCAATTGCTCTTTTCTTCCAACTCCAAACGCATATAATTGAAAGAAGAAAGCACTCTGGCATGCAGGAATTTTTCATAAAAATCCATAGCACCTTCATTATCTTTAAGCACAATTCCCTCAAGCCTACCGCATTTTTCCTTTTTAGCAATATCCTTGAGCGCTTCAAAAAGAAACGTGGCCGCACCTGCTCTTCGATGCGATTTTATGATGTACAAGTCATTGATATAGAGAGTCGAAGAACCCAAAACCGTGAAGCTTCTACAGTCAATCGCATAAATTGCAAAACCAATTGGCTGCTCATCAGCCAAAAGAATCAATACATTCGCAATGGGGCGCTCACCAAACAACAAGTCTCTAAACTCATCCTTTGAATATTTGAAGCGGTATAAAATACCCTGCTCATCAAAATCTTTTTTGAGCTCATCATAGATAAAATCGATATCCTTGACACTGCCTGAGCACACTTCTTTTTTCATAGTCAAATCGCCTTATGTTATGACTCCATTATCCTTCAAAACAAAAAACAATAGCAAGGATGTGTCACATAAAAATCAATACATTTAAGGGCTCCCGTGTCTTCACATAGATCACGCTTATGGTAGAATAAACACTACAATTTTTTAGGGCGCAAAGGATTCTTAAAATGAAACAATACCTTGAACTAATGCAGGATATTTTAGACCACGGCGAATTCAAAGCTGACCGCACTGGCACTGGCATTTATAGCGTATTTGGCCGACAACTACGTTTTGACCTACAGAAAGGATTTCCATTGGTAACGACTAAAAAAGTCCACCTCAGATCCATCATCCACGAATTACTCTGGTTTTTAAGCGGGGACACCAACATTCGCTATCTGCATGAAAATGGCGTTACCATTTGGGATGAGTGGGCTGATGAAAATGGCGACCTTGGCCCTGTGTACGGCAAACAGTGGAGGCGCTGGGAAACACCCGATGGACAAGTGATTGATCAAATCACCAATATTATCAATCAGATTAAAACAAATCCAAGCGACGCCCCTCTCATGGTTGTTGCATGGAATCCTGGTGAAGTCAGAGAAATGGCTCTGCCGCCATGTCATGCAATGTTTCAATTTCATGTTTCGGGAAAGAAACTATCTTGCCAACTTTATCAGCGCAGCTGTGATGTATTTTTGGGACTTCCTTTTAATATTTCCTCTTACGCGCTACTGACCTATATGATTGCGCAACAATGCGACCTGGAACCCTCTGAGTTTATCTGGTCAGGCGGAGATACACATCTGTATAGCAACCACTTGGAACAAGCTAAACTGCAACTGTCTCGGGAGCCTTTTCCAGTGCCACAGCTTAAAATAGCGCGCAAACCAGACTCAATTTTCGATTATAAATTTGAGGATTTTATTATTGAAAATTATCAGTGTCACCCCAGAATTGTAGCACCCATTGCAGTCTAAACTGCCCAGATTATGGAGGGAATGTACAATGAAAAACGCCGTTTACCCGATCTGTTTTGGAACCTGCACGGTCATCTTTTTGGCGATATTGGGTCTATTGGTTGTTTCTCCCCATGATTGGACGCATTACCAGGTCAAATATTCGTTTGATCTGATTGAGCTAATTATTCAAGCAATTACCATTGTTTATACCATCAAGGTATTTCGCAAAATAGATACCGCTGACAGGGGCCTGTTTATTTGGCTCCTCCTATCCACGCTGGCCCTATTTGTAAATCAAACGTCCTATCATATTATGATGCTCGCCAGTAAACACGGCCATCCACTTGACCTCTGGGCTCGATTTCTGCTGTTTTATCTTCCTTATTTGACCTGGCTACTGACTCTAATGGTTTTTGTGGGCAAATCACTGTTCTCCTATGTTTTGAAACACAGCACTTTTTTTATCTTATTTACCTTACTCGCCACGGCAAACTTAGTGCTGATTCTGCTATTTTTCTACTCCCATAATGCATACCTGTCAGCCTTTCTAGGGGTTGTTGCCGCCTTGAACTTCTCCCCTATCTATTCAGATGTCGTGTTTCTGTTTAATTTTTCCTCCCTCTGTGAATTGGTTTTACTGGAACTCACCCTATTATGTATGATGTGCGCCAAAGACCTGGGAATGCAATTCTTTTTGACTGGAGTCGCGTGCATCCTTTCCAGCGCATTTTTATTCAACTATTCCTACGTTGGAAATGCAGACCCCATGGTCTCAAACTACGCGGTAATGCTATGGTTTCTTGCATTGATTTTCATGCTGTTTGGCATTTTATTGCTTGATAAACACCAATCTTTTTCCATCAAAAACCATTTCAATAGAATCAATGCTATTCGCAGTAGACTCGTCCTATGGACATTTGGAGTGGCAGTCGGCAGCTTTCTTGGCTTTTTTGTTATTCTTCACACATTCTCCATGATTGATAACGATCTTTTTGGCGGGCTTTCATTTTTCGTATCCGCTTATGCTGTCGTGGTGGTATTGCTTTCCATCTGGATGGGAAAGCGCCTGGAAATCCCATTTAAAACACTCACCCATAATATCGAAGTGCTCATGCATAAAAACGACAAAACCCAGTTAAACCAACACCCATCAACGATTGATGAGTTTATCTTTCTACAAAATTTTATCGTCAATGCCTTTGAATTTAGAGATGAAAAAGATCGCGTTAAAAAGAAATTTGGTGAAATGTGCGCCGCAGTAGCACATGATGTGGATGCCCCAACGGAGGCATTATTGGGACTAGCCGATGAAAGCAAGACTATCTCAGAAACGGATCGACTGGCTTTACGCAGAGCAAGCCAGGAAATTAAAGACATTGCCAACGGCATTTTGGATCAATACAAACAGTGAGTCAAAGATTGGCCTTATTTAACAAAATCAACCAATTTTCACGAAAATAATTGATTTAACCCAGCATGCACTGTAGTATTGGCCCTCATTGATCAAAGCAAAACGCCCCTACTATGACCGCATTAGGTATCTGCGCAATCATCGCTACATTCATTAACTTATGGTATTGCTATCACGAAAGAATTGAGAATTTTTTCTGGAATTGGCCCGCGTACGGCCTTGTTGCAGTAGGAATGTTTATCAATCATGCCTACGCTAACGCAGCCATGCAAATCATTCAGGCAGGAGTTTCCACCTATGGCTTTTTTATTTGGACACGTCACCGAAACCACAGCCTAAAACAAATGCTTTACAGCATGGTACACGACCGACATCATCGATCTTACCCCAATCCTGTTATTGCCACATCCAGAATGCCTTTCAAGGCGCACTTGTTCTCACTACTGGCTATTATTGTGATGGCAGCGATTCTGTACTCTATTTTGCATCGGGTGAATGATATCGCCCCCATTACAGACGCGGTTAGCTTTACCTTTCTACTCATTGCATCCATCCAGCTGAATTACAAAAAAATAGAAAGCTGGATCTATTTTATTATCGGTGACTTGCTCTCCCTCCTTTTGGCATATAAAGCCCACAACTGGTACAATATGATTGCAGTCTCATTATTGATTGTGCTGAATATCATTTGTTTCACACGCTGGCTGAGGAGCATGAGAAAACGGTCATGAAAAATTTTCACTTTATTACAGGTAACGAATTAAACGAAGGACAGCTGGATCAAGTCGCTCATTTACTCTTTGAGACTGGATACTATGAACTGGCATCGCTTAAAAATAAGTTAAATCTTAAACCGATTGCATTCCAAAAGGTTCAAACACTCAAGCCCTATGCTGAGTATACTCATATTCTGGTTTGCGACGATGATGTTGTTGGATTTTTTATTGCTGCAAAACGGGATGAAATCGCAGAAGTTGAGCACAGCACTCCGAACTGGTATCGAGATGAAAATGGCCTAGCGTCTGCCTTCCACCGCATTAACCACTTTTATACTCGGGAAGTCTTAGACACAGACTATGTTGTCTATGCGACCGCCGTTGCAAAACCCTATCGAGGGTCAAGCGCATATAAAACTTTGATCAACTATAGAAAAAACTTAGGCCGCGCAAACCACTGTACTCGCGAGGTCTTTGTGGTATGGGAATCAAATCGCGCGGCAAAACTATTTATGAAACACGAGGGTGCTGAAATTCTCGGCACAATTGACTGTACAGATATGTGCTTTAAAGATACGCTACTAAAGGGAGCGTGGGACATTTGAAAATACCGATGATGAAAAAATTTAACACAATTACTGGCGTTATTTCTTTTTGCTTGGTTATTTGGCTCCTGCTATTTTTGATGCAGTCCTTTCAACTCAAAACCCCAGATCAAATCAGTCATATCGCTGCACAAATTGAATTCTTAGTGCATGTCTTCATGTTGATTGTTGTTTTTAGGATATACAAAAATGCTGCCGCAGAAGACCGAAAAGTCTTGAAGTGGCTGCTCATTGCCAACATCGGACTATTAGCCAACGATTTCTCTTTTTATTTGGTCACCTATTTTCGAAACACCACAGGCCCTAATTCAAAACTGGTTGCGTTTTTGATTGACCTGATTCCCTTTTATCTGTGGATCTATGCCATTATCACATTTTTCTCTGCTGTGCTGCGCCGAGCCATCCCAAACCGAAAGCGCTACGTTAAAATGCTGATCCCTTTTGCAATTATGAATCTCATCGTGATTTCCCTCTTTTTGTCGTCCATCAATTATGCGCTGGGAGCGTGGACTGACGATACTATTGCTCAGGCCTCTACTTTTATCGCCCAGATTATTGTTTTCGACTTTGCGATTTTATGCCTTATGTACTCAGAAAATAGAGGGTTCTCATTGCTCTTATCCGGCTTTATCATCCTGATGTCAGGAGATTTTTTTCTCATTTATTCATACATTTCACAAACTGTTATCCTGCTGGGCTATGGCGAATTGCTTTGGCTATTGGGACTGGCCTTCATTTTATTTGGGCTGATGTATTTGCTTAAAGACAAAAGCTATACGATTGACAGCTTGGTAAGACAAAATACCAGCATCAAAAGCAAATTGGTTTTCTGGTCTTTTAGCGTATCAGTCATTAGCTTTTTGCTGTTCTTTGTGATTGGCTATTCATTCTCTATCGTCAATAAAGACGTGTTTTTGAGCCTACCCCTTTTCATTATGATTTACTCTGTTATTGTGATCACTTTGTCTGTTTTTATGGGAAAAACTTTGGAAGCACCATTCAAAAAAATCACTGCAAATATCGAAGTCTTGATGCACGAAAAGGATAAAAGCCTTATGGATCATAAGCCTTCCAGCATCGAAGAGTTTATTTTCCTCCAGGCTTTTATTGCCAATGCATTTAAATTCAAAGAAGAAAAAGATCAGGCCAAAAAGAAGCTGGGGGCAATTGCCACTCAAGTCGCCCATAATATGCTGACTCCCGTCGCTGCATTACTGGTTCTAACCCAAGAATGCACTGGAATTCCAGAAGAAGAGCGAATTGTACTTCGTGAGGCAACCCAGACTATTCAGGATATTGCCAACAATGTGACCAATCAATATCGCATCACCGAAGAAAGAGGAATAGATCATTCAGACAATATGCCATGGCAGGAGCTCTTGATCTCCACATTAATCCTCAAAATACTGTCAGAAAAACGCCTGCAATACCGTAATAGGGATGTTAAAATTGAAGCAAACTTCACGCCCAAAGCCCATTTTGCCTTCATCATTGGCAATCAAACTGAATTTAAACGTATGCTGTCAAATATGATCAACAATGCTGTGGATGCCTGCAAAGATGCGGCCAGAATTCGGGTGAATCTGGATGTGTCGGATAAGCATGTCATTCTTTCCATCACTGATAATGGCAAGGGAATGCCCCAAGAACTCATCGCACGCATCATGAATAAAGAGGCGGTGACTGTGGATAAGGAAAATGGGCATGGTATCGGCCTCAATCATGCACATCAAACCCTGCAACGATATAAGGGCAATATGGAAATTCACTCAGCGATAGGCGAGGGCACCACAATTAAACTGATTTTCTGCCTCCTCAAAACTCCAGGCTGGGTTGCCAACCAAATTGAAATCATCCCTGGCGCTATCGTCATTGTCTTAGATGACGATTCTACCGTTATTCACAGAGCTTGGGATCACCGCTTTCAAGATATTGCTAAGGCCAACAATTTACAGGTCGTCCACTTTGAACAAGGTGCTGAAGCACTGGATTATATTATCAGCTTAACGGAATCTGAAAAAAGCACAACTTTTCTGCTGACTGATTATGAACTGCTCAATCAAAAAATGAATGGCCTGGATGTACTGGAAGCTTCTGGAATCAAGCACTCTGTTCTGGTAACCAGTCACTACGCCAATAAGGAAATTGTGACACGCGCAGCCTTATTGGGAGCGAAGGTCTTGCCGAAAGTATTAGCCGTAGAAGTGCCCATCAATCTTAAAGCTCCAGGGGAAGCTACGGCCATTGAGCCAGTGGATATCATCATTGTAGACGACAAGCCGCGTTTTATGAAAACGATCATTGATTACAAGCTATCAGACAAAAAAGTTAAATATTATGAAGATCCCTATCTGTTCATCAAAGAGCATGAAAAATATGCAAAAGAGACCCCCATTTGCCTGGATAATGATTTTGGCATTCAAGAGCTTAACGGGCGTGACCTGGCTAAAAAATTACACGCTGACGGCTATGAACACCTGTACTTAATCTCAGGATCTCACTTTGATGACCTGCCAGAATACTTAATTGCGCTCGACAAACATGACGTCCAAAAGGCTCTTAATAAGCATTCTTAATAATAGCTCTTCTCCATCCCCTCGCTATCGGCCTCAGCATCCATCTCTGCAAGATAGTCCAGGGCAGTTTGTGTATGGACACCCAAAACGCTTATCGCCTTGATGCTATTCAAAAAAGCTTCCTTGATTTCTGGATGTTCAGGCTTCAAACTCTCAAAAAGCTCATGTTGTGCTGCTTGCACTTCTTTCCACAAGTCATCAATGCTCTCAATAATGGGAAGCAGATCATGCGTCACCTGCTTTATATTTCTACTCACTTTGGAACCTCCTTAGTTGTTTTAAACTCTGGCATATTTGGCTGATTCAACAAATACTCCAACAATTGAGTCTGACCCTTGTTTTAAGACTAGGGGAGACTCCACTTTATGATGCAGAACAACGATCTGATTGGCTTCATGGAAAGTCACCATGCCCACAATCATCCGTCCCTCTTCAGCATTATAAACTAATACCCAGTCGCCCATTTTGACCACGGCTTTCTCAGCAAAGACCACAATATCTCCAGCTTCAAACTTTTGTAGAGCTGATGGCATACTTAACTGAACAGCAAAAACCTTCTGCTCATATTGGCGCTGAGGCATCATATAGCTAAGCGGTGAAACCTCAGTCCCCAGGTTTTGCCTGAGCATGAGCAATTGATCTAAATAGTAAACTGGAACATATTCTCGCCCCTCAGGGATAATCATATTAGACTTTTGTTTCTCTTGGCTATCAGGAACCTTCCCTGTATGTAGCCATTCTGAGTCCACGCCCAGCAGCGATGCTATCTTTTGAGCCGCGCCGCGCGTACTCTTCGCATCACTATTGAGAACATGATGAACAGCGCCACGCGATACGCCAAGCTTCCTAGCAATATGTGCCTGTTTAACACCTGCTTGATCAATGAGGTATTTTAAGCGTTTTGAAATGGTATCCAGATTGGAATCAACGGGGGGCAGCTTAATTTCATTCATGATAGCCTCACATTCATCTATAAAAATCCCAGTATAACACTATCTTTCAAAATAAACAAAACGCGTTTTTAGATCTTTTTTCATCGATTCGTCATTGACTTATGGGTGCTTAATACAAATATAACTAGACATTTGTTTATTTAGATGCTTTAATCTAAACGTAAGATTTATTTTTAATGACAAACGGAGATAAAAATGTTACCTATTCACCAAAATGCCAAAAGCTATCCCTGCATTAAACTGACCCTCTGCGATTTTTTATTTGAGGCCCTGGAGATTGAAGCAGAGGCAAATCGCTGCTCAATCCAAAGTGAAGTGACTCGACGCCTACTTGCAACATTCTACAATGATATCGAATACCGCGTTCGCGCAATTGAATTGCAGCACGCAAAGATTATCTCAAATAGCGCTGCAAAATATGAGCTCCACATTGGTCGCAATCTCATTGGCCTACTCACCGAATCAGCTTACGCCGACAACCACTCGCTTAACACAGAAATCCTTTTTCGCCTTTTAGTCAGCTTTACCAACGCCCCTGAAATGGAGCTACGCAATCACTGCGATACCCTGATCCAAAGCTGCGTCATCGATGAAGCGAAGGAGCGGGAACGCACCGCACTGCTTTCTATGTCAGACGCCTACCATCTCAGCCAAAACGAGGGGCAAAAAAATGTATAGAGCATCTCAGTCAGCTGCGCTGCCACACAAGGTTAAATAACTTTGGTACACTGTCGGCCGATGTTCATTGAGGGTCAAAAGCCGGAAAATTATTAGTGCTAAGTGCCTGACATAGAGCGTGGTTACAGAGAGACAGCGACAAC